>CAMZLM010000126.1 GCA_947311485.1 uncultured Paracoccaceae bacterium
CCGGTGATCAAGGCCGTAACCGACAGGACCAGAATTGCCGAAATCCCGCTGTTGACGCCGAGCCAAAGCGCAAAATACCCACAGGCCGCGCCTATGAGGCCAACCACTGCCCCGACCAGAGGATAGGCCCAAACCGCCGCCCCCGCCCGCGCGCCCGCACGGGCGTGGTCCACGGGGACGGGTAATCGGGTCAGCAGGCTAAAGGCGGCAAGAATATCGTGGGCTTGCAGCCTTTTTCTGTCCTTTTTGTCGTTCATTGACCTTGCCCCTTCGCGAATCCGGTTTGTCTTGGCTTCATTTATCGCTAAACACAGCCCCGAACCAATGTAATTCGGAGCACTCCAATGTCCCAAGCCCCTTTTTCCAGTCTGGCAGAATTCCGCGCCTGTCTTGATGCGATGCCGGCTCTTGATGCCGATGCGCGCCGTGCTGCGGAAGACCACAATGCGCAGCTGACCAAGCCACCTGGCGCATTGGGTCGTCTGGAAGAGTTGGCAATCTGGTATGCGGGGTGGCGCGGCACGGCGACTCCCACGGTGGAAAATGCGCAAGTGGTTGTTTTTGCCGGCAACCACGGGGTTGCTGCGCGCGGCGTATCGGCGTTTCCTGCCGAGGTAACAGCCCAGATGGTGATGAATTTTGAACATGGCGGCGCGGCGATCAACCAGATTTGCAAATCTGTCGGCGCAACGCTGGATGTGGTGGCACTGGATCTGGAAACACCGACAGCGGATTTCACTCAAGGGCCGGCAATAACCGAACAGGCCTTTGTTCAGGCGCTGCAAACGGGTTGGCAATCGGTGGCACAAGCTACCGATTTGCTGGTGGTCGGGGAAATGGGTATTGCCAACACCACGGCGGCGGCTGCAATCGCACATGCGGTTTTGGGCGGCACGCCGGCGGATTGGGTTGGTCGAGGTACCGGTGTTACGGATGCGGGGCTGGCGTTAAAAGCAACGGTTGTTGGTGAAGGCCTCGCGGCCAATCCGGAATCGGCACAGGATGGCCTGACAGCGCTGCGCTGTCTGGGCGGGCGTGAACTGGCGGCTATGGCGGGGGCCATTGCTGCAGCACGGAGCCGCCGTATTCCGGTTATTCTGGACGGTTTCATTTGCTCGGCGGCGGCTTTGGCGTTGCACAAAGCGACCCCGGGGGGGCTGGACCATTGTGTGGCCGGGCATTTGTCTCAAGAAGGGGCACATGGCAAGATACTGCAGGAATTGGATAAAGCCCCAATCCTGTCACTTGGCTTGCGGTTGGGAGAAGCCTCCGGCGGGGCAATGGCTATTGCGATCCTGAAGGGTGCGCTCGCGTGCCATTCCGGCATGGCAACCTTTGCCCAAGCCGGCGTGAGCGAAGCATAAAAAGTCTATAAATCCGGTTTAGGTTGACCCTTTATTAAACTCTCGGGCGTTATTCTGGTCTTGAACTTTATTGGGTGAGACCAGAATTTGATCGCAGCCGCGCCTAAAACACCCGATTTGCGAGAATTGGAAGCCTTCGAACTGGCAAATGCCCCGATGGGACTTTTGCGGCGATATGCACGGGGTCGTGTTCGTGCACTTGGATTCCGTTTGAGTGTCATCCTGATCGGGGTTGCCATGGGCGGTATATTCACCGGATGGCACCTTGCCTTGGCAATGTTCGTGACAATGTTTGTAGGCGAACTGACTGAAAATCGGATCCTCAAAGAGATTTTGCACCCCCCCCCGCATGAAAGTGATTTCTCCCGCAGGAACCGGCAGGTTACCTTTGCCAGTTTTTTCCAGACCTTGGGGATCGGAGGCAGTATCGCCGTGCTGGGCCTGCAGGGGGAATCTCTCCGCTTTGCGGCATGGATTTTTCTACTCGGGGCCGCGTTTAACTCGTTGGTGGGCGCAAGGTATCACCTCGCCTCGCACAAGGTTCGTATTGCAGTTTACCTGGCCACAACGGTATTTATTTTCATTTATCACAGCATGGCCGATAAGGGGAACTTTCTATCTGTCACCATTGAAGGCGCCAGCGTCCTCTTACTTTTTTACATGATGCTTCGATTGTTTCAGCACGTTTTTTGGCGTGAAGAAAAAATGGTCGATAGCGAGCATCGTCTGCTGCGTCAAAAGTATGAAAAAAGCCTTATCAATGTGGAGCTTGTTCAGTCCCGCAAGACGCTTGCCAAACGGGAGCAGGAGGCCCGCCGTCTGGCGCTTGTGGCCGAACATGCCACCGATAGTGTTGTTCTGTCCGATGCTTTTTCGGCGATTCTCTGGGTGAATAGCCAGTTCACCCGCATTACCGGTTATACTTTGGCAGAGGCAGTTGGACACCCTGTTGGCCAGATTTTGAACGGTCCGGAAACCAGCCCGGACACGCTGGCCCGCCTTGCGGCCGCTTGTGAAGCGAAAAAGCCGTTCAAAGATCATATTCTGAACTATCGCAAAGATGGAACCACGGTGTGGATGGAGGTGAGCATCACGCCTGTGTTTGATGCGCAGGGTATTTTCCAAATGTTTATTTCTGTTGAACGTGATGCCACGAAAAACATGGCTAAACAAAAGCAGCTGGAAAACGCGCTTGTGGCGGCCAAACAAGCTGATACCGCGAAATCCGAATTTTTGACCCGTATGAGCCATGAATTGCGCACGCCTATCAATGCGATTGTTGGGGGGGTGGAACTATTTTCCGGAACGGAAGTGTCGGCGGACCAGACGGTATACCTGGATATTCTGCGTCAGGGTGCGGACCGGATGTCCTATATGGTTGACAGCATTTTGGGGTATTGCGAGCTGAGCAAGGGGGGCTATGTGGTGCAGGCGCAAAATATCGACATTGCCAGCCTTTTGCAGGACATTGTGAATGCTCACCGACCCGCAGCCCAAGCCAAGGGTCTGACTGGCCCTGTTTTGCATTTGCCGGCCGGGATCGGGCTTGTCGTTTTCTCGGATCCGTTTTTGTTACGGCACATGTTTGATGCGCTGATTGATAATGCGGTTAAATTCACCCACCAAGGGGGGGTGAATATTGTTGTTAATGCCCATCGCCAAAACGAAGTGCTATCTTTGATTGTGGAGGTTCGCGACAGCGGTATCGGGGTGCTGGTCGAAAAACAGAGCGATATTTTTGAGCAGTTCACGCAGGTTGATGGTAGATTTTCCCGCAAATTTGATGGCGCAGGCCTGGGGCTGAGCATTGCACGGTCCTGTGCAGAAAAGCTCTCTGGCACGATTGAATTGGAATCGGGAAAGGGTAAGGGAAGTTGCTTTACGGTTTCACTTGAACTGACACCTGTACCCGACGCGTCAGATCGGCTTGCAGCAAATAAAACGGTAAAAACGATACTGGTTGCCGAAGATAATCGAACAAACCGCTTGCTTATCGGGCGCTATTTCAAAGACCTCCCGATGCATATAGAATTTGCCGAGGATGGCGTACAGGCTGTTGATAAGTATTTAGAAATCATGCCAGACTTGGTTTTGATGGATATTTCCATGCCGAACAAGGACGGCTTGCAAGCCACAAGAGAAATCCGCCGTTTTGAAAAACAACAACATATGCCCGCGTGCCCCATTCTTGCTCTGACAGCCAATGCATTTGCGAGTGATCGCAAAAATTGTAAGGAGGCGGGGATGAATGATTTTCTTGCCAAACCTGTGCGCAAGGAGCGTTTGATCGAAGCAATAGACAATGCAATGCGCCAACCGGCCGGTGTTCATCAATGATAGTCACATATTCAGGGGCTTGTCCTGAATGTGGAAAGCCGTTTGGGCGCTATTGGGGATGCTTGCGGGCTGTAATCTATTATTGAGCATACCATATTGATTGACGTACCTCAAGGCGGCGCTTTATGTTGGAGGCAGCTAAGAGGGAGGAGCATGGGCAAGCCAACAACAAAAGATTTGGCCAAGGCCGCAGGGGTGAGCCTTGCGACTGTGGACCGGGTGCTGAATGCACGCGCAGGTGTGCGGCAGGCGACTGTCGAGCGTGTGCAAAAAGCGATCAAGGAGATCGATTTTGTGCGTGATATGGCGGCGGCCAATCTGGCACGAGGTAAGGGATACCGACTGGTATTTTTGCTCCCTGACCATGATGATGAATTCATCGATTTGATTCAGACTGCTTTGGCCGAGGTCAACCGGTCCATGGCGCATGAACGCACGGTCGTTTCGACCATACGCGCGCCTTCCAATGATCCGCATAAAATTGCGATGGCGCTTGAAAGTCTGGACCAGAACGACATTGACGGGGTGGCGATTATGGCCCCGGAAACACCACATGTGCGGGATGCGATTGCGCGGCTGCACGCGCGGGGAATTGCGGTAGTTGCCTTTGTTTCCAACCACCCAACCGCTGAAAATGCCTATTTTATAGGGGTGGATAATGCGGCGGCCGGACGCACGGTAGCCCAGTTGATGGCGCGTTTTACCGGTGAAGGGCGGGGAAGGATTCTGGTGCTGACGGAATCTATGCAGGCGCGTGACAGTCAGGAACGCCGGTTGGGATTTGATTCCATCATGGCCAAGTATGCGTCGCGCCTGACTGTGATGCCGTCCATGGAAACATACGGGGATCCGGCGCGTGCTGCCCATATTATTGATATTGCATTGAGCAGTCAAACCGCCTTGGCCGGCGTGTATTTGATGCACCACGATATCGAATCGAGCATGCGTGCGATTCAAGCGTATGGGGTGGCGAAACAGACGGTTATTATTGGTCATGAGCTGACGCCGCACACCCGTGCTTGTCTTATGGATGGGTGTATGGATGCGGTGATTACGCAGGATGTGGGGCATTTGGTCCGCAGTTCTATTCGGGTTTTGCGTGCTAAAATTTCCCGGTTGGGCACGGTGGCTTCACAAGAGCGAATCAGGATTGAAATCATCCTGAGGGAAAATATGCCTGAGCTAAACACATAGGCCACAGAGATATACTGGTGTATCTTGTTGATAATAAAAGGATATATCTTTTGAGGTGCGTGCCTCAAAAATTCATTGACCAATGCCGACTGCCTCCCTTACGCTGAAGTAAGAAAATTCTGCGAACGCGGCCCTGTGCCGTAAACAAAGATCTGGGAGGATCCAATGAAAGCTTCAAAATTATTGATGGCAACCGCTTTGACTGCTGCAACCATGGTGGCGGCTTCGGGTGCTTCGGCGGCCGGTTCACTTACACTATGTTGGGCGGCCTGGGACCCGGCCAATGCGCTGGTTGAATTGAGCAAGAGTTTTGAGGCTGAAACCGGCACTGATATGTCGTTCGAATTTGTACCATGGCCCAATTTTGCAGATCGGATGCTGAACGAGCTGAACTCTAACGGCACGCTTTGTGATTTGCTGATTGGCGATAGCCAATGGATCGGCGGCGCGGCGGAAAATGGTAACTATGTGAAATTGAATGATTTCTTTGCCAAAGAAGGCATCAGTATGGATGACTTTATTCCGGCAACCGTGACGGGCTATGCGGAATGGCCAAAAGGGACGCCGAATTACTGGGCGCTGCCAGCCTATGCGGATGTGGTCGGCTGGACCTATCGGCGCGATTGGTTCGAACGTCCGGAGTTGCAGGCGGAATTCAAGGGGAAATACGGCTACGATCTGGGTGTTCCGGCAGATCTGGCGCAGCTCAAGGATATCGCACAGTTTTTTCAGGGGCGCGAGATTGACGGTAAAACCGTTTACGGCGCGGCGATTTATACCGAGCGTGGTTCCGAAGGCATTACCATGGGCGTGACAAACGCATTGTATAACTACGGGTTTGAATACGGTAACCCGAAGAACCCTTATGCGGAACTGGATGGGTATGTGAACTCTGATGGTGCGGTTGCCGGGTTGGAGTATTACAAAGAATTGTATGATACGGCGACGCCTCCGGGGTCTAGCAACTGGTACATGGGCGAGGACATTGATGCCTATAAATCCGGTCAGGTTGCGCTGCAAATGAACTTTGCCTTTATCTGGCCTGGTGTAAATGCAGACCCGAATGTGGGCGGGGATCGCACCGGTTATTTTGCCAACCCCAAAGGCCCGGCAGGCCAGTTTGCCCAGCTGGGAGGACAAGGTATTTCCGTGGTTGCCAACACTGATAACATGGAAGGTGCGCTGGCCTATATCAAGTGGTTCGCCCAGCCTGAAGTGCAAGCACAATGGACTGCAATGGGAGGTGCATCCGCCATGCGTTCGGTTGTAGAAGCACCTGATTTTGCAGGAAAACAACCCTATAACCAAGCCTTCCTCGACTCCATGGCGATCGTCAAGGATTTCTGGGCCGAGCCGAGCTATGCTTCTTTGCTTTTGCCGATGCAGAGCCGCATTCACAATTATGTGGTGGCGGGGCAAGGCACTGCCAAAGAGGCGCTGGATGGCCTTGTGGCTGATTGGACCGAGGTCTTCGAAGACGAAGGTCTGCGCTAAAATCAACGCGCGCCCCGTTCAGGGGCGCGCATTTTTCAAGCACCGCCTGCTGCCCGCCCCCCGTTCCAGGATTATCTCATGTCTGCCTCCCCTATAGATCGTGCCGCACAGGCCACGCCGAAAGGTCTTGCAAGGCGCATTCGCGGCCTGTCTGATCGCGCCATTGCCTGGCTGTTTGTCGGCCCCTCGATTGTGCTTTTGCTTGCGGTGAATATTTTTCCTCTGATCTGGACGATTAACCTGAGCTTCACCAATTTCAAAGCCAACCGGCTGCGCGAGGCTAAATTCATCGGGCTACGCAATTACGAACGGATTTTGACCGATACAGACACATGGAATTCCATGCAGGCCACGGCGCATTTTCTGTTCTGGACGATTTTCTTTCAGGTGCTGATCGGTTTTACACTGGCCTATCTGATCAATAAGAAATTCAAAGGCAATGATATGTGGACCACTATCATTGTGCTGCCGATGATGCTGTCGCCTGCCGTTGTCGGCAATTTCTGGACGTTTCTTTATCAACCGCAAATCGGGTTGTTCAACTATGTGATCGAGTTTTTTACGGGGGTTGATTCATCGTCCTTTTCGATGATTGGCGATGTGAATCTCGCGCCGTGGTCGATTGTGATCGTGGACACCTGGATGTGGACGCCTTTTGTGATGCTGATCTGCCTTGCGGGCCTGCGTTCCATACCCGACAGCATTTACGAGGCGGCGGAATGTGACCGCGCCAGCAAATGGCGGCAATTCTGGACCCTGACCATCCCGATGGCGCTGCCGTTTTTGATGCTGGCAGTGCTGTTTCGCGGTATCGAAAATTTCAAGATGTTCGACCTTGTGGTGCAGTTGACCGGTGGCGGCCCCGGCTCGCTGACCACGCTCACCTCGATTGATCTCAAGCGCGAGGCCTTTGAAAAATGGCGTACCGGTTATGCATCGGCCTATGCGGTTATCCTGTTTGTCACCGTCTTTGGCCTCGCCTCGATCTATGTCAAAGCCTTGAACAAGGTTAAGGAAAGATGAGCGGATTTTCAGTTACCGAGCCGTCCAGACGGCAAAAATGGATTGCGGGCGTACTGGTGATCACCTATGCGCTGGTCACGATCATGCCGCTGTTGTGGATCATTGCGACCGGATTTAAATCCCCCGAAGACGCGATTTCCTATCCGCCCAAAGTGGTATTTCAACCGAGCCTTGAAGGATATGTAAACCTGTTCAGTTCGCGCACGCGTATTACCGAGAGCATGCAGGAAACTTTGCAGCCGGCCGAAACATGGTATGATCAGGTTGCCCGCGATAGTGGCACAGTCATTGTGGGGGCGTCGCGGTACGGGCAGCGGTTTTTGAATTCTGTCGTCATCGGTTTTGGCTCCACTTTTTTGGCGATTGTGTTTGGCACCACCGCGGCCTATGCGTTTTCCCGTTTCAAGGTGCCGCTCAAGGATGATTTGCTGTTTTTCATCCTGTCGACACGAATGATGCCGCCGATTGCAGTGGCGATTCCGATATTTCTGATGTTCCGGCAATTGGGGTTGAACGATACCAAACTTGGCATGATCCTCCTGTATACGGCGGTTAACCTGTCACTTTCCGTCTGGCTGCTGAAGGGGTTTATTGATGAAATCCCGTTTGAATATGAGGAAGCCGCCCTGATTGACGGTTACACCCGCTTTCAGGCGTTTTACAAGGTGGTGCTGCCACAGGCGGCCACGGGCATTGCGTCAACCGCAATTTTCTGTCTGATATTTGCCTGGAACGAATACGCTTTTGCGGTGCTGCTGACCTCGGGCAATGCCCAGACCGCGCCGCCGTTTATCCCGACCATCATCGGGGTGGGCGGGCAGGATTGGCCGGCTGTGGCGGCGGGGGCTACGATCTTTCTGATCCCTGTTATGATCTTCACCATATTGCTGCGCAAACATCTGTTGCGGGGGATTACATTCGGGGCGGTGCGCAAATGAGCGGGTTTTTCAAGGGCTTGCTGCGGTTTCGCCGCAGCGCATGGGAAATGCTGGCAACCATTTTAATCGCGCTTGGCGTGTTTATGCTGATGCAGCCGTTCTGGATGGTGGCCTTTACCTATTCCTTTATTGTCACGCTTGTCGGCACGGTGATGTTCATCATCGTCAGTCATTTTCCGGAGTAACCCATGGCGCAAATTATCATCAAGAACCTGCGCAAGGATTTCGGCGATTTCACAGCGGTCAAGGCGTCGAGCTTTACCATCGAGGATGGCGAGTTTTTCATGCTGCTTGGTCCGTCCGGCTGTGGAAAAACCACCACTTTGCGAATGATCGCGGGACTGGAACTGCCAACCGCTGGCGAAATTTATATCGACGGCGAGGAGGTCAGCCAAAAGCGGGCATCCGAGCGCGATATTGCCTTTGTATTTCAGATGTTTGCGCTCTATCCACACCTGAATGTACGGCAAAACATCAGCTATCCGCTGAAAAGCCAGGGCATGCCCAAGGCGCAGATCAAGGCGAAAGTGGCCGAAGTGGCGCAAATTTTAGGGATCGAGGACATCCTGAATAAACCCGTGGGCGGGCTGTCTGGCGGGGATCGACAGCGCGTGGCGTTGGGGCGGGCAATTGTGCGCGAACCCAAGGCATTCATGATGGATGAACCGCTTGGCGCGCTGGATGCGGAATTTCGTGAACACATGTCCGAGGAACTGCGCGCCTTGCATGATCGTATGGGCGCGACCACGGTTTATGTGACCCATGATCAGCTGGAGGCCATGCAAATGGGCGACAAGATCGTGGTGATGAACCACGGATCGGTTGAACAATTCGGTGTCCCGCAGGAAATCTATGATTGGCCTGCGACGCTGTTTGTGGCCGATTTTATCGGATCTCCGCCGATGAATTTTCTGGATTTTCAGGGGGAGGTCGCCAAGGGGGACACTACGGTTTCCCTGAATGGTCATACTTTTGAAGTTCCGAAACAGTTGCAAGAAGCCAGCGGTGATCTGGTCTTTGGTATTCGACCGGAACATATTACCCTGAACACCATCAGCCGCTACAAGGGCGAGGTGCTGGCGACTGAATATTTGGGAACCACACAAATCGTTACCCTTCGGTGCGCCAACGGGATGCTCAAGGCGCGGATCAGCGCCCATGATGATATTCATGTGGGGGATCAGGTCGGGTTGGTGTTCAATGCGCGAACGGTCACCTTGTTTGACAAAAAATCCGGTGCCGCGTTGCTGTCGGATGCCAACAAAGGAGTGCTGGATCATGGCTGAGGTCAGTTTGCAAAACATATCCAGACGGTATGGCGACCAAGTGGCGCTGGACGATGTTACGATGACGGTGCCGGATGGCGCGTTTGTGGTGTTGCTTGGTCCTACCGGGGCCGGAAAAACCACCACCTTGCGGATGGTGTCCGGGCTGGACAAACCGGATGTCGGCAAGGTGCTGATCAATGGCGAGGATGTTTCCAGACACACACCGGCACAGCGCAATGTGGCGATGGTTTTTCAGCAGTATTCCCTGTATCCGCATCTGTCTGTCCGTCAAAATCTGGCCTTTCCGCTCAAATCCCCGATGTTGCGTACGCCAGAGGATGAAATCACCCGAAAAGTGGCGGAAGTTGCCGAAACCTTGCAGATTTCCCACAAGCTCGACAACAAGGCAACCGAACTGTCTGGCGGTGAAATGCAACGGGTGTCTATTGGACGTGCGTTGGTGCGGGATCTGCAAATTTACCTGATGGATGAACCCCTTAGCTCGCTTGACGCCAAATTGAGATCGGACTTGCGGATCGTCTTGAAGCGCATCCAGACAAGCCTTGGTGCGACCATGTTGTATGTCACCCACGATCAGATCGAAGCCATGACCATGGCCACCCATGTCGGGGTGCTGGACCATGGAAAACTGGTGCAATTCGGTCCTCCGCGTGAAATTTATCAAAATCCGGTCAGTATTTACGCTGCCAGCCGGCTTGGTTCGCCGAAAATCAACATATTGCCGGCGGATGTCTTCCCCGCGGCCCCGGGTGGTGCCCATTCCATTGGCCTGCGCCCCGAACATATCGGTATTGGCGAAGGCGCGGAAACCCGGGTGGTTCGGGTGGAACATCTGGGCGATCAAACCCGTTTGCATCTGTCGCTGAACGGCCATGATCTGATTACCCTGACCGACCCGCACAGCCCGCTTGCCAAAGGTGATACCCTTAGAATTTCACCACAATCCCCGCTCTATTTTGACGCCAACGGCGACCGTATAACCTAAGGAGACCAGTAAATGGCACAGTTTATCAACAGCAAGGAAACCCTTGTAACCGAAGCGATTGACGGCGTTTTGCGCGGTGCGCGGGGGCGGTTGGCGCGGCTTGACGGATTTCCCCATATCAAAGTGGTGATGCGAACCGACTGGGATAAATCCAAAGTGGCAGTCGTGTCCGGTGGTGGCTCCGGCCATGAACCGGCGCATGTGGGGTATGTGGGGCAGGGCATGTTGACGGCGGCGGTGTGCGGCGATGTGTTTGCGTCTCCCTCTGTGGATGCGGTGCTGGCCGGGATTTTGGCCGTGAGCGGTCCTGCTGGATGTTTGCTGGTGGTAAAAAACTATACCGGAGACCGGTTGAATTTCGGGTTGGCGGCGGAACGGGCGCGGGCCTATGGCATCAAGGTGGCGATGGTGATTGTGGATGATGATATCGCCCTGCCAGATCTGCCACAGGCCCGTGGTGTGGCGGGAACCCTGTTTGTGCATAAAATCGCCGGTGCTTTGGCAGAGGCGGGGGCCGATCTCGAAGCGGTGACTGCTGCGGCAAAACAGGTGGTGCGAGATGTGGCAAGCATTGGCATGTCACTGGATACCTGCACGGTACCCGGTTCCCCCAAGGAGGCGCGGATTGCCGCTGGCAAGGCGGAACTGGGCCTTGGTATTCATGGTGAATCCGGTGTGGAGCTGGTGGACTTCATGGGCGCACGCGCTGCGATGGCGCTGGTGTTGGAACGTTTGAAACCGCATGCAGGGCAGGGGCCAAAGGTGGCTTTGTTGAACAATCTGGGCGGGGCCACGCCGTTGGAAATGGCGGTGCTGGCCGAAGAATTGGCAAAATCCGATGTCATTCCCGATATACAATACATGGTGGGGCCGGCCGCGATGATGACATCGCTCGATATGCGCGGGTTTTCGGTGTCGGTGTTGCCGGTCAAAGAGGCCGACCTTGCCTTGTTGCAAACGACTGTGCCGATGCTGGACTGGCCCGGGTGCTTGTCGATTGATACGCCGGAGGTGCAGCCGATACCGGATGGCCTAACCCCGATCAAACCCATTCCCTCAAGTGATCCGGAAACGGCGGCGCTCGTTGCCAAATGTTGTGGTACATTCTTGGAGGCCGAAGAGACCCTGAATGCACTGGATGCCCAATCGGGGGACGGCGATACGGGGTCCACTCTGGCGGGGGCGGCGCGCGCGTTGCAATCGGCCATTCCGCAGTTGCCGTTGGCGGATCACACCCAGCTGTATCGGGCGATCGGGTTGGAGTTGAGCCAGACCATGGGCGGATCTTCCGGGGTGCTGTTGGCGATTTTCTTTTCGGCGGTCGGGGATGCGGCGTCATCCGGACAAACCAATGTCGAGGCGCTCAAAACCGGTTTGGCGCGCGTGCAGGAGGTCGGCGGAGCCTCCGTGGGGGATCGCACCATGATTGATGCTTTGGCACCGGCGTTGGATGCGCTGTCAAACGGCACCGCGGCGGCGGCTGTGGCGGCGCGTCAGGGGGCCAACGGTACGGCCAATATTCTGCGGGCCAAGGCGGGGCGCGCCAGTTATATTTCCGAGGACCGTCTCAGTGGCCACAATGACCCCGGTGCCGAGGCCGTGGCGTTGCTGTTTGAAAGGTTGGCGCGGAATTCCTGATCGGGTGGGGCCAACCCTTTATGGCGGAGTTGACTTTCTCGTGTCTTGTCCATGATCTGATTGCCTGCTCTGTTTTGTGCCGGTAATAAAGGCCGGAAAAACATAGGGAATATCCGGATGGATCATGAAAGCGTAAAAGAATATTACGGCGAAGTGCTGCAAACAAGCGATGATTTACAGACCAATGCCTGTTGCACGCCGGGGGATGTGCCGGATTTCCTGAAACAGGTGCTGTCCAAGGTTCACGACGAGGTGTTGGCCAAATATTACGGCTGCGGGCTGATTGCGCCACAGGTTCTCAAGGGGATGCGGATTCTGGATCTCGGGTGCGGCGCGGGACGGGATGTTTACGCGCTGTCCGGGCTGGTTGGGGAAGACGGTTTTGTGGTGGGCGTCGATATGACCGATGCCCAGCTCGATGTGGCGCGCAAGCATCAGGATTACCACGCCGAGGCCTTTGGCTATGCCAAGCCGAACACCGCGTTTCACAAAGGGCTGATCGAGGAACTGGATGATTTGCCGCTAGAGCCGGGCAGCTTTGACATTATCGTTTCCAATTGCGTGCTTAATCTGGCGACCGACAAAGAAGCTGTGTTGCGCGGGGTGCACCGGTTGTTGAAACCGGGCGGCGAGATGTATTTTTCCGATGTATACGCCGACCGGCGCATTCCCGAAGCCTTGCGGACCGATCCGGTGCTGTACGGGGAATGTCTGTCGGGGGCGCTTTATTGGAACGATTTCCAGAATATGGCCAAATCCGCCGGTTTTGCCGATCCGCGATTGGTGGAGGATCGGATTTTAACCATTGAAAACCCGAAACTACAGGCCAAAACCGGCCCGATCGGGTTTCACTCCGCGACCTATCGCCTGTTCAAAATCGAAGGGTTGGAGCCGGCCTGCGAGGATTACGGGCAGGCCGTACGTTACAAAGGCACGCTGCCGGAATCGCGCCATGTGTTTGTGCTGGATAAAAACCATCACATTGAGGCAAAACGGGTTTTTCCTGTTTGCGGCAATACATGGCGGATGCTGGCCGAGAGCCGGTTTGCGGATCATTTCGAATTTATCGGTGTGTGGGGCACCCATTTTGGCCTGTTTGCAGGTTGTGGCACGGAAATGCCGTTTGACCGCACACAGGATCCGCAAGCGCAGGCAGAGCAAAGCTCCGGCAGTTGTTGTGGCTAGCTGTCGCCTGATCCGGTAAAACGCTGTCTGGCAAATGTATGGCAAGTTTGCCAGACAAAACCCGGACGACCACAGGGGATATGAGGGGAATATCCACTTTGATAAACGCGTTGGGGTTGCTAGGGTGGCGGCGAATATCGTCTTTCCCTACCCTACCCAAGGCCCCATCAATGCGTATATCCAAACACATCCCGATACTGATTTTTTGCCTTACCCTGATCATCGCCGCACCGCCACGCGCCAACGCCCAAAGCCAGACCTATACCGATATGTATGGGCAGGTGGTTACCGCCTACCAAGGGGGGGATTAAGCAGAAATGGTGCGCATTGCAAAAACACTGGTTAAATATAGTATAAACGTGAACGGGCATGATGATCCGTTAACGTCACAAGCGATGTCCGCTGTGGGGATAGGCTATCTTCAACTTGGGCAGTATGACGGGGCAGAGCCGTTGCTGCGCGAGGCGCTGGGGATTGATAAAAAGGCGCTGGGGGTGGGTCATCCCGCCTATGGTGCCAGTCTGAATAATCTGGCGCAGCTGCTACTGGCCAAAGGCGATTATGACGGGGCAGAGCCGTTGATGCGCGCGGCCTTGGGGATTGCGAAAAATTCGCTGGGGGTGGATCATCCCCGTTATGGTGCCAGCCTGAACAATCTGGCGCAGCTGCTACAGGACAAAGGCGATTATGACGGGGCAGAGCCGTTGATGCGCGAGGCGGTTGCGGTGCTTGAAGCGGCGTTGGGGGCGGATCATCCCAACAGCAGGATCGTGCGGGGTAATCTGGAACGTTTGTTGCAAGACATGCGGTAGGGGAGCGTGGTTGAAACGGGGCCCCGATCCGCCCTGTTTCTGGATCACAGCGAGGCGATAAAAGGGGGACTACCGTTAGGACGGATTTGGGTGTATAGTGGCTGCAAAACAGGACCAAAAGGTCGATTTCAGGCAACATGACGGCACTTAAACAATATGAACGGCTCGAGGCAATCGGGCTGTGGCGCGAAACCGGAGACGCGCAACGCCGCGAGGTGGTTGTCTCTTTCGGGGCGGCGACGCTTGTGTTGTCTGATAAAAATGACACCCCGCTGGCGCATTGGTCGCTGGCGGCGGTGCGGGTGCTGAACAAGGGGGGCATGCCGGTAATTTATGCGCCGGACACGGGGCAGGATGAAACCCTTGAAGTTGACGACCCGCTTATGGTCGAGGCCATCGACAAAGTGCGCGAGAGCCTGCAACGTGGTCACGCCCATCCCGGGCGTTTACGCTGGTTGATGGCGGGGGCCTTGGTGCTGGCGATTGGCGGGTTTTCGATCTGGGGCTTGCCGTCGATTTCGGCACAATATGCCACGCGGGTGATGCCACAGGCTACAAGGCTGAAAATCGGCGAGGAGCTGTTGCAGAAAGTCAGTGATTTGACCGGCAAACCCTGTTCCGAGGGTTTGGGGGAGCAGTCACTTGATAAAATGCGTGACTGGTTGCTGGGGCCGGAATACCGGTTGTTTGTTGTGGATATGGGGGCGCGGTTTTCGGCGCATTTGCCGGGTAATCTGATCTTGTTGAACCGGTCTTTGATCGAGGAATACTCCGGTCCGGAAGTCGCGGCCGGTTTTGTGTTGATGGAGCAGGCCTTGGCGCAAGAGACCCCGCCGATGGCACAAATGTTCAACAGCATTGGCACACAAGCGACGTTGATGTTTTTGGCAAGCGCTACGGTGGACGAAGACAAGCTGGCAGAATTTGCCACGGCGCGTTTGTCCGGTGGTCTGGAGCGGCCCGATGATGCGGTTTTGTTGAAGCTGTTTGCCAAGGTTGGCCTGACATCCAGCCCCTTTGCGCATGCCTTGGACAACAGCCTGAAAACCACGCAGGGTTTGGTTGATGGCGATCCCGTCAAGGCGGATTACCGGCCCTGTCTGGACGACGGGGACTGGATTTCCCTGCAGGGGATTTGTTCAGGCTAGAATTTCGGCTTTGCGCTAATTCAGGCGTGCCCGTAAAACCCGCAGCATATTTTCACCCATCAACTTGCGAATTTGGGTTTCGGTGACTCCGGCCTCCAATAGTTCACTGGTGATGGCCGCCAGTTCCGATGTGTCAAACGTCGTGTTTACCGACCCGTCAAAATCCGAACCAAGGGAAACATGGTCTTCGCCGACGGTGGCTATGGCGGCCTTGATCGCGGCTGCGATGCCTTTGGGGGTGTCGTCGCAGGTGACCTCGAGCCAATAACCCATGCCGATGACCCCGCCAGTCGCGGCGATTTTTTGCATCAGTTCATCGGGGAAATTACGTTTGGTTCTGCAATGTCCATGGATTCCGGTGTGGCTGACGACCAGTGGAATATTGGTGATTTCCAGCACATCACGGGCGACTTGTTGGCTTGAATGGGCCAGATCGAGGATCAGATGTCGGGCCACCACTTGTTGCACCACCGCGCGGAGCATGCCATTGTTGGCGCAGGAAATCCAGAGGCAGGCAGATGCAGACATTAAAAAACCATTGCCAATTGGTGTTGATGACCGTGCTGGTATTTGCCCTGTGGCGCACACCGGTGGTTTTGCCGTTGAAAATCCTGATTGTGTTTTTCCACGAAATTGCTCACGGGCTTGCGGCGGTTTTTACCGGCGGGCAAATCGAGAGCATAAACCTGCAGGCCAATCAGGGCGGGTTGACCATGACGCGCGGCGGCAGTCCGGTTGTGATTACCTCGGCGGGGTATCTCGGGTCTTTGCTGATCGGGGTGGTGCTGTTTGTCGGGGCGGTGCGCAGCCGCTTTGATCGGGCCATGATGGCGGCGCTCGGGATTTTGTTGCTGGGGATCACCTTGTTGTACACACGCGAAACCTATGGGGTGGTATTCGGGGCGATTGCCGGCGCGGTGATGGTGTTGTCGGCGTGGAAGCTGCCGGAATTGGTGAATGATCTGGCGTTGCGGGTGATCGGGTTGGCTAGCATGATTTATGTGCCGTACGATATCGTCAGCGACACGTTGTTGCGCGCCGACCGGCAATCGGATGCCTACCATCTGGCGCAACTGACCTTTGGCAGCGGCAAAATGTGGGGTGGGATCTGGTTGGTGGTTTCCCTGCTTGTGATCGCGGCCTGTTTGCGGTTCGGGCTGGGCAGGGGGAGCAATTTCACCCCCCGCCCGAAACCCTGATTACATCGGCCAGAATATCAGTATCGCCGGAATGCTCACCGCCACGATCAATATTTCCAGCGGCAGGCCCGTGCGCCAGTAATCGCCGAAACGATAGCCCCCGGGACCAAGGATCAGGGTGTTGTTCTTGTGTCCGATCGGGGTCAGGAATGCACAGCTTGCGGCCACGGCTACGGCCATCAGAAACGGGTCGGCCGACACGCCGAGGCTCTCTGCCATCTTGATGCCCACAGGGGCGGCAACGATGGTGGTGGCGGTGTTGTTCAAGACATCCGACAGGGTCATGGTCACGATCATCAACACGGTCAGAATTACCCAAGGGGCCATGCCATCGGTCAGATCAATCAGCGAATTGGCAATCAGCTGTGTGCCACCGGAACCTTCCAATGCTTGTCCAAGCGGGATCATGGACCCAAGCAGCACCACCACGGGCCAGTTGATATGGTCGTAGACTTCGGCCAGCGGTACGATTTTTGTAAGCACATAAAGTGACACCACCACCCCGAGCGCGATCGGCAGATAGACCAGCCCGAAACTGGCAGCGGCCACGGCGGCAGCGAAAAAACCGATCGCCATCCAGGTTTTGGAATCCTGTGTTACCACCAGCCCGCGTTCGGCCAAGGGCAGCGCTCCGAGCCAGTCGGTAACTTCGGCTACGCTATCGGCAGGGGTCAGCAGCAGCAGGATGTCCCCGGGCAGGGTTTTGGTCCGGCGCACTTGTTTGCTGATACGTTTCCCGCGCCGCGAAATCCCCATCAGGATGGTGTTTTTACGCCAGTTCAGGCCAACGCTCAGGGCGGTTTTGCCAGCAATGCGCGAATCTTCGGGGACGACGATTTCGGTCAGGGTCAGGCCTTCGCCGGTGGCTTTGACCTTTTCCTGACGGGCCTCGTCGGCAAATCCGAGCTTGAATGTGGTGCGGAATTCATCGAGCGCCTCGGGGCCGGCCTCCAGTACCAGCGCGTCGCCGGCGCGCAGAATACGGCGCTGGGCAGAGCCATAGACCCGCTTGCCATCCCGCACCAGCCCGAGGATCGCGACGTCGGCTTTTTCGGCCTCCTCGGCCAGATCGGCAAGGCGCTGCCCGATCAGTCTGGACGCCTCCGGTACGGTCAGTTCGGCCACGTAATCGGCTATCTCCAACAGCTTGTCGCTGGCCCCTTTGCCGTCATCATGGCGCGGGATCAGCCGCCAGCCGATGGTGGCCACAAACAGCAACCCTGCCAGCGCCGCAATCAAGCCGACGGGGGCGAAATCGAACATTTTGAACGGCTCGCCAAAGGCATCCTCGCGGATGGTGGCGATGATAATATTGGGCGGGGTGCCGATCATTGTAACCATGCCGCCAAGAATGGTGGCAAAGGACAAGGGCATCAATGACAGTCCCGGATCGCGTTTGGCCTTTTTCGCGGTCTGGATATCGACCGGCATCAACAGCGCCAGCGCCGCGACATTATTCATAAACGCCGACAAAACCGCGCCGACACTGCCCATAATGACGATATGCATTCCCAGCGAACGCCCCGCATCGATCAGCGCGCGGGTGATTAACTGTACGGCACCGGAATTCACCAGACCGGCGGATACGATCAATACCAGCGCCACCACCAGCGTTGCCGGATGACCGAAGCCGTCAAAAGCGTGTTTGGTTGGCACCACACCGGCCAGCACCCCGATCATCAACGCGCCAAAGGCAACGATGTCATACCGCCAGCGCCCCCACAGCAAGAGCGCGAAAAAGCCGCCAAACAGCGAAAACAGGATGATTTGGTCTGTAGTCATGGTATTCCCCTTTACCGGCAGACAACCCTATCGGGCGACAAAGTGCAACATATGATATGCGCCAGTCGGGGCTTGAACAGGGGGCGGGGGCTGTCCTATAGAGACGGGGATCAATTCTACCGCACGGGAGCACACCATGGCAGGCCATTCCAAATGGGCAAATATTCAGCACCGCAAGGGGCGCCAGGACGCAGCACGGTCCAAGCTGTTTTCCAAACTGTCCAAGGAAATCACTGTGGCCGCCAAAATGGGCGACCCGGATCCGGAAAAAAACCCGCGTTTGCGTATGGCGGTGAAAGAGGCCAAATCCCAGTCAGTGCCCAAGGACGTGATCGCGCGCGCGATTGGCAAGGCGTCGGCGGCGGATGGCGAAAACTACGAGGAAATCCGCTATGAGGGCTATGGTCCCGAAGGCGTGGCCGTGATTGTCGAGGCGATGACCGACAACAAAAACCGTACCGCCAGCTCGGTACGGTCGATCTTTGCCAAATCCGGCGGCAATCTGGCGGAGTCCGGCGCGGTGGCGTTTATGTTTGAACGCAAGGGGCTGGTGACGTACCCGGTTTCCGCAGGTGATGCGGATACAATTTTCGAAGCAGCGATCGAGGCCGGTGCCGAAGATGTCGAAAGCACCGAGGATGGCCACGAAATTTACTGCGAGGCCACAGACCTGCACGCCGTATCCAATGCACTGGAAGCCGCGCTGGGGGAATCCGAAACCTCCAAGCTGATCTGGAAGCCGAATGTGACCACGCCGCTTGATCTGGCGGGCGCAGAAAAATTGCTGCGTCTGGTCGAGGCGCTGGAAGATGACGATGATGTGCAAAACGTCACCGCAAATTTCGATATTTCGGACGAGGTTATGGCCCAGCTGTCATAAATCCTTTATTTTTCTTGAGAAACCCTCGTTAAGGCATTGTCGAACACTGCCCTGACGGGGGTTTTTCGTTTTGGGGGTGCAATGTAGCCGAATCAAGCCGTTAATCAGATGTCGGGATATGGAGCTTTGGTGCTTATTTGGTATGCCATGGTATGCTATTGTCTTGAAGGTTGCGCAAAATGGACAAACTGTGGAAGAAAGTGTCGCAGTCGTGTTTTTCCGCTATGGCAAGCCCGTGGGATACTGCTAGATGCATGTCAAAGATGTATAAATCTGGGGTGTGGCGAGTCATTCGGGCGCGTCATTTCCACAACGCTTGAACAAAGGAGGTTTGTCATGCGCATCGGCACACCAAAAGAGCTTTTCAAAGGCGAGAACCGGGTCGCTATGACACCGGATTCGGCCAAGCAACTGCAAAAGCTCGGACATGAATGTGTTATTGAAACCAAGGCCGGTCTGGCCGCGGGATTTTCGGATCAGGATTACAAAGACGCTGGCGTAGAAGTGGTGAAAACCGCAGCTGCCCTGTGGAAAGCTGTGGATGTGGTGGCTAAGGTACGCCAGCCCGAAGCGGTGGAACTCAAGCGTCTGCGCAAGGACCTGACGTTGATCTCGTTCTTTAACCCTGCTGCCAACGAGGCCGGCATGGAAGCCGCCAAAGATGCAGGCGCAACCGTGATTGCCATGGAAATGGTGCCGCGTATTTCGCGCGCCCAGAAAATGGACGCGCTGTCCTCTATGGCTAACATCGCCGGCTACCGTGCGGTGATCGAGGCGGGCAACAATTTTGGCCGGTTCTTTACCGGTCAGGTTACGGCGGCGGGCAAGGTTCCGCCGGCCAAGGTTCTGGTTGTGGGGGCGGGCGTTGCCGGTCTGGCCGCGATTGGTACCGCGACCAGCCTTGGCGCGATCACCTATGCGTTTGATGTGCGTCCCGAAGTGGCCGAACAGGTTGAATCCATGGGGGCGGAATTTGTCTTCCTTGATTTTGAAGAAGATCAGGCCGACGGTGCTGCAACGGGCGGTTATGCTGCCGTATCCAGCCCCGAGTTCCGCGAGGCTCAGCTGGCCAAATTCCGCGAAATTGCGCCGGACATCGATATTGTGATCACCACCGCGCTTATTCCGAACCGCGAAGCGCCGGAATTGTGGACCGAAGACATGGTGAAATCCATGAAAGCGGGCAGTGTGATCATCGATCTGGCCGCCGAAAAGGGTGGCAACTGCAAGCTGACCGTGATGGACAAGAAAATCGTTACCGACAATGGCGTGACCATTGTGGGCTATACGGATTTTCCGAGCCGGATGGCAACGCAGGCGTCGATGCTCTATTCGACAAACATCCGCCATATGCTGGCCGATCTGACTCCTGAAAAGGATGGCGTGATTGTCCACAACATGGAAGACGACGTGATCCGCGGGGCCACAGTGACCCATGACGGCGAAATCACCTTCCCGCCACCGCCACCCAAGGTGCAGGCAATTGCGGCGAAAACCGCCGAAAAAGTGCCGGAAAAAACACCCGAGGAAATCGCCGCCGAAGAAGCTGCTGCGATGGCCAAGGCAGGCCGCCAACAGACCGGTTTGCTGGTGATTGGCGGGTTGCTGATGCTGTTGATCGGGGTCTATGCCCCGCCGGCATTCATGCAGCACTTTATCGTGTTTGTTCTGTCGATCTTTATCGGTTTTCAGGTCATTTGGGGTGTGGCGCACAGCCTGCATACACCGCTTATGGCGATCACCAATGCGATTTCGGGTATTATCATTCTGGGTGCGCTGTTGCAGCTCGGTTCCGGTATGGCCATCGTGACCATTCTGGCCAGCGTGTCGGTGCTGATCGCGACCATCAACATTGTCGGGGGCTTTATGGTGACACGCCGTATGCTCCAGATGTTCCAGAAATCATAAGGGCGGAGATTTAACATGTTCTCTTCAGATTTGCTGACAGCAGAAGTCCAGACCGCCGCCTATATCGCGGCCTCTGTACTGTTTATTCTGGCCCTGGGCGGGCTTAAAAATCAGGAGAGCGCCAAGCGCTCTGTCTGGTATGGCATCGTTGGTATGGGGATTGCTGTTTTCGCAACAATCTTCGGGCCGGGGGTGGCGATTACGCTGCCGTTGATGATTTCACTGGTCATCGGCGCGGGGATCGGCGCGGTGCTGGCGCAAAAGGTTGAAATGACCGGCATGCCCCAGCTCGTCGCGGCTTTGCACAGCTTTGTGGGCCTTGCGGCGGTGTTGATCGGGTTGAATTCCGATGCAACGGCGCATGAATTTGCCTCCCATGCCGAACAGGTGATCCACGAGGTGGAGATCTTTATCGGCGTGTTCATCGGCGCGATTACCTTTACCGGTTCGATCATTGCTTATGGGAAACTGGCGGGCAAAATCAACGGTCAGGCCTTGATCTTGCCCGGGCGCCATGTGTGGAATGTGGCGATGATTGTTGCCTCTTTGATCCTGCTGGTAATGTACATGCAGGGGGCCGGTTCGTGGACACTATATGTCATGACCGCGATTGCCTTTGTGGTGGGTGCGCATCTGGTGATGGCCATTGGCGGCGCGGATATGCCGGTGGTTGTATCCATGCTGAACAGCTATTCCGGTTGGGCCGCTGCGGCGACGGGCTTCTTGCTGGGCAATGATTTGCTGATCGTGGTCGGGGCGCTGGTTGGTTCCTCCGGTGCGATCTTGTCCTACATTATGTGCAAGGCGATGAACCGCGCGTTTATCAGCGTTATTCTCGGTGGATTTGGCGGGCCATCCGGTCCCCAGATGGAAGTCGAGGGCGAGCAGATTGCCATTGATGCCGACGGGGTTGCCGCGGCATTGGAAGACGCGGACAGCATTGTGATTGTGCCGGGCTATGGTATGGCCGTGGCACAGGCTCAACAGGCCGTGTCCGAGCTGACCAAGCGTTTGCGTGACAAGGGCAAGGAAGTACGTTTCGCCATTCATCCGGTTGCCGGACGTTTGCCGGGCCATATGAACGTGCTGCTGGCCGAAGCCAAAGTTCCCTATGACATCGTTTTGGAAATGGATGAAATCAACGATGATTTGCCAGATACAGACGTGGTGATCGTGATCGGGTCCAATGATATCGTCAATCCCGCTGCGCAGGATGACCCGAATTCGCCGATTGCCGGCATGCCGGTTCTGGAAGTCTGGAAAGCCAAGCAGGTGTTTGTCTCCAAGCGCGGGCAGGGCACCGGTTATTCCGGTATCGAAAACCCGCTGTTCTTTAAGGAGAACACCCGCATGTTCTATGGTGACGCCAAGGATTCATTGAACAAGCTGTTGTCTTTAATCAGCTAGGCTTTGATTTACAAAATGAAACGGCCCCGAAAATTCGGGGCCGTTTTTGTTTGTGCCTGTAAGATTTGTTAACTGTTGGGGGAAATGTCTTCCCAGTTGGTTTCGAGTGTTTTGATGACTTGCTGTGATCTTTCAACAGGTTGCTCATTTGGTTCCACTCTGAGAATCTGTAATTATCACAAGCACAGCCTTTCAAGGAGACCCGAATGAACATGTACGATAATGCCCGTCTGACGCCGAAAGGTCGAGGGATATTGGTTGAACGCCAGGAACGCGGCGAGCGGGTTCAGGATGTGGCTGGCGCGATGGGGGTCAGCACTCGGACGGTTTATAAGTGGAAGCGAAGATTTCTCGAGCATGGATTGGCGGGGCTTGGGGACCACTCCTCAAGGCCCGTGCGCAGCACGTCTCGAACCTCCGCCAAGCTTGAGGCAAAAGTGGTTCAGTTGCGCCGTGAGCGCCGCATCATGGACCGGATCGTGCAAGAAACAGGCATCTCACGCGCCACAGTGGGGCGTGATCTGGAACCCGTCGATCCGGTGGTGCGATATGAGCGAGATACGCCCGGCGACCTTATTCACATTGATACCAAGAAATAAAAAAAACAACCACATCGTTTCAAGGCAATTATAATTGGCGGAGATCAATTTCGTTATGATTTTAAAACGCTAATGAAAGCTCAGAGGGTTGAGTTCCAAGATCAAAAGAGGAAATTTGCACTCCATGTGAAGGATTTGACCTCCGGTAATACTGGAGTGGATCAGGTTACAATTGAAATTGATAGGCTGGAGTGATTGTTCTGCGCAAACAAACAAAAAAGCCCCCGCTGTTAAGCGAGGGCCTCTCAATTCTCAAAACCGGTAACTTACTTCAGCGACCCGTCAATTTCCTGACACGCAGCAACCAAGCCTTTAACCGCATCCACGGACTTATCGAACATGGCTTGCTCTTCTTTGTTCAGGGAAATCTCGATCACCTTCTCGATGCCACCGGCACCGATCACGGTGGGGACGCCCACGTACATGTTGTCGAGCCCGTATGCGCCTTCAACATTTGCCGCACAAGGCAGCACGCGTTTTTGGTCTTTCAGGTAGGCTTCGGCCATTTCGATTGCCGATGCAGCAGGGGCATAAAACGCCGAGCCGGTTTTCAGCAGACCA
>CAMZLM010000127.1 GCA_947311485.1 uncultured Paracoccaceae bacterium
ATTCTGACGCGCCTAATTGGTCGACAAATACAGAGAGGTGGTCCTACTTTTTCGACCAGTTAGCAGCCAGTTTAAGATGGATCAGGGTTTCATTTAGGCTGCCAATCTCGTTGGTTCTGTTTTTCTGTCATAAGCTTCATCTGGCGTCAATATTCCGTGCGTTGAATGTGGGCGCTCAGAATTATAGTATGTGAGCCATTTTCCGATCCCGGTGCGTGCCAGCGACCCGGTTTCAAATGCATTAAGATAAATGCATTCGTACTTCAGCGACCGCCAAAGCCGTTCGATCATCCGGTTGTCTATCCAACGACCTTTGCCGTCCATAGATATCTTCACGTACGCATCCGCCACAAGGCAGGTGATCCGGCGGAAGGGGTGGCGGCCTATCTGCACACCGATCAGCTTGGCTCGGTGCGGATGGTGACGGATGATGATCCGGACGCCGATGGCAGCATGGTGGCCAGGGAAACCACCTATCGCCCCTTCGGCGAAGCGGTGGAGTTCGCAGTCAGCCTGACCCCGCCCGAGACCAAGGGGTTTATTGGAGAGCGCTTCGATGCCGACGCCGGCCTGCAATACCTGAACGAGCGGTATTATGACCCGAGGCTGGGGATGTTTATCCAGCCGGACTGGTTCGAGGTGACCAACAACTTGTTGAGAACTCACAACTAGGCCGGTTTGTCCTGTCCCAATCTGAATATCCCGCCAAGTGCCAGCAGGAACGCAGCTCCCGTGGCCAGTGTGCGGGTGATGTTCCAGAACTGCCAATCACCGGAATAGGCCAGCCAGATTGTCTTGGCCTGTTGTAAATCGTCGGGCGCGGTGATTTCCCCCAGTGCGCGATTCATCGGCACGTTGATGTTTGCTGTCAGCAACAGCCCGCCAAAGAAATACACCACTGCCGCCGCGCCAAAGAACAGCGCGCTTTTCTGCCGTTGCCCCCGCCACGCCAGAATTCCCGTTAGCAGCAAGGCAAAAGGCGTGCCGAAAAACGCCGGGGCAAACACGATATTGCGCACGGATGTATTCATGGCTTGCATGGCCTGAATTGCAACACGCGGGTCAGCCGCATCCAGCCCCCACATGGTTGAACATATCCAGGCATAGAAAAAGCCGAAAATGGCTGCGGTTAATGTGGTGGCCGCAAAGGCGCTAATTGTCAGGAACGGTTTCACGCGAGCCTTCTTGTTGCTTGAAACAGGTTGTAGCCAAGGGTCAGCGCGGCAATTTGTGCGCAAATTACAGCAGGCCAGATCGCGCCAAAAGCGGGGTCAAAATATTTGTGCGGCCCATAGGATACAAGGGCAAACAAGAGACTGCCAAGGCTGAGGAGCTTGCCGCTTTTGCCTTTGGATGGCCCGATAATCAAAGCGGCGATTGCGCTGGATAGCGAGGTGGCCCAAAAAGGCCCCATAGCAAATAGGGGATATCTGCAGGGGGATGGGGTGGAGATTTCGCAAAAAGTGCCAAAAGCATTACGCCTTGGAGGCAAATCAAACTGGCAAGCGCTGCGCGTGCCGGGGTGTCATTGTGGGTCATGGGGGTCCTTTCATGTTCCGTAATCATGTGTACGCTTGCGCTTATCCGTAATTATATGTACGGTCCTTGTCAAGCCCAAGGAGCCAATATGAAAAAAGATCAGAAAACCGCCCGTCAGGAACGCATTGCCCAAGCTGCCTATGATTTGATGGAGGAGCAGGGCTATGCGGGGATGTCGATGTTGAAAATTGCACGGCGGGCGCAGGCCTCGAATGAAACGCTGTATCGCTGGTATGGTGACAAAAAGGGATTGTTCCAGATGCTGGTCAAGGCCAATGCGGCCGAGGTGGCAACCCTGTTGCAAGAGGGGCTGGACAATAACATGCCGCCCGAAGATGTGCTGGATATTCTGGGGCCGCGGCTGTTGTCCTTGCTGCTGGGCAATCGGGCTGTTGCGCTTAATCGGGCGGCGGCGGCGGATGCCAGCGGGGAATTGGCACAAACCCTGAGCCGCGCCGGTCGCGAGGCGGTGATACCGTTGATCGAACAGGTGTTTTTGGGGCTGTGCGTGACGCGCCGCAAACCCACAGCCAAGGCCGCGCGCTTTGCCGATATTTATTTGCGCCTGCTGATCGGGGATTTACAGATTCGCCGTGTGAGCGGCGGTTTGGCAGAATTAAAGCCCGCCGCCATTGCGCACAGGGCGGAAATGGCGCGGGATCTGGTGTTTCAGCTGATGAATGACCCCCAAAACGGCTAAACTTATCCACAGGTCCGGAAAATCTGTGGAAAACTTCAAGTTTTCTGTGAGTTGTTTACAAAATTGATCAATTTATCCTTTACAGGTCATCTGTTTGCGCACACCATATCTGGTAGAGCAGGCGGGAATACCCGCGACAAATAGAGAGAAGCCCATTTTATAGCGCCGCAAAGGCATCGGGTTCAAAGGATCAGGCATGGCAAACGCAGAGAGTTTTCTGGAGATCGGAGAAAGCCACCCCATTGATGTGGTGGAATCGCTGGCGCAGCATAATGACTGGGCTTTTGATCGTGTGACCGAAGACCAGATCGCCATGGCGATCGAAGGATCGTGGCGGACCTATTCGCTGACACTGGCCTGGTCGGCCTATGACGAAACCCTGCGGATGATTTGCACCTTTGATATGGACCCGCCCGAGGATCGTTTGCCGGGGCTGTATCAGGCGCTGAATGATGCAAACGACAAATGTTGGGCTGGCGGGTTTTCCCTGTGGCGGGATCAGAAACTGATGGTTTATCGCTACGGGTTGTTGCTCGGTGGCGGGCTGACGGCCACGCCGGAACAGGTGGACCAGATGTTGTCTGCTGCGGTGGCAGGATGCGAACGGTTCTATCCGGCATTCCAGATGGTGTGCTGGGGCGAAGGCTCTGTCGATCAGGCGATGGATATTGCCATGGATCAGGCTTTCGGGCGCGCTTGATTTCCGTCTGAACCTCGGTCATTGATTGCGGGGAAAGCGGAGGAAGATTTATGACATTGAAACGGGTAAATGACGGTGGGCTGGTTTTGCTGGGCTGTGGCAAAATGGGATCTGCCATGTTGCAGGGCTGGTTGGCCGAAGGCGTGGAGGCGCGGAACGTTTATGTGCTGGACCCGCACCCGTCTGACTGGGTGCAGGGGGTGCAGGCGGACGGATTGCATCTGAACAGTGATTTACCCGACAGTCCCGCAATTTGCCTGATCGCGGTCAAGCCGCAAATGATGGGCGATGCGTTGCCGCGATTGCAAGCGCTCGGAGGGGGCAAAACGGTATTTCTGTCGGTGGCCGCCGGCACCAGCATCGCGACATTCGAGGCGGTTTTAGGCACCGACAGTCCGATTGTTCGTGCCATGCCCAATACACCCGCCGCCGTGGGGCGCGGGATTACGGCCGTGATTGGCAACGTAAATGCGACCGAGGCCGATCTGGAGATGGCCGAAACCCTGCTCTCGGCTGTGGGGCAAACCGTGCGATTGGAAAACGAAGCGCAGATTGACGCGGTGACCGGGGTGTCCGGTTCCGGTCCGGCCTATGTGTTTCATTTGATAGAGGCGCTCGCCGCTGCCGGAGAGGCCGAAGGTCTGCCGGCAGATATGGCGATGAAGCTGGCCAAGGCCACTGTGGGCGGGGCGGGGCAGCTGGCCGAGGATGCAGAGGAAAGCCCGACCCAGTTGCGGGTGAATGTGACCTCGCCCGGGGGAACGACGGCCGAGGCGTTGAAGGTTTTGATGGACGCAGAAAGCGGTTTTGTGCCGTTGCTGAAAAAGGCGGTCAAAGCATCGGCGGACAAGGGGCGTGAATTGGGGGGCAAGTCATGAGCGAGATCAGGTTTGACGATTTCCTGAAGGTGGATATCCGGGTGGGAACGGTGATTCAGGCCGACCCCTTTCCCGAGGCACGCAAGCCGGCGATCAAGTTGTGGGTGGATTTTGGCGGTGATATCGGGGTGAAAAAGACGTCGGCGCAGATTACCGATCACTATCAGCCGGAAACACTGGTCGGGCGGCAGGTGATGGCGGTGGTAAATTTTCCGCCCCGCCAGATCGGGCCGTTCATGTCCGAGGTACTGGTGCTGGGCGTGCCGGATGCGGATGGGGCCATTGTGCTGTTGGCACCGGATCAGGAGGTTCCGCTCGGCGGGCGGATGCATTGATTTGCTGGCGGGGCGTTTGTGACGGCTGACGCTTCCAGGCATTCAGTGAAATTGAAAGGGACAGGGATGACACAACTTTTGATCACGCGGGTTTTGCCGGAGGCCGTGATGGCGGCTGCGCGGCAGCATTTTTCGGTGACGGTGCGCGAGGAAGTCGTGCCGATGACGCTTGACGAAATGCGTGCGGCATTGGCGGAATATGACGCGATCTTGCCCACATTGGGGGATCCGCTGGGGGCGGCGGTCTTTGGCGGGGAAATTCGTTGCCGGATGTTGGCGAATTTCGGGGTCGGGTATAACCATATTGATGTGACAGCCGCGCGGGCGGCGGGGATGACCGTATCCAACACACCGGGGGCGGTGACCGATGCCACGGCGGATATTGCGGTGATGTTGATGCTGATGGCCGCGCGGCGGGCCTCCGAGGGGGAGGCTCTGGTGCGCTCCGGCGAATGGACAGGCTGGCACCCGACACAGTTGCTGGGATTGCATGTGGGGGGCAAGACGCTTGGCGTGATCGGCATGGGGCGGATCGGGCAGGCGGTGGCGCGACGGTCGCATTTCGGGTTCGGTATGGATGTGGTGTTTTATAACCGTTCAGCCAAAGACAGCGGTATTCCGGGGGCGCGGCAGCTGGACAGTATCGGGGCGGTGATGGCCGCGGCGGATGTGGTCAGCATTTGTTTACCCGGGAGCGAGGACACGTTTCACATCATTGACGCGGCCACGCTGGCAAAAATGCGCCCGCATGCGGTGTTGGTGAATACGTCGCGCGGCGAGGTGATCGATCAGGCCGCGCTGATTGCAGCGTTGCAGCAGGGAACAATCGCAGGGGCGGGGCTGGATGTGTACGAAGGAGAGCCGGCAGTGCCGCAGGCCCTGCGTGATATGGCGAATGTGACGTTGCTGCCGCATCTGGGGACCAATTCGCTGGAGGTGCGTAACCAGATGGGAATGATGGCGGTGGAAAACCTGCGGGCCTTTTTTGCCGGAGAGGACGTGCCGAACCGGTTGTGATTTTTAATTGCCACAGGCCTTTTTGCCGCGGCGGGTGTCGCACAGGCGGATGTTCTGGATGAACTTGCGCCACTTGGCGCGTTTTCGGGTGCTTGGGGCGGATTTCCAGACTTTTATCACGACGTAAAGGCTGTCCTTGCCCTGAATGACCTTGCCCAGCCCCCATTCGGAACCGGCCTTGGTTTTGGCCTTGCAAGCATAGGAGTAAAGCGCGGTCGCGTAGCGGTTTTCCCGTTTCTGGATTTCGATTTCGCCGCTGGATTTGGCGCAGTTTTTCGCGTTGATATCCAGCATGCGTTTGGCGAATTTTTCGGCGCTGGCCCCAAGCCCACCGTAAAAAATCTGAAGGGAAATCAGGTCGCGATAGGAATTGATGTGCTGTCCCTTGGGGATAAATTCCTGCAACATCTGGTGCCGGGTGCGATCGGCAAAGGCGCGTTTGTAGTTTTTCGGGATTTGCATCAAGAGCACTTCGCCTTTTGGCGGAGATTTGGCAAAACCCGGCGGGCTGACAAGCAGGCAAACCACAAGCGACAGCAACAGATGTTTCAAGACGCGGGACATTTTAAACACCTTTGCAATAAAACGGGGCTGTTGATCCTAACATCCCCAAAGGGCGGATGCGGGTTATTTACAGGTCTTGGCGGCGGCCTTGCCGAAATTTTTATAGCGTTTCCAGAACTTTTCCTTGCTGGCGCTGTTGGATTGGCGAATTTCCTGCGCCAGATGCGGGTCTTTGAAAAATTTTGCCGCCAGTTTTTGATCACTGCGGGTGAGCTGATTATTCGCCACGCGCTGAATGCATTTACATTGGGTGCGGGAGGCTTGCCGGTCGGAGTTCAGGCAAGCACGTTCGATTTTACCGGATGCGGCGACAGGGGCCGCAAGGCTGCTGAGAGCCATTACCAGAATTAGGTTTTTCATTTTTCGCCTCGGATATTTTGTTTTTTGCCCTTGGTGCCACGGACAGCGGGGCAAAAGCAAGTATTTAGGCGGGAACCAAGCGGGCAACCGCCGGATCAAAGGAAATTGTGATGTCATCGCCGACCGTGAACGGGTCGGTCCCGGCATCGGTAATGGCAAACAGCGGGCCGAGCTGACCATCCAGAGTGTACTGGATTTGATTGCCAAGATAGGCGGCATAGGTGACAGTCCCGCTGAATCCTTCGATATTCGCGCTGGCGGGGCTGAGCTGAATTTGATGAGGGCGCAGCACCAGTTTGGCATTTCCGGCGTGGGCCTGCGCATTGGGAATGGAGAGCGGATGCCCCGCCAGTTCGATTTGCGCCACATTGTTGTTGCTGGACAGGATCCCGCAGTCGATCAAATTGGCATCCCCGATGAAATCCGCGATAAAGGCCGAGTTGGGTTTTTCATAGAGATCATGCGGCGAGCCTTCTTGTGCGATTTCGGCGTTGCGCATGACGATGATCCGGTCGGAAACGGCCATGGCCTCCTCTTGGTCGTGGGTCACATACACGGCGGTCAGGTCGAGGTTTTGCTGAATCTGGCGGATTTCCTCGCGTACGTGGCGGCGCAGTTTGGCGTCCAGATTGGACAGTGGTTCATCCAGCAGCAGTACTTCCGGTTCCAGCACAATCGCCCGGGCCACGGCAACGCGTTGCTGTTGGCCACCGGACAGTTCAGAAGGCAGACGCGGGCCGTAACCGGCAAGGCCGACCATTTCCAGCCCTTGTTCGGCCTTTTGCATGGCTTCCTTTTTCGGGGTGGATTTCACCGTCAGGCCATAGGCCACGTTTTGCAGCACGGTCATATGCGGGAACAGGGCGTAGGATTGGAACACCATCGACACATTGCGATAGGTTGCGGTCAGGTGGGTGACGTCCTTGCCGCCAATCAGGATCTGGCCTTCGGTGGCGGGTTCCAGCCCGGCAATCAGGCGCAACGTGGTGGTTTTCCCACAGCCAGAAGGGCCGAGCAGGGTGACGAGCTGACCGGGCTGGATGTGTAAATCCAGCTGCTTCAAGGCGGTGACAGCGCCGTATTGTTTTACGACACCTTTGAATTCCACGGATCCGGGTTTGATGTTTTGCATGGGGGTTCCTCTGGCTCAGGTGGCGTCGGCGACGCGGTTGGTGCGGCGCAATTTGCGCTGGCCAACGATGAGTTGCATGACAGTAATGGCGAATAGCATGGTCACAATCAGCACGGCGGAATAGGCAATGGCGATACCGAATTCGCCGTTTTCCACCCGCCCCACGATAAAGGACGTGGCCATGTTGTGGCGTGCGCTGACCAGAAAAATCACCGCCGAAACCGAGGTAATGGCCCGCACAAAGCTATAGGTCAGAGCGGCCACGATGGCGGGGCCAAGCAAGGGCATGATCACGCGGCGCGCAGTGGTAAAGCTGTTGGCACCACAGGTGATGGAGGCCTCGTCCAGGCTCTTGTCCAGTTGCGACATGGCGGCAATGCCGCCGCGCACGCCCACAGGCATGTTGCGAAACACAAACACGATAATCAGGATCACACCGGTGCCGGTCAGTTCGATCGGTGGAAAATTGAACGCCATGATATAGCTGACCCCGATCACCGTGCCCGGAATGGCAAAGCTGAGCATGGTGGAAAATTCAAACCAGCTCTTGCCGGTAAAATTCTGCCGCACCAGCAAATAGGCCGTGGCCAGCCCGACAATTGCAGTCAGAGGTGCCGCGAGCGAGGCGATTTGCAGCGTGGTGAAATAGCTATCCCAGGCCACACCGGACCAGCGGATACCGTGATCGGTCCATTTGATCCCGAAGGCGCGGATGTAGTGGTCGAGCGTGAAGCTGTTGTTGTAGCCCCAGAGTTTGACGAAGCTGCCAAACACAATCATGCTGTAAACAACAGCCGTGAACGCGGCCCAGGGCAAGGCTGTGGCGTAACAGACGGTTTTCAGCAACGGGTTCAGTGCCGCATGCTGGCCGGAATCGGCCTTGCCGGTGACTGTGGCATAAGATTTCGTACCAACCCAGCGGCGTTGGATCAGGAAGGCCCCGAGCGTCAGCGTCAACAGGGCAATCGCCAATACGGCGGCTTTGCCGGGATCGGCGACAGCTCCGATGATGGCAAAATAGATGTCGGTGGACAGCACGCTGAAATTCCCGCCCAGCACGAGCGGATTGCCAAAATCGGCGAGGCTCTCGATGAAACCGAGCAAAAACGCATTTGCAAGGCCGGGCCGCATCAACGGCAGGGACACATAGCGGAATGTCTGCCAGCGGTTGGCGTCCAGCGTCTGGCTCGCTTCCTCCATCGAGGGGCTGACCCCTTCGACCACGCCGATCAGCACCAGAAACGCAATCGGCGTAAACGACAGCATCTGCGCCAGATAGATCCCGCCAAAGCCATAGATCCAGCGGGTTTTCGGTATGTCGAACAGATCGGCAAACAGGGCCGTCGCCGCGCCGGTGCGGCCAAACAGCAGGATCAGGGCAAGGCCGATCACAAAGGGCGGTGTGATGATCGGAATGACCGTCAACACCCGCAACAGGGGCTTGGCTTTGAACTGGGTGCGGGTGAAAATCAACGCAAACGACAGGCCCAGCAGGGTCGTGCCGGCACCGGTCATGGTGGCCAGAATAACCGAATTGATCGCCGGGCCGCAGCTGTCACCGACCAAACACCCCAACCCCCAGATATCCGAGGAAAAGAACCGGGGCAAAAATGCCCCGAGGTCCAGCGCGCCATCCCGGGTCAAAAATGCCTGCACAAGGATGTGAAACACCGGATAAAAAACAAACACACTGACCAGCGCGATGATCAACCCGATCAGGCCGACAACAAAGGCATCTCCCCGACCTTTGCCCATGGCGGCAATGCCGGTGGTCAGGATAAACAGCAGCGCCAGCAGGGTAACCATGGCACCGGCACCAAATCCGACCTGACCTTCTGCCATCTGGCCGAAAGTCAGAAAATCGGCAAAGAACCGTGGCCCGTGACGTACAATAATCAGCCCTTGCAGCGCCGTTAGCAGCAATCCGGCCAAGGCGGCAATGGCCACGAAACGGGCTTGTTTGATGGGGGATTTGAGGCCCAGCAGGCCAACCCCGATCGCAGCAAAAGCCAGGAACGGCGCGGCAAGCCAGCTTTTGCCAAGGAGAAAGGTTTGCAACAGGGCAGGGGCGGTTTCACCCGTATTCAGCGTTGCGATCCAGCGGAAGTTCCAGAAATTTCCGTCCTCGAGCATATACCAGGGCAGCAGGCAATACCCAACAAGCCCCACAAGGAGCCACAGGCTGACGGTGCGTCGCATTCAGAATTCCCCCGCTGAAGTCGCGAAAATATGCAAAATCAGGG
>CAMZLM010000128.1 GCA_947311485.1 uncultured Paracoccaceae bacterium
CCGTATGGATTCGAAGGCGTGTTATCTGCTTGTCGCGGTTCTTTAGGCCTAGATTCCCGCCAAGTCAATTCGCAATGCAGGGTTTTCCGCCGCATTTGCCGCTTTTATCCACAGCAGGCCCTAAAGCCGCACGATATTGCCTGTTTCGGGGCCGATTTCGCCTTGGTGCAGCTGTGCCAGTAATTTTTGCGCCTGTTCAAGGCCTTGGTGTTCAACCACCGAAAGCCAGGGCGGGGTCTGGCTGCGGACATGGGCAAAGAAGTCGTTTTGTGCCGCCAGCAGTTGCTTACTGCGCAGGGTGCCGGTTCCATAGGTCTTCGCCAAGGCTTTCGGTGCTGGCGTCGTTCAAATCAAGTGTCGCCCTTTTCATCCTGAAGCATTGCCTCAATGATTGTGACATAACGGTCCGCTAGTTGCCGGATTTCCTGATGGGCAATGTCTAGGATCAAGCTAATATTTTTATGATCGCCTATTGGTGTGTAACTGTGTTTTGCCATATGCGCCTCTATCGCGGCGATTTTTGAGGGATCACCGGTGAGAAAATCCTGAAAGTCTGTCGATCCTTTTTGGGCGTTGCAACTCCGGCAGGCCGGAACCAGATTTCCAATGCGGTGCTCTCCGAGCTTTTGCTTGTTGATGGGAACAACGTGGTCCATAGACAGATCGCCTTTGGCACCGCAATAGGCGCAACTGTTGCCAAAGCTGGTAATGACATCATCCCAATGCGCAGCACTGAACTGTTCGTCGCCAAGCTGTCCCAGTATAAATCGAATTACTGCATTCTGGCCATTGCCTATGGCGTGCAATTTGTAGCGGCCACGGGTCTTTCGGTTGGTTGCGAGAGCCGCGTCTGGGGAAGACTCGGGGAACATATACGGGGTGTCATCAAACTCAATCCCGCGTTTGGCTAAATATTTTTGAAGCAACTGGAGGCTATTGCTGGTCCCGGGGTTAAACCATTGGCTCGTCACCCTAACCGGAACGCCATGAACAATGTGGTTGTCCTTCCAATAGCGGATGTGTTCTGTTTGACCGATTTCCGAAACTGGTTGGCAGAATGGGTAATTGATATCAAAAGTCTCTTTTGAGTATTGCCGGTCCTGAAGTCGGGCAAACTCTGATTGATCTTGTGTTTCGCAATATTTGAAGATCGCCGGGATGTTGCGTTGAACCACTTTTCCAATTTTCATAGGTAATGTCCTGAATTATCTGAGAAAATCCTTACGTAAAAAAACTTGTGAAGTTCGTTCAAGGTACAAGAATACATCGGCAAGGTCAACGCCTTAGCGACGCGCTCATTTTTTCAGCTTGTAGTGAACAATTGTCACCTTGAAGCCTGTATAGGACCGAACTAGTATCACATGAACCAAGCAACCCAAGACAGGCTGACATGATGAGAGATCCCCTAGAAGTTTACGCAAATACCCTCGTACCTATGGTGGTCGAACAGACCTCTCGCGGGGAGCGTTCCTATGACATTTTTTCGCGTTTGCTCAAGGAGCGGATTATTTTTCTGTCCGGCCCTGTGCATGACGGCATGTCGACCCTGATTGTGGCGCAATTGCTGTTTCTGGAGGCTGAAAACCCCAAGAAAGACATCGCCATGTACATCAACAGCCCCGGCGGCGTGGTGTCGGCGGGCCTGTCGATTTATGACACAATGCAGTATATCAAGCCCAAGATTTCAACGCTTTGCATCGGTCAGGCTGCCTCTATGGGGTCGTTGCTGCTGGCGGCGGGGTCCCCCGGTATGCGGTTTTCCCTGCCGAACAGCCGTGTGATGGTGCATCAGCCATCGGGCGGATTTCAGGGGCAGGCTTCCGATATTGCGCTGCACGCCAAAGAGATTCTCGAATTGCGTGACCGTTTGAACAAAATCTATGTCAAACATTGCGATCAAAAACTGGACGTGGTCGAAAAAGCCCTCGATCGCGATAACTTTATGAACGCACAAGAAGCCAAAGAATGGGGTCTGATTGACGAAATCCTGATGGAACGCGCCGAAGACGACGCGTAAAATCTGCGCTAAAGCAAGGGTTTATTCATAGGTTTGTGGCATTCCCGATGGCTGGGAATGCCCCGAACCGGAACAATTCGGATGCGGCAAACATCCCCACTTATGGCATTGTACCCCCGGGCATTCTGCCATATTGTTTGAACGAGGCCTGAATAGGCAATGTACGGCCCTTCGGGGCATCTATGAGCGGAGCAGATCAATGGCAAATTCAGGTAACGGGGACAGCAAAAACACGCTTTATTGCTCGTTTTGCGGAAAATCCCAACACGAAGTCCGCAAGCTGATTGCAGGGCCAACCGTTTTCATCTGTGATGAATGCGTTGAATTATGCATGGATATTATCCGCGAAGAGGCCAAATCCACCTTGGTTAAATCCTCGGATGGCGTGCCAACCCCGATGGAAATCTGCAAGGTTCTGGACGATTATGTCATCGGTCAGAGCATGGCGAAAAAGGTTTTGTCCGTGGCGGTGCACAACCACTATAAACGCCTGAACCACGCCGATAAGAATTCCGAAATCGAACTGGCAAAATCCAATATCATGCTGATCGGGCCTACCGGGTGTGGTAAAACCCTGCTGGCGCAGACGCTGGCGCGGATCATTGATGTGCCGTTCACCATGGCCGACGCCACCACCCTGACCGAGGCCGGTTATGTGGGCGAGGATGTGGAAAATATCATTCTGAAGCTGCTACAGGCCTCTGAATACAACGTGGAACGCGCGCAACGCGGCATTGTCTATATTGACGAAGTCGATAAAATTACCCGCAAATCCGACAACCCGTCGATTACCCGCGATGTGTCGGGCGAAGGTGTGCAACAGGCGTTGTTGAAGATCATGGAAGGCACGGTTGCCTCTGTGCCACCGCAAGGCGGGCGAAAGCATCCACAGCAGGAATTCTTGCAGGTGGACACAACCAATATCCTGTTTATCTGCGGCGGTGCCTTTGCCGGTCTGGAAAAAATCATTGCCCAGCGGGGCAAGGGATCCGGTATCGGTTTCGGGGCTGATGTCAAAGAAGAAGACAGCCGTGGCGTTGGTGAAATGCTGGGCGAGCTGGAGCCGGAAGATCTGTTGAAGTTCGGGTTGATCCCGGAATTTGTTGGCCGTCTGCCGGTGATTGCGACCCTGACCGATCTGGACGAGGACGCGCTTGTCACCATCCTGTCGGAACCGAAAAATGCGCTGGTGAAACAATACCAACGCCTGTTCGATCTGGAAGATGCCAAATTGGTGTTCACAGACGAGGCCCTGCGCGCCATCGCCAAACGCGCGATTGAACGTAAAACCGGTGCCCGCGGGCTGCGGTCGATCATGGAAGACATCCTGTTGAACACCATGTTTGATCTGCCCGGCAAGGAAAATGTCACCGAAGTGGTCGTCAACGAGGAGGCCGTCTATCGCGAGGCCGAACCGCTGATCGTTTACGCGGACACAGACGAGGAAGAGGCCAGCGCCTAAAAGCGCTGGACGATCAGGGCGTTTTGGGTCCATAAGGACGCAGCAAGAATTGCAATAAGGTGGGACAAATGAAAAAGATTCTCCAATATTTCATTTGGTGGCAAGACCAGACAATCGGCACCCGTGTTTTCACTTGGCGCAAAGGCGTCAAAGTCGGTGAAGATGCGCAGGGAAATGTGTTCTACAAATCCCGTGACGATAAAAAACGCTGGGTGATCTATAACGGCGAAGTAGAAGCCTCGCGCGTGACACCCGATTGGCACGGCTGGCTGCACCACACCTATGACGATCTGCCAACGGATGTGCCGCTGGTACATAAACCATGGGAAAAGCCGCATCAGGAAAACCTGACCGGCACCCCTGCGGCCTATGTGCCCAAAGGATCACAGCGTCGGATCAAACCCGCAATCAGGGCCGATTACGACGCTTGGCAGCCAGAGTAAACCATGTCCAACAACGCAGCAGAAACCGTTATTGGGGCCGTTGTGGTCGCCGCAGCCGCAGGTTTTTTGGCCTATGCGGCCAATACAACCGGTGTTTCCGGCCCTGTTGACAGCTATAATTTGCACGCGAATTTCCGGTCTATTCAGGGCATCAGCCTTGGCACCGATGTGCGGATTGCCGGCGTAAAGGTTGGCAGCGTGACGGGGCTTGACCTCAACGCCAACACCTTTCGTGCGGATACCACCATTTCTGTAAGGAAAGACATCATTCTCCCCGAAGACAGCGCCATCCAGATTTCATCCGAGGGCTTGCTGGGCGGCAATTATGTGGAATTGATCCCGGGCGGGTCCGAATTCAATCTGGAACCGGATGGCGAATTGCTCGATACCCAAGGCGCGGTCAGTCTGATTTCGCTGCTGTTGAAATTCGTTTCAAGTAGCAAAAAATGAAGCAGATTTCGGGCATTATTTTGGGGTTGGTTCTGGCCACGGCCGCCGTGGCGCAGGACAAGGGCAAGGCCAGAAGCGGCGATATCGCGAGTTTGCGGGCGCTGGATACCATCACCGGTCTTGTCAAGGATCTGTCGTTGAAGCCGGGCGAGCGTGTGAGCTATGAACGTCTGACAATCCGCCTGCGTGAATGCCGCTACACACCGACCGATTCCTATGCCAGCCTCGTGATCCGTGATATCCGCGAGGAAACACCGCGTTTTGATGGCTGGATGGTGGCGTCAAGCCCGGCGCTCTCGGCCATGGATCACCCGCGTTACGATGTGTGGTTGTTGTCCTGCAAAACATCAGAGGGCTGAACCGGCTGCGGTTGCGCCGTGAAGTTTCCCCGCAGTTTCAAGGCCGCCGCCAGCAAACGATGATATTTCGCGTGCGAGATTTCAATCGCGCCGAGTGACGCCAGATGATCGGTTAAGAACTGCGTATCAAACAGGGTAAATCCCCCATAGCGCAGCCGCGCCATCAGATAGGCCAGCGCAATTTTTGACGCATCGGTACGGCGGGAAAACATGCTTTCGCCAAAAAACGCCCCGCCGAGAACCACGCCATAAACCCCGCCCACCAGCGCCTGATCCTCCCAAACCTCGAGCGAATGCGCATGGCCCATGTCGTGAAGTTCGGTGTAAAGCTGAAATATTTCGGCGTTGATCCAGGTTTCTTCGTGGTCAGCACAGCCGTTCAGCACGCCGGTGAAATCCTGATTGATGGTGATCCGGAACGGTTGCTTGCGAATTTTGCGGCGCAACGAGCGCGAGATGTGGAATTGGTCCAGCGGAAATATCCCGCGCCGCGTGGGGTCTACCCAGAAAATCTGGTCGCTCTGCGCGCTTTCGGCCATGGGGAAAACCCCGTTGCCATAAGCGCGCAACAGCAGTTCAGGCGTAAGACGCTCGGACATTTAGGCCTCTGATTGGGCATCCAGCCATTTTTCCAGCCAATGGATGTCATAGTCACCGGATTGGATATCCGGTTCATCCAGCAGCGCATCAAACAGGGGCAGGGTGGTGTCGACGCCCTCGACGATCAATTCCCCCAACGCGCGCCGCAGCCGTGCCAAGGCGGCCTGACGTGTGGTGCCGGTCACAATCAGCTTGGCGATCAGGCTGTCGTAATGGGGCGGGATTGTGTAGCCGTCATAGAGCGCGGAATCCATCCGCACGCCCAGACCGCCGGGGGCATGAAAGGTTTTTATTTTCCCGGGGCAAGGTGTGAAATTCGGCAGTTTTTCCGCATTGACCCGCACTTCGATGGCGTGGCCTTTGATGATCAGGTCTTCTTGACGAAAGGCCATTTCCTCGCCGGCGGCAACACGGATTTGCTGTTTCACCAGATCGACGCCAAAGATGGCCTCGGTGACCGGATGTTCCACCTGCAAACGGGTGTTCATTTCGATGAAAAAGAATTCGCCGTTTTCATACAGAAATTCGACCGTACCGGCACCGGCATAGTTGATACCGGCAACGGCATCGGCACAGATTTTGCCAATGCGCGCGCGGGTTCCTGCGTCGATCGCGGGGCCGGGGGCCTCTTCGAATACTTTCTGGTGGCGGCGCTGCAGTGAACAATCACGTTCCCCCAGATGCACAGCGCGGCCTTTGCCATCGCCAAAAACCTGAACTTCGATGTGGCGCGGCAGGGTGAGGTATTTTTCGATGTAAACTTCGTCATTGCCAAAGGCCGCCTTGGATTCGGACCGTGCGCTGAAGAATGCCTCCTCCAGATCCTCGCGGGTTTTAGCAAGCTTCATACCGCGCCCGCCGCCACCGGCAGTGGCCTTGACGATCACTGGATAGCCCATGGCATCGGAAACCTTGAAGGCCTCTTCAATAGTCGGGACACCGCCGTCAGAACCGGGAACACAGGGAACGCCCAGTTTTTTCATCGTGTCCTTGGCAGTGATTTTATCGCCCATGATGCGAATGTGTTCCGCTGTTGGGCCGATGAATTTAATATCGTGATCTTCCAGCACCTGAACGAACTGGGCGTTCTCGGACAGGAAACCGTAGCCCGGATGGACGGCCTCTGCGCCGGTGATTTCACAGGCGGAAATGATATTGGGTACATTCAGATAGCTGAGCGTGCCGCTGGGTGGGCCGATACAGATGCTCTCGTCGGCCATGCGCACGTGCATGGCATCGGTGTCGGCGGTGGAATGCACCGCGACGGTTTGAATGCCCAGCTCGCGACAGGCACGGATCACCCGCAGGGCAATTTCCCCCCGGTTTGCGATCAAAATTTTGGAAAACATGGCGAATCGCCCCCTGTTTGAAAACCGTTAAGTGACGTTATTCAACAACAACCAGCGGCGTGCCGAATTCAACCGCCGTGCCGTCGTCCACCAGAATACGTTTGACAACGCCGGATTTCGGGGCGGGGATCTGGTTCATGGTTTTCATGGCTTCCACGATCAACAGGGTCTGGCCCTCTTTGACGGAATCGCCAATGCTGATAAAGGCCGGCGCGTCGGGTTCCGGTGCCAGATAGGCCGTCCCGACCATTGGCGAGGTCACGGCACCCGGGTGGCTGGCGGGGTCGTCGTTGCCGGCTTCGACCGCAACAGGGGCTGGTGCTGCGGCGGCTACGGGGGCTGCTGCTGCAACAGGTGCGGCAGATGCCACAGGGGCAGCGGCAACCGGCGCTTTGCGGGTGACGCGCAGGTTCAACCAGCCATCATCGGCATACTTGCGTTTCAAACGGATTTCAGCGAGATCATGTTCACACAGCATTTCCGAAAGTGCCTTGATGAATGCTTGATCTTCTTGTTGTGATTTGTTTGACATGTTGTCCTCAGTTTACCCAAGCCTGACCCTGTTGCAGGCGTAGGACGTTATATATGCGCTTTTGACGCTAGGTTAAAGGGTGCATTATGGAAAATAGTTGCATCGAAAGCCGGAAACCACACCCTGAAAATTGACTTAAATCAACGCCCTCGTGGCCCCGGGGTGCTACTGTATATACATGCTTACATTTAGACAGGGGAAGTTATGCTCAAAGAGACGGATACAGACGTGAAAATGCCTGAAAACAAAGGTGCATTGAGTCGGTTTGAACAGGGGCAATACCCCTATGAAAAGAAAATCAAACGGGCGGAATACGAAAAAGAAAAAGCCAAGTTGCAGGTCGAACTGCTGAAGGTCCAGAAATGGATTGATGATACGGGGGCCAAGGTTCTGTTGTTGTTCGAAGGCCGTGATGCCGCCGGCAAGGGCGGTACGATTAAACGGTTTATGGAGCACTTGAACCCGCGCGCCGCGCGTGTGGTTGCTCTGAACAAACCCACGGACCGCGAACGGGGCCAGTGGTATTTCCAACGCTATATCGAGCATTTGCCCTCCAAAGGTGAAATGGTCCTGTTTGACCGGAGCTGGTACAACCGCGCCGGTGTAGAGCGGGTGATGGATTTCTGTACCCCACAGGAATATCTGGAATTCATGCGCGAAACGCCTGATCTGGAGCAGATGTTTGCGCGGTCGGGGGTTTACCTGTTCAAATACTGGTTTTCGGTCACACAAGAAGAACAGCTGCGGCGGTTTAAATCACGTGAAGTCGATCCGTTAAAGCAATGGAAACTGTCGCCGGTCGATCGGGCCAGTCTGGACAAATGGGATGATTATACCGAAGCAAAAGAGGCGATGTTCTTTTATACCGACACCGCCGATGCGCCTTGGACGATCATCAAATCAAACGACAAGAAACGCGCCCGTATCAATACGATGAGGCATTTCCTGTCGACAATCGAATACCCCGACAAGGATTACGAGATCGTCGGCCAGCCCGACCCGCTGATTGTCGGGCGGGCCAGCCATGTTGTGCACGGGGCCGACCATATTCTGGGGGCATCCCTGCATCCGGACCAGCGCAAAAGCGGGTAACCGTTATTTGAAACTGTTAACTCTGGTAAAACCCCGCGCCGTTCTTATCTTGGTATTGGAAAGGCGCGGGGTATTTTATGTGGAATGAACGCTATTC
>CAMZLM010000129.1 GCA_947311485.1 uncultured Paracoccaceae bacterium
GATTGTTGCCACAGGGCCTGAACTGGCGTTTGACGAAATCGAAGGGTTCGGTCCGGATGGTTTCACCCAGTCGATTTGCAATATCGACCACTCGATCTGTGCCCAGGATTCCTGGGAAAATTTCTGTGCGAACCCGGGGCCGATTGTGGTCGGGGCGGCACAGGGCGCGTCTTGCTATGGGCCTGCTTATGAATTCGCCATGACCATGGATACCGACCTGCGCCGCCGCAAGATCCGCGACAAGGTGCCGATTACGTTTGTCACTGCGGAACCGTATATCGGCCATCTGGGTCTGGGCGGTGTGGGTGATACCAAAGGTATGCTCGAAAGCGAAATGCGCAACCGCCATATCAAGTGGATCACCAGCGCCAAGGTCGACAAGGTCGAGGATGGCAAGATGCACGTCAGCGAAATCGCCAAAGGCGGCGATGTTGTCGATAGGCATGAACTGGACTTCAACTATTCGATGATGCTGCCGGCCTTTCGGGGGATTCCGGCGCTGATGGGCATTGAAGGTCTGGTGAACCCGCGCGGTTTTGTGATTGTTGATGAAAAGCAGCGTAACCCCAAGTACCCCAATGTCTGGGGCGTTGGCGTGTGCATCGCGATTGCGCCGCTGGAGGCAACACCCGTACCTGTGGGCGTGCCGAAAACCGGCTTTATGATCGAAAGCATGGTCACGGCAACCGCCCACAACATCGGGGCGATCCTGCGCAACAAGGAACCCGTGGAAGAAGGCACCTGGAATGCATTCTGTCTGGCCGATTTCGGCGATGGCGGCGTGGCATTTCTGGCGGCCCCTCAGAACCCGCCGCGCAACAAGGTTTGGGCGGCTCAGGGTAAATGGGTGCATTGGGCAAAAATCGCTTTTGAAAAATATTTCATGCGCAAAGTTCGCAAAGGCCAGTCCGAGCCGTATTTTGAGCGCGCCACCATGAAAATGATGAGCGTTACCCGTTTGAAAGACTAAATCTTTCGCGATACAGTAAAAGGCCGGTTTCGTTTCCCGAAACCGGCCTTTTTACGTTCAGGACCCGATGATGAGCAAATATCCCGACCTTTATATCCTGCGCCACGGCCAGACTGAATGGAACCTTGAAGGCCGTATGCAAGGCCGTCTCGATTCGCCATTGACCGCGCTTGGACGGCGGCAGGCGCAGGCACAGGGGCGGATTCTGGCAGGGTTGGGGGTGACTGCGGCAAACACCGTCTGTTTTAACAGCCCACAGGGCAGGGCGGCGCACACCGCACAGATTGCGTTGGCCGAAATCAACCACAGCAGCCAAAGCGACGCCGCGCTCTGCGAGGTGGATATGGGTAGCTGGCAAAACTGTCTATCGTCCGACCTGCGCAAGCATTGTTCGCCCGAATTATGGGCGGATCTGGGGCCGGCATGGTATTTTTTCAACACACCGGACGGGGAAACATGGCAGCAGGCCCGCCAACGCTGCATGGGGTTTCTGGACCGGTTGCAAGGGCCTGCTGTGTTGGTCTCCCACGGGATAACAGCCAAGGTTCTGCGCGGCTTGTGGCTTGGTCTTGGCTATCGCGATACGGTGTTGCTTGCCGGCGGGCAGGGCTGTGTTTTCCACCTGTCAAACGGACAGGAAACCTGTGTTCGGGACTGAATTTTCCACCTGAACAGAAAACTTTCAAACAAAGTATCAGAACCGCTTGACGCCCCCCGAAGCAAACCCTAAAACGCCCTCACGCTGCGCCACACGGGGTAGCGTCGGTCAGTAGGCGGTTGTAGCTCAGTTGGTTAGAGTACCGGCCTGTCACGCCGGGGGTCGCGGGTTCGAGTCCCGTCAACCGCGCCACTGATACGGAAATAGGCATCGCGCCTCATGCGCGGTTGTAGCTCAGTTGGTTAGAGTACCGGCCTGTCACGCCGGGGGTCGCGGGTTCGAGTCCCGTCAACCGCGCCATTTCCCACATGCCCGATCGGGCCGATAGCAATCCACAAACAAGACAAAACCGCATTCGGCAGCCGATCAATGCGTGCCGTTAAATATGGGTTTTGTTTGAATTTACAGGGAATCAAAACAGGTCCAAACACCGAAAAATATTGCCGGTTTTCGCTGTGAATTCTACTGTAAGAGAGTTTTGGTAGCGGGAGAGGGACTTGAACCCCCGACACGCGGATTATGATTCCGCTGCTCTAACCACCTGAGCTACCCCGCCATTTCGTAGGCGCTTTTAGGATTTGCAGGGCGGGGCGTCAAGCACTGAATTCACCTGATAACAAGTTTTCTTGGAGCGGTGAAATTTCCCGATTTTTACAGATCTGGCCGGTTTACCATCAACCAGAAAACCACCATCAACGCCGCAAATGCGGGCCAGCCGAGCGCAAACCAGATCCGGAAAAAACGGGTGGCCTGATCGGGCAATTCCGTGCCATCACGCAGTGCCGTTGCTGCCAAGTCGCGAATACGGATTTGCAGATGAACCACCGGTGCCCAGCACACAAACGCCAGCACATACAGCGCATAGGTCAGCAACAGCCATGATTCATTCCAGTCATACCCAGCGCTCTGGATTAGAAAATATCCGGTCAGCGGTTGCACCAGTCCGGCTGGCGTGGTGAAAATCCAGTCGGCAATCACCACACCGGAAGCCACGGAATGGATGGTTTCAACCCGCCCGCTGCGCCACGCCCAGACCATTTGAAACGCGGTCCCCATACCGGTGCCAAACAACACGGTAGAAGACAGGATATGCAGATATTTCAGCGTCAGATACGGGTCCATTTAACGTTCTTGCTCCAATACGCGATGAATCAGGATCGCCACGAGGATTGGTAGGTTTTTGAGCAACCCGCCAAACGGATCGGCCCAGAGAATCGGTGCCAAAAGCGTAAGTCCGACCGTATAGCCGCCGACCATTGTAAATTGCACCCAGGCAAGAGTTGGCAGCCGCCAGCCGCGCAACAACGCCAGCGCGATTGCCAGATCAACCATCCCGCCCCCCCGTGCCATCGCTATCAGCACCGGATCTGGCAACAGGCCTGAAACGGCTGGCAGGAACTGCCCTTCCGGCAGGAAAAAACCGACCATAGCCGAGATAAACCACATTGCCGCGAGCGTCAGCCGCAGCATCGGACGCAGCAAAAAAAGGCGTGCATGCCAGAGATCCTGTGTCTGGGAAGGGGTGCTGTTGATAAAGCTGCTGAAACCGGCCGGCCGGTGGTGGAACAGGCGGTTTTGGGCGGTGATATCGGTCTGAATACCCTGTTCCAGCTGCTGTACAGAGGTGACCGAAATCGGGGCCAGCCGCAGCGCATCGCCAAGCCGCCCCAATAGATGTGCCACCCCATGCGGGATCGGCAACAGGCGAACGGGCCGCAACCCTAGCCACCGGCGCAGGCCTTGCAGCAGGCCTGCCTGGCTTATGGTTTCAGGCCCACCAAGGGCAATAGGGTCTACCGGCACCGGCAAGGAAAGGGTTTCGATCACCAACTGTGCCAGATCATCCACATGGATCGGGTTCACCGGCTGGGTTCCATCCCCGACCATCGGTGTTGCCAAAGGCATCACCGCCAACGCCCGCGCAAGCGATGAGCCACCATAACTGCCCTGCGCTAGCACCAGCCCCGGACGCAAGATCGTAACCGGCACGGGGGCGTTTTGGGCAATTTCCTCGCCCCGTTTGCGCCAATAGGCAAAATCACTGTTGGCATCGGTTCCCACAGCCGAAATCAAAATCGCGCGGGCCGTTTTCGGCATTGCCTGATAAACCGCTTGCGGGGCCTGCACATGCACCGCATGAAAATCGGTCTCGCTACCGGTCAGCAAACCGGCGCAATGGATCACGTGGCTGCATTCCACCAGCGCGGATCGCCAGAAATCGGGATCATGGGTAGCGGGGTCAAGCAAATCGGCCTGAAGGGTTTGAAACCCCAGCAGCTGCAACCGTTTCGGATTGCGCGCAGAGGCCAGAACCTCGTGTCCGGCGGATCGCAACGCACAGGCAAGGTGCTGCCCGATAAATCCCGCGGCCCCCAGCAACAGAATTTTGGCGGGCTGCACTGTCATCGCCTAGCCTTTCAAAACGCGGATGGCGGGGGCGACCTCTATTTCGCCATCATAGAGCGCGCGACCGGAAATCGCCCCGTTCAACGGCGCGCCACAGTCCTTGAGCGCCTGTAGGTCCGCCATCGAGGAAACACCGCCGCTGGCGATGACCGGAATGGACACCGCATTGGCCAGCGCCGCCGTTGCGGCCACATTCGGCCCCTGCATCGCGCCATCGCGGTTGATGTCGGTATAAATGATCGCCGCCACGCCCGCGTCTTCGAACTGGCGGGCAAGGGCGGTGACCTCTATGTCGGTTTCCTCAGCCCAGCCCCGGGTGGCGACCATGCCATTGCGCGCATCGATCCCCACGGCCACATGGCCCGGAAAGGCCTTGGCGGCATCGCGCACCAGTTCGGGGTTTTCCACCGCGACCGTGCCAAGGATCACCCGCTCCAGCCCAAGCGTGATCCAGCGTTCAATCGTTGCCATGTCACGGATGCCGCCGCCGAGCTGTGCCGGGACTTTTACCGTTTTCAAAATTTCCTCGACCGGTGCCGCATTCACCGGTTCTCCGGCAAAGGCACCGTTCAAATCCACCAGATGCAGCCATTCGCAGCCCTGATCGACAAACGCCTGTGCCTGTGCGGCCGGATTGTCGTTGAACACGGTCGATTGGTCCATATCGCCCTTGTAGAGCCGTACACAGTTACCGTCTTTTAA
>CAMZLM010000130.1 GCA_947311485.1 uncultured Paracoccaceae bacterium
TCTATGACCTACCGCCCCGGCTTGACTGGATAAGTGCGGCTAAAACCCCAAGTCCTTGGCCGGCTCGGGGTTTTTAGATTTCATAGCTGTAAAATTTTATTTACTTGCCGCTGCTTTTTCGACTTTTCCAACCATACGGTCGATTACGGCTGCCGCAGTTTCAAAGGCTTTTTGCACGACTTCGATCTGTTTATCCGCTTTAACCTTGGCTTCTTGGCTTGCTTTGAGCTTCGCCTCCAAGGTCTCGCGCACCCCGGATTCTTGTGCCAGTTTTTCTTTGGCAGCAGCATGCGCCGCTTCTATTTCGGCCAGTTTCGCATGCGTGTCCGCTAAAACCGCCTGCGTTTGTGCCAGCTGTGTTTCGGCCTTGGTTGCACGCGCCAGTACTGCCGGGTCGATACCGCCAGCAGGGATTTTTTTCAACTGATCCTCAAGGCTCGCGGTTTTATCCGCCAGCATCAGGCCGGCCATCAACAGCATCCGGTTTTCCGGCATCCGTCCAAGCGCATCCTTGAGCGCCTGTGCCTCGTTATCCAGCATCGCGGCAGCAGATTTCAGGAAGTGTTCTTCCCCTGCACGACAGGAAACTGTAAAATCACGCCCCCCGATATGTACTTTAATTTCGGCCATTTAATTGCCCTCCACCAGCGGCGTAAGCCGCGATATAATCGTATTTACTTCGTCTAAATCAATATCATGCTGGGCCTGAAGCTGTTCCATTTCCTGTTCCAGACTGGCGTTAATCAGGTCCGGGTTGCCCACTTTTTCCTCGTTTGCCTTGCGCAAGGCAATGTTGGTTTCCTTGAGCTGCTGGACATAGCCACGGGCCTTGTCGCGTTGCCCCAGTGCATCCTGATGGGCTTGTTTGAGCGCGGCGATCTCTTTGTCTTTGGCGGCAATCGTATCGTTCAACATTGCCGCGCCATCCCGCAAACGCCCGACACGGGCCTTGGTGGATACAAGCTGTTCGCCAGCCTTTTTGATCCGCACTTCCAAGGATTGTTTATCAGCATCCAGCACCGCAATCTTGTCGCGCAATTCATTCACTTGCGCCCGGAGTTCCTGAACCTTCGCGTCATCACTCCCGGAGCCGGCCCCCTTGGCAACCAACACCCCGAGCGCAGCATCAAGACGCGCCTCCAACTTTGAAAAATCTGTCATCCTGTAACTTAAAACCTCCCGAAGTTCACTTCGAATCAATCCTGTTTTTCTTATTGTGCATTTTTTTCATGCAAAAACAAATTGCTGCAAAAGAAAGCTGATGTAAATACCCTGCGGCGCTTGACCCTATGGCGTCAAAAGCGTTCAAAGCCTAGACTAAAGGCCTCTAAAACACCGAGAAAGGGCGTTCCGTGGATATTACAGAGCTGAAAACCAAACATCCGGATCATTGGAAAAAAGCCGCAGCCTTGCGGATTTTGGCCGCAGATGCGGTTCATGCAGCCAGTTCAGGCCATCAGGGCATGCCGATCGGCATGGCAGATGTGGCAACAGTATTGTTTGAAAAACACCTGAAATTCGATGCGGCAACCCCGGATTGGGCCGACCGCGACCGTTTCATTCTGTCGGCGGGCCATGGCTCGATGCTGATTTACGGGTTATTGCACCTGACCGGCTATGCCGACATGACCATGGACGAGATCCGCAATTTCCGCCAATGGGGCGCGAAAACGGCGGGGCATCCGGAATACGGCCACGCCAAAGGCATTGAAATCACCACCGGCCCGCTGGGTCAGGGGATTTCCAGCGCAGTCGGTTTTGCCATGGCCGAACAATCCATGGCTGCGCGCTACAAGAAATCCGTCGTGGACCACCACACCTATGTGATCGCCGGCGACGGCTGCCTGATGGAAGGCATCAGCCACGAGGCCATCGGCCTTGCCGGCCAGCAAAAACTGGGCAAGCTGATCGTACTGTGGGACAATAACGACATCACCATCGACGGGCGGGTCGAGATTACCGATGTGACCGATCAGGCCAAACGATTCAAAGCGGCCGGTTGGTCGGTGTTTGAATGTGACGGCCACGATCCGGACGCCATCGACGCGGCCATTACCGCCGCCAAGAAAACCAACACGCCGTCGATGATTGCCTGTAAAACCACCATCGCGCTCGGCGTTGACGGGGTTCAGGATACCTCCGCCGGTCATGGCTATGCGATCAAGGATGATCAACTGAAACAGATGCGGGAATTTTTCGACTGGCCCTACCCCGCCTTTGAAATCCCGACCGATGTGGCCGACGCCTGGAAAGCCATCGGCGCGCGGGGCCATGATGCTGTCACCGCCTGGAACGCACGCTTTGAGGATATGTCCGAACAGCGCAAAATCGAATTCACCCGTATCATGTCCGGTGAACCGCACAAGCGCCTGTCCGCCGTTGTCAAACAACTGAAACGGTCGATCTCCGAGGAACAACCGTCGGTCGCCACCCGCAAAGCCAGCCAGATGGCTCTGGAAGTGATCAACCCGATCATGAAAGAAACCATTGGCGGGTCTGCCGATCTGGCCGGTTCCAACAACACCAACACAACGGACCTTGGCACCTTTGCACCGGGCAACCGCAAGGGTCGGCATGTGGAATACGGCATTCGCGAACATGCGATGGCGGCGGTGATGAACGGCATGTTGCTGCATGGCGGGGTACGCCCCTATGGCGGCACCTTCATGTGTTTCACCGATTACGCCCGCCCCAGCATGCGTTTGGCGGCCCTGATGCAAATCCCGACCATTTTCGTGATGACCCATGATTCCATCGGTCTTGGCGAAGATGGCCCGACCCACCAACCGGTGGAGCATCTGGCAATTTCCCGCGCCACGCCGAATACATGGGTGTTCCGTCCTGCGGATGCGGTGGAAACAGCCGAGGCATGGGAACTGGCGCTGGCCAGCACCAAAACCCCGTCGGTGCTGTCCCTGACCCGCCAGAACCTGCCCACCGTGCGCACACAGCACACCAACAAGAACCAGACCGCAAACGGGGCCTATGTGCTGGCCGATGCCGAAGGCAAACGTCAGGCGATCATCATCGCGACCGGTTCCGAAGTGGAAATCGCGCTGGACGCGCGCGAGAAGCTTCAGGCGCAGGGCATCGGTACACGGGTTGTGTCCATGCCATGCTGGGAGCTGTTCGAGCAACAGGACATTGCCTATCGCCGCAAGGTACTGCCGGCCGGTCCGGTGCGCGTCGGCATCGAGGCCGCCAGCCGCATGGGCTGGGATAAATGGCTGTCCGGCGAGCGCGGCAAGGCCAATAAATGCGATTTTGTCGGCATGGACAGCTTCGGGGCCTCCGCCCCGGCAGAGGAGCTGTATTCCCAGTTCGGCATCACAGCCAATGTGATCGCCGAAAAGGTGAAAAACCTGCTATAAAAAGTGCGTGTGCCCGATCTGACAGATCGGGCACCACATCAAGACGGTTCGCGTTTTCCAGAAACAGTCCTGACCCTAAACCAGCAAATCCGTCACCACACCCGCGATCTGGATGTTGATTTCCGACTGGCCTTCGCCATCGACAAGCGCCCACATAATTTGCCCTGTAGGGCGGTAGATCACGAATGCCTCTTGCACCGCATCATCACCGGAACGTTCGCCCAATGCGTCGGCTGTATGGGCCAGATTGATCTGGAAATCCGCCGCCGTAGCCGCCGCATTGCCAAACA
>CAMZLM010000131.1 GCA_947311485.1 uncultured Paracoccaceae bacterium
CAACAAACGCATTCGTCCACATCATATCCTGCCTCGCGGCCTACATGCTCGCTGGAAAAAAGGTCAAAATGAAAAATGTCGCTTATCCATAACTGGGGTTAAATAGGCTGCTGACTGGTCGAAAAAGTAGGACCACCTCTGAACTAAACCGTGACAGGTCCATGATCTGTGTGTCGCTGTATCGTGCCTTCTTTATCAAAATCTCCTCAGATTATTATGCCGAGAAAACTCTACTTGTGAACACCACCAATTTTAGGGGGGATTACCCACCCAGCAGCGTTGTTCTTTTGTGCTCGGATACCCGATTGGCAGAGGCTATGATCGCGCGGGTTTTGGCACTGAAGCCCTTCTGATACCGTATATTTCCGAAACGGCACGTGGCATTTCTATTCTGAATGCCTTGTAAGTCATGAAGTGCCTCTTACATGTGCCTTGTTGCCGAGTATGGGTGGCATCAGAAATGTATAAGGTTTTCAAGTACCAGTGACTGCTCTGATAAGTGCGTAAGTGTAGTTCGAGTGTTGGGCGGTACGATTGAAAATCGTACCGCCCTTTGGTATTTTATACTGTCAACCCTTCAGGTTCTGCCAATCCATTTGCCCGACTGCATGCGGTTACAGTGTTGGCCAGCAGGCAGGCAATCGTCATCGGGCCGACCCCCCCGGGCACAGGCGTGATGGCTCCGGCTTTTTCTACGGCACTGGCGAAGTCGACGTCCCCAACAAGGCGTGTTTTGCCTTCGCCTTTTTCGGGGGCGGGGATGCGATTGATACCTACGTCAATCACGGTGGCTCCCTTGGCTATCCAGTCGCCGGTGATCATTTCGGGGCGACCAACGGCCGCCACAAGAATATCGGCACTGCGGCAAAGATCCTGAATGTTCTTGGTGCGGGAATGGGCAATGGTCACGGTGCAGCTATCGCCCAACAACAGGGCTGCCATGGGTTTTCCAACGATGTTGGACCGCCCCACAACCACCGCATTCAGGCCGGACAGGGAACCATGATGGTCGCGCAACATCATCAAACAACCAAGCGGTGTACAAGGCACCATGGCCTTTTGGCCGGTGGCGAGAAGGCCCACATTGGAAATATGAAACCCGTCCACGTCTTTTTCCGGCACAATGGCGTTGGTGACGGTTGGTTCGTCAATATGGTCGGGGAGGGGCAGTTGGCACAAGATACCATGTACTGCCGGATCACTGTTCAATTTGTCGATCAACGCCAGCACCGCTTCTTGGGAGGCATCGGCATCCAGTCGATGTTCGTAGGAATTCATGCCTACCTCGCGTGTGGCCTTGCCTTTGGCGCGCACATAAACCGAACTGGCCGGATCTTCGCCGACAAGCACCACGGCAAGGCCGGGGGTCAGGTTGTGGTCCTGTTGTAACCGCGTCACATGGTCCGCGACTTTTTTGCGTATATTGGCTGCGAATTCTTTGCCGTCGATGATTTTTGCACTCATTGCCTGTTCCTTTCACGCCTGTGCGGAAATCCCGCACAGGCCAGTTACACCAGATCGGGGTTAGAACAAACCGTCGATTTCGCCGGCATCGTTGATATGGATTTGTTCCGCAGCCGGTTTACGTGGCAGGCCGGGCATGGTCATGATTGCGCCGCAGATCACCACGATGAAACCCGCCCCTGCGGACAGGCGTACCTCACGGATAGGGACGCTATGGCCGGTGGGTGCCCCGCGCAATTCCGGGTCTGTGGAAAAACTGTATTGGGTTTTTGCCATGCATACCGGCAGATGGCCGTAGCCTTGCTCTTCCCATTCCCGCAGCTGTGTACGGATTTTTTTGTCTGCGAGGACTTCGTCAGCACGGTAAATTCGCCGTGCAATGGTATCGATTTTGTCAAATAAAGGCATGTCGTCGCGATAAAGCGGCGCAAAATTCGCCACATCTGCATCGGCTATTTCGGCAACACGGGTTGCCAGATCAAGCGACCCCTTGGACCCGAATTCCCAATGCCGGGAAACGATGGCCTCGGCACCTTGGGTTTCGACGTAATCCTTGACCGCCTGAATTTCGGCTTCGGTATCGTTGATGAAGTGGTTGATCGCAACCACCACCGGCACGCCAAAGCTTTTCAGGTTACCGATATGACGGCCAAGGTTGGCGCAGCCTTCGATAACCGCATCCACGTTTTCCGGTCCCAGATCGGCACGCGCAACGCCGCCATTCATTTTCATGGCGCGAATGGTGGCGACACAAACAACAACGCTCGGGGCGATGCCGGCTTTGCGGCACTTGATGTTCATGAACTTTTCGGCACCCAGATCGGCACCGAAACCAGCCTCTGTTACCACATAATCCGCCAGCTTGAGCGCTGTGGTGGTGGCGATAACCGAATTGCACCCGTGGGCGATATTGGCGAAGGGGCCACCATGCACAAAGGCCGGATTGTTTTCCAGTGTTTGCACCAGATTGGGTTGCATTGCCTGTTGTAGCAGCACAGTCATGGAACCATCGGCCTTCAAATCGCGGCAATAAATCGGGCTGCGATCGCGGCGGTAGGCAACGATGATATCGCCCAGACGTTTTTGCAGGTCTTCCAGATCATTGGCGAGGCACAGGATTGCCATGACTTCGGAGGCAACGGTAATGTCAAAACCGGTTTGGCGCGGAAAGCCGTTCGTGACCCCGCCAAGGGAAGTTACCGTGTCACGCAAGGCGCGGTCGTTCATGTCTACGACCCGTTTCCATGTGACGCGGCGTTCGTCGATCTCTAGCTCATTTCCCCAATAGATATGGTTGTCGATCATCGCGGCCAGCAGGTTGTGTGCGGATGTAATCGCATGAAAATCCCCGGTAAAATGCAGGTTCATATCCTCCATCGGCACCACTTGAGCGTAGCCGCCCCCTGCGGCCCCGCCTTTCATCCCGAAACAAGGGCCAAGCGAGGCCTCGCGAATACAGATAGCAGCGTTCTTACCCAGCGCGCACAAACCATCGGCAAGGCCGACTGTGGTGGTTGTCTTGCCTTCACCTGCCGGTGTCGGGCTGATGGCTGTCACCAAAATCAGGCGACCGTCTTCTTTGCCCTTCTGGGCTTTGATGAACTCGGCAGAAACCTTGGCTTTGTCGTGACCAAAAGGCAGCAGGTGCTCAGACGGGATGCCCAGACGTGCACCAATTTCCTGAATGGGTAATTTGTTCGCCTCGCGGGCAATTTCGATATCGGATTTATAGGCCATTGGTGTTTCCAGTGCAGTAATGTGCGATTGTATACTGTGGCCACTGTTGCGCAAATTTTCGGCAAGACCCGTGAATAAAACCGACATTATTGCACCCGTAATCGCCTTTGGGCGAAAAATGCGGTGCGGATAGGAAACGAAATCCCTGTATCAGGACAATTTCCAAGGGCGCTGATCGGGGATGTGCAGGGTAACACTGTCGCCAATCCGGATTGTTCCCTCGCGTTCCACCCATGCGGTGATCCCGCGCAGGCCTTTGGCTGCAGATTTAAATAACCGGCCTTTTTCGGGAAACGCAGCGTCGATTACAGGGGCTGGGAGCATACAGGGCCGGTTTTGGATATCTACCGTCAGGGTGGTGCCATCGGAAAACTGTAGCCGTGATGCGGGGGGGATGTGGCTAAAATCCGGGAGGCCATGTAGCACGATTGATGCGCCGATCCATTCCGGTTTCACCTGTTCTACATCCATAACACGGGCAATTTCGGCCAGTTCTTCATTGCTCACGATGGAAAACTGGCGCGTGTTGCGGATTTCGGTGCCTATGGGATATTGGCTACGTACGCGCGCGCAGGATTTTCGGGTAAGCCCCGCGTGGGATTCGGTTTGTAGCCCGGCGAAGGTGGCTGTGATGGCAGGCAAAGATGCCGAGGCAAGGGCGGTTTTGCGATTGGTCACATGGCCAAACCAGGAAACTGTGCCACAATAATCGGTCGGAACGAGAGCAGGCATTGTTGGTCCTTTGTGGTGGTTTATGTCCACCCAAAAGAAAAGGCCCCTGCAATGCAAGGGCCTCAGACCACTGACAAAGTCCTCGCTTTATGCGGGGATTTTTGATTCAATGTGGTATGTTAAAGAAAGCTTCCCCCGTTCAGACCGAGCTTGAGATGGTCACGCTTGAAAGTCTGGTTCCCGCCGATCATTTGCTGCGCAA
>CAMZLM010000132.1 GCA_947311485.1 uncultured Paracoccaceae bacterium
CCTATCTGATCGAACGCGATGGCCAAACGCTAACGGTTGATGGGCCGTTCCCGTGGTTGCCAATCGTTGCCGGTGTTAATCCGGTGACGCCGGCCTCCAAAGCAGGGCTTAAGGCGGGGGACTTGATTTTACGGGTCGGGGGCACGGATATTCGGTCGTTTCCGCAACTGCAAGAGGTGGTGCAATCCGCACAAGAGGAAACTATTCCCTTTGTCGTACAGCGCGGCGATGAAAGGCTGACGTTGAATGTGACACCGCGCAAAATGCCGTTTGAAAAAGAGGACGGCTCTTTTGGCACCAAAACCATGATCGGGATCGGCGGAAGCGTGGCGTTTGGCCCCTATGTGCAATCGGTCGGACCATTGGAAGCGGTGTATTACGGGGGGCTGAATATTCTGGGCATTATGGACGGTTGGGCGCGCACGATTTACCATCTTCTGAGCGGCGGGCTTGATTTCAAGAACCTGCAAGGACCGGTGGGGATTGCGGTTGCGTCTGGCGACACGGCGTCGCAGGGACCGATGGAGTTTATCTTTCTGATCGGGTTTATTTCCACGGCAATCGGCTTGATGAATCTGTTACCTATTCCGGTACTGGACGGGGGGCATTTGCTGTTCTTTGCTTATGAGGCCATCTTTCGGCGAGAACCCAACACCAAGTTTTTGCAGATTGTAATGGCTGCAGGCATGTCGATTCTGCTGTTGCTGATGTTATTTGCCTCTTATAACGACATAATGCGGCTTTGAATCCGGTGGCAAAAGGATTAAGACAGACGCAAGATATAATTTCGGCTGCTGAAACCTTGGGGGTTTAAGTCAATATGGTTGATACACAGGTTACTGTGCGCTTTGGGCGTGGAATGGTAAAGTTTTGTTCGGTTTTAGCCTTGTCTACGGCGATGGCTGCGACCCAACCTATTGTTTTTTCGGCGGAAAACATGGCCTTTGCCCAGGCTACGGCACGGTATAGCCGTGTTGATGTTGCTGGTAACCAACGTATCGCGGCAGATACAATCCGCACGATTGCCGGTATTGCGCCACGCAAACGGGTTACGCCGGCACAAATTAACAACGCGGTGCAGAATCTGTACAACTCCGGTCTGTTCGAATCGGTGGATGTGCATCCGGAACGGGGCCGTTTGGTGATTGATGTCGTGGAAAACCCCACCATCAACCGGATCGCGATCGAAGGTAACAAACGGCTCAAGGATGAGATTTTGCTGCCGTTGATCGGGTCCGTATCCCGACGTGCCTATTCCCCTGCCCAGGCCGAGGCCGACGCGGCCGCCATGGCGCAGGCTTATGCACAGAGTGGCCGTTTGGCGGCACGGATCAAACCGCGTATCATCCGGCGGTCCGACAACCGTGTGGATCTGGTATTTGAAGTGCGCGAAGGTCGCGTTGTCGAGGTGAACCGTGTCGGGTTTACCGGTAACCGCGTCTTTTCCGACCGCCGTTTGCGCCGTGTGGTGGAAACCAAACAGGCGGGTTTGTTCCGGGCCTTGATCCGCAAGGATACCTATATTCCTGATCGTATCGAATTCGACAAACAAAAGCTGCGAGATTTTTATAAACGCCGCGGCTATGTCGATGCTGAGGTGCTGTCCTCGGGGGCGGATTTCTCGCGTCAGCGGAATTCTTTTATGTTGAATTTCCGCGTGCAAGAGGGGCAACAATACAAGTTCGGCGATTTGACCATCACCAGTCAGGAGCCGGACGTAAACGTGGACGATTACAATCGTGCAATGAAGCTCAAGTCCGGCAAGCCGTTCAATCCAAAGGCGGTTGAAACCACTTTGGAACGTCTGGATGTGATCGCCTATAACGCCGGCTTGCCGTTTGTGCAGGCGGTGCCGCGCATCACTCGAAACGACGACACGCGCACCATTGATATCGAATTCGAACTCCAGCGCGGGCCGCGCAGTTTTGTTGAACGCATTGACATCGAGGGCAATTCGACCACGCTTGATCGCGTGATCCGCCGGCAGTTCAAGGTTGTCGAGGGGGATCCCTTTAACCGGCGTGAAATCCGTCAGGCAACCGACCGGATTCGGGCATTGGATTTTTTCGAAAAGGTTGATGTCGAAAGCCGTGAAGGTTCCGCCGCCGATCAGGCTGTGATCGACGTGAATGTCGAGGAAAAACCAACCGGCACCCTTGGTTTCGGGGTGGCCTTCGGGACAGATGCCGGCCTGAGCGGGAATCTCAGCATTTCAGAGGATAACTTCCTCGGGCGCGGTCAGGCCGTTTCACTGTCTTTTTCGACATCGTCACAGGACCGGAATTTCGGACTGTCCTTTAATGAACCTGCTTTGTTTGATCGGGATTTATCTGCAGGGTTCGATCTGTTTTACCGCACCACCAGCAGCTCCTTTGCCAGCTATGACAATACGTCGTTGGGGTTCTCGCCCAATATCGGGTTCCCGATCAGCGAAAATGGCCGTTTGAATATTTCCTATAGCATTACCAAGGATGATCTGACGGCAGAAAATACTGTGTCCCAGTTTATTCAAGATGAAATCGGCAGCAAAGTTACCAGTGCCTTGGGGGTGAAATACACGCTCGACAAGCGTAATTCGCCGATTGATCCAACTGCCGGGTTTGTCTTTACGCTGGATCAGAAATTTGCCGTGTTGGGCGGGGACAGCAAGTACTATCGCGCCGTTGCCAACGCCAAGTTTTTCCGCAGCTTCTTTAACGAAGAAGTGGTTTTGACGGCGGAACTTGAAGGCGGTTATCTGCACAGCATCAGCGGGTCCTCCAAGGTAACCGACCGTTTTCAGTTGGGCGGAAATCAGTTGCGGGGGTTTGAAACCTTCGGGATCGGGCCGCGCGATATGAATTTGGATGCAAATGGCGATCCGTTTGGCGAACCTTTGGGTGGGAACATCTATGCGGTGGCACGGCTTGAGGCCAGCTTCCCTGTTGGTTTGCCGGATGAATACGGGATCCACGGCGGGGTGTTCTTTGATGCCGGCAGTGTCTGGAGCCTTGATTCTACCACCGCCAGCAACGCCACCACCGTTGACGATAGCCGATCTTTGCGCACGGCAATCGGGGTGTCGATCTTCTGGGATACGGCGCTTGGCCCACTCCGGTTCAACTTCTCCAAACCTTTGAAATATGTAAACGGCGTGGACAAAACCCAGTCATTCAATTTCACGATTGATACACGTTTCTAAAGTGATGGCTTTTGCGCGTGCTGTCCCTGTGTTTCTGGCTTTGCTGGTGCCAACGTTGGCATCGGCACAGCAGTTTCCGGTGTTTCAACAGTCCTTGCCAATTGCCAGCCTGAACCGGGAGGATTTGTTTAACAAGTCTGCCTACGGGCGGGCATTGCGGGCGCAGCTTAGCCAAAAGCAAAAGCAGTTGGCGGCCGAAAATAATGATTTGTACACCAATCTGGAACGGGAAGAGCGCGAATTAACCGCCCTGCGCAAACAGATAACCCCCGAAGAATTCACGCCCCTTGCGCAGGCTTTTGATGCCAAAGCCAATGAAATCCGATCCCGCCAGCGCCAAAAGCTTGCAGATCTGAACACACAGCTGGAGCGGGCGCGGTTTATCTTTTTCCGTCACTCGGAGGCCGTGATCCGTGATTTGATGCAGGAATCCGGCATCCTGTATGTTCTGGATGAACAGGCCATTTTGCTGAGCACAGGCGAAGGCGATATCACCGGTGATGTGATCCAGCGGATGGACAGGTTATTCGCCGATGGTGCGTTGAAGGTCGAGGATAAGTAACTCTTGGCTTGATCCTGGGCGGTCAGGTTGATACGCAAATACGAACAATAAAACACACGAGGCAACACCATGGCTGACGAGACCCGGACCCAAGACCTGCTGAGCGCGGACATTCAGGACATCAAACGGATGATCCCGCACCGCTATCCGTTTTTGCTGGTGGATCGGGTCCGTGATATTGACCTAGGCAAAAGCGCGGTAGGCATAAAGAATGTCACCTTTAACGAGCCGCATTTTCAGGGGCATTTCCCGTCCAGCCCGATCATGCCCGGCGTGACCATTGTCGAGGCCATGGCCCAGACCGCTGCCGTGCTGGTGGTGATGACCATGGACATGATCGATAATGACATGCTGGTATATTTCCTGTCGATCGACAAATGTAAGTTCCGCAAACCGGTCACCCCGGGTGATCAACTGGAATTGCACGTGTCGGTTATTCGGGGGCGTGGCAAGCTCTGGCGCTTTTCCGGTGTGGGCAAGGTCGATGGTCAGGTCGTGGCCGAGGCTGAATTCAACGCGATGATGGTTCCGCCAGAGGATCAGTGAGGTCTGCCATGTCTATTGACGAAACAGCGCAAATCCATCGTCTTGCTGCGATAGAGGACGGCGCGGTCATCGGGCCGGGATGTAAGGTCGGTCCCTTTGCCGTGGTTGGCCCCGAGGTCATCCTTGGCCCGAATGTGGAGCTGAAATCGCATGCGGTGGTCGAAGGCTGGACCACAATTGGCGAAGGCACGGTGATCTTTCCTTTTGCTTCTATTGGCCACATGCCGCAGGATTTGAAATTTGCCGGCGAACGTACCAAGCTTGAGATCGGCGCGCGCAACCGGATCCGTGAACATGTGACCATGAATCCGGGCACAGAATCCGGTGGCGGGCTGACAAAGGTTGGTGATGACGGGCTCTATATGATGGGCGTGCATGTGGGACATGATTGTATTCTGGGGGACCGGATTATCATGGCCAATAACGCGTCGCTGGGGGGGCATTGTGTTGTCGAAGATCACGTCATCATTGGCGCGCTGGCCGGTGTGCATCAATTCTGTCGCCTTGGGCGCGGTGCGATGATTGGCGGTCTGGCAGCGGTTGTCGCCGATGTGATCCCCTATGGCACCGTACAGGGGGAACGTGCCGGGCTGGAGGGGTTGAACCTTGTCGGTCTGAAACGGGCAGGGCAGGAAAAGAATGATATCAACGGGCTACGTCGTGCGTTCAAGCTCCTGTTCAATGGGACAGGCAGCTTGCGGGATCGGGCAGCAGCGTTGCAGCTGGAATATGCCTCCAATGCATTGGTGCAGGACGTGACCGGCTTTATTCTCGAAGATTCCAGCCGCCGGATTTCCACACCGGCCGATACGTAAGCCATGTTGCCCACCGGTTCCGTGCTTGCGATTGTTACTGGTTCCGGTGATTTGCCGCGCCTGCTGGCGGATGAATGTGTGCGGCGTAGGCAGGATTATCTGTTGGTTCTGTTTGGCGGGTTTATGCCGGATTGGGCCGTGGATCGGCCCCACTGTACGGTGGAATATGAAAAACCGGGAAAGTTGTTCAAAGCACTGGCCAAGGCCGGCGTGCGCCATGTCGTGTTTGCAGGGGCGATGCAGCGCCCTGAATTGAACCCGATGCGGTTTGATCTGAAATTCCTGAAATTGGCCCCGCGCTTGCTGCCTGCGCTTAAAGCCGGGGATGACGTGACGCTGCGGGTGATCAGCACGATTTTCGAGGTGGAAAACATCGAAATTATCGCAGCCCACAGCCTACTGGAAAACCTTGTGGCCCCTGAAGGCGTGCTTGGCAAACACACCCCGACCGATGCGGACCGCGCCGATATTTTGCGCGGATTTACCATTGC
>CAMZLM010000133.1 GCA_947311485.1 uncultured Paracoccaceae bacterium
GAATTTGCAGGATAAGTGCGCCTGAAATCACGAAAACCCATTCGAAAAACCATAAATTCCCGATTTAGGCTGCCCAATTACATCCACCAAACGGATTTGTATCCTTGATGTGATGTAAAAGCGGGTTATGCTGAGGTCTCAATGAGAAAAATTATAATTGCGGGGGCTTTGGCCCTGTTGGCAACGCCGGTTCTGGCGGGGGATCCGGTGCTGGGCACATGGAAAACCGCCCCCGATGACAACGGCCATTTTGGCTATGTATCGGTCAAGCAATGTGGCAAAACCATTTGCGGCAAGCTGAGCAAAGCTTTTGATAACAATGGCAAAGAAATCGATTCCAAGAACGTCGGCAAGCGTATTATCTGGGATATGGTCGCACAGGGCGGCGGGGCCTATGGCGATGGTAAAATCTGGTCACCGGATCGCAACAAGACCTATAGCTCGAAAATGCAGCTCAAGGGCAACAAGCTCAAGGTCAAAGGCTGTATCGCCTTTATTTGCCGCGATGGCGGGACATGGACACGGGTTAAATAGGCGAAATGTTTTAGGGGCACCATTCCAGAAAATTCCTGATGAAACGCAGGCCGGTTTTCTGGCTTTTCTCGGGGTGGAACTGGGTGCCGATAATATTGTCACGCCCGACGGCGGCGGTGATCGGGCCGCCGTAATCCACTGTTGCCAGCAGGTTGTCATGGCTTTGCGGTAGCAGATGATAGCTGTGCACAAAATACACATGGTCGCCGGCAGAAATGCCGTCAAACACCGGATGATCGGGTGTTTCGGTCAGGGAATTCCAGCCCATGTGCGGAATCTTCAGGGTTTTATCGGCGGGCTGTAAATGCACCACGTCGCCGGGAATCCAGCCAAAACCGGCGTGTTCCCCATGTTCCAGCCCGCGCGTGGCCATCATCTGCATGCCCACGCAAATGCCCATGAACGGCTTGCCGGCCTTGACGCCTTCTTCAATGGCACCAAACAGACCGTCCACTTCGCCCAGTTCGCGACGGCAATCGGCAAAGGCCCCGACGCCGGGCAGAACGATGTGATCGGCCTTGCGGATCATATCGGGATCAGAGGTCACAACCACCGTGCCGGACCCGATTTCCGCGGCCATACGTTGAAAGCTCTTCTCTGCGGAACGCAGGTTGCCCGAATTATAATCGGCAATGGCGGTAATCATTCTGAAAGGGTTCCCTTGGTAGAAGGAATCGCATCGGCCTTGCGCGGGTCGGTTTCAACCGCCATACGCAACGCCTGTGCCACAGATTTAAAGGCCGCTTCGACGATATGATGACTGTTAAACCCGTTCAAAGCCTCGACATGCAGGGTAATGCCGCCCTGCATGGCAAAGGCGGTAAAAAATTCGCGGACCAGTTCGGTGTCGAATGTGCCGATCTTGGCGGCGGGAATATCCACATTCCACACCAGAAACGGCCGCCCTGACAGGTCCAGCGCGCAGCGCACAAGGGCCTCGTCCATTGCCAGCAAACATGACCCGTAGCGGCGAATGCCGCGTTTGTCGCCGATGGCTTGTGCCAATGCTTTGCCAAGCGCGATGCCCACGTCCTCGACCGTGTGGTGATCGTCAATGTGATAGTCGCCAGAAGCACGCACCGTCATGTCGATCAGGGCATGGCGCGATAGCTGGTCCAGCATGTGGTCAAAAAAGCCGACACCCGATTGATTGTCATAAACGCCGGTCCCGTCCAGATTGATGGAAACGGAAATTTTGGTTTCGGCGGTGTCGCGGCTGATTGAAGCGGTACGCATGATTGGCCCTTTGCTGTTTTGCTGCTTTATAGGGGGGATGGGAAAAACTGCCAAGACCTGCAGCTGTTTTTCGCATGGTTTCGTGAAATCATCCGTTTTCTATTGCCTTTACGTCACAAGGCGGGGTGCCGAATTAGGTTGTTAAGCGTGTACTTATGGGGCATTGTTGCTCCTATAAAGTAGTTTATGATGCTGACAGTATGATTGAAAACCTGAGATCCCTTGCCATTTTAACCACAGTTGTCGAAGAGGGTTCCTATCGCGCGGCTGGGGAAAAGCTTGGTCTTTCGGCCTCTGTGGTCTCTCACCACATGACCAATCTGGAAAAACGGCTCGACTGCCCGATTTTCCTGCGGGTCGCGCGGCAATTACGGCTGACGCCCAAGGGTGAGATTTTGCATAAGGCTGCGCGCGAAATGGTGGATGTGATCGGTATCGGCCTTAAGGCGATTTCTTTGGACGAAATCGACACCGGCGGGGTGTTGCGCATGGCGGTCCCTCAGGTGTTAATGCAAGGTGGGGTATTGCGCGCGATGGAAGGTTTCTTGATAAGCCATCCGCATATCAATCTGCAGCTAGAGCAATGTCATCCCGAACTGGATCCTCTTTTGGATGGGTATAGTTTGGTTTTTTCCAGAAAAATACCGAACACGAAAGCGCTTGAATGGAAACGTTTAACGGATATTGAATTCGGTTTTTTTGCCGCACCGGATTTGGCTGTAAAGCTCGGAGACTGTATTCGGCAGCACGGAATTGAACGCATCCCTTTCATTCGTGCACCCGGATATGATGCCGAAGAATGGCTTGCCGCGCTTACGTTAGCGATCGGTCCCGAAGCGGCTAAATACTCGTTTAGATTGGAGTGCGACGACCTTTCTGTTGCCCACCGGATTACCTGTTCGGGAGGGGGGGTGGCGGCGCTTCCTGTGTTGTTGGCCAATGCAGATACAAATACCGGACGTTTGGTGCGGGTATTTGAAGAGATTCAAATTCCGGCGCGCGTATATTATGCAATTTACCCGCAAAATGGCACACAAGAGACAATGGCCAGCCGTTTTCTGGAACATTTGCTAATGGAGCAGGTTCTTGAAGTTGCTGTGCTGTAGGCGGCGGATAATGTCGTTGTTGGGGCGTCCAAAGCTGTGATACCCTGTCAGGGCGGCAACGGATCGAGGCAAAATTGGAAACTCCGGGGAAACTCTCGCTTTGGGCGATTGAAATTTTTGTGGCAACGGTCGAAGAAGGTTCCGTTTCGGCGGCGGCCAAACGTCTGCATGCCAGTGTTTCCGCGATTTCCCAACAGTTGACCAATCTGGAAACCGCGTTGGGGGCGACGTTGCTTGATCGTTCAAAACGCCCGCAACAAGTGACCAGCGCGGGGGCAATGTTTTTGCGCCGCGCGCAGTTGATTTTGGCACAGGCGGCGCAGGCGAAAACCGAACTCGCGAGCTTTAACGACAGCCAGACCACGCGTTTGCGTATCGGTATTATTGATGATTTTGATGCCGATGTCACACCGGCGCTGATGCTTGGGCTGGCAAGGCAGATGACGGGGTGTCAGTTTTTACTGGAATCCGGCGGCAGCTATGCCATGGCGGAGCGGCTGGAATCCCGGTCTCTGGATGTGATTGTTGCCGCAGACCAGGACGCCAGCGCCCCATGGATGGAGGTTCACCCCCTGATGACCGACCCCTTTATCGTTGTCGCGCCCAAGGGGTTGATTACGCCGCACAATCCGGTGTTGAAGCAGCTTTTGCAACACCCGTTGATCCGTTATTCATCGCGGCAAATGATGGGGCGCCAGATCGAAAACCATTTGCTGCGTCAAGGCATTTCATTGCCGAACCGGTTTGAATTTGACAGCTATCACGCCATCATGGCGATGGTCGCCGGCGGGGCCGGTTGGGCGATCACGACGCCGCTTGGCTATATGCGTGCACAGCGGTTCCATGATGAACTGGACGTATTAGCTTTGCCTTTTAACCCCTTGTCACGCAACATTTCTTTGATTGCGCGCGGCAATACGCTCGCGGATATTCCTGTGCAAATCGCCCATGATTTACGCCCGATGATCCGGGAAATACTGGTGGCCCCAATGGTGGCGCGATGCCCATGGCTGATGGACGATTTGACCGTTTCATAGGTGAACGGCGCGATCCTATGTTGCAAATACGTTTTTCAAATCTGCAAAGCCTTTGATTTCAATCGGATTGCCGGAGGGATCGCAAAAAAACATGGTTGATTGCTCGCCCGGCTGCCCTTCAAACCGCAAAACCGGCGGAATGACAAATTCAACATTTGCCGCTTGCAGTTTTTCGGCAAGCCCGCGCCATTGCTCCATGTCAAGCACCACGCCCAGATGCGGCATCAGCACGTTGTGCTCCCCGACCTGACCCGTTGCCCGCGTTTCAAACGGCGTGCCAAGATGAAACGACAGCTGATTGCCAAAGAAGTTGAAATCCACCCACGTATCTGTGCTGCGCCCCTCGGTACATCCCAACAGGTCACCATAAAACCGGCGGGTGGCGTCAAGATCGGACACATTCAGGGCAAGATGAAAAATGGACATGGGTTTTCCTGTTTTACGTTAGGCCGCTTTTTCGCCGCAGGCCTGATCCACCGAGGCCAGAATAGCATCGCCGATCAAATCCACATCCGACAGGCTCAGCGATGCCGGCAGGCGCAAATCACAGGCGCGCATCAACATGGCGCGGGTCTGCGGCAGTTCGGGCAGGTCTTTGATGAACTGCCAGTTCCAGAACACGCGCGCGTTTTCTGTGTGTTGGCCGAAAATCTGGATCGGCAGCCCGGCATTGGCCGAAATCGCCATCAAGGCCTGTGCCTGTGTGTCGGTCATGCCTTCCAGCAAAAACTGGATGCTGTCGGGGGCGCGATGTTCGCCGGGCAGGGGCGGGGGCACGTGCAAATTGGGATGCCCGTTCAGGCGCGCCGCCAGATGATCGTGATTGCGCAACCCGTTTTCGGCCCGCGCGGGGACCTGTTCCAGTTGCGGGCGGATCACTGTTGCCGACAGGTTGTTCATGCGGGTGTTGTACAGCGGCAGTTTGTTTTGAAAGCGGGCAAAACTGTTGGTGTCGCAGCCGTGTTTTTGCCAGTTGTTTTCATAAGCCCCGGACATAATGACGGTTTTAGCGATGATTTCCTCGTCATCGGTGATCAGAATGCCACCTTCGCCCCCGTTGACCAGCTTGTAGCTCTGGAAACTGAAACACCCGACCAGCCCCATGGTGCCGATCTTTTCGCCGTTCCATGTGGTGCCGAGCGAATGGGCCGCGTCTTCGATAACCGGAATGTTTTTTGCCGCGCACAGGCGCATGATGGTATCCATATCGGAGGTATGCCCGCGCATGTGGGACACAATCACGGCACCGATTTCGTCGGTGAGCTTGGCTTCAAAATCGGCCATGTCCATGCGGAAATTGTCGCCGACCTCCACCAGTACCGGTTGGCAACCGGCGTGAACCACGGCAGAAGGCACAGCGGCAAAGGTAAAGCCGGGGATGATGACTTTGGCATCCGGTTTCAGGTCCAGTGCGCGCAGGGTCAAAAACAGGGCGGCCGAACAAGAGGCCACGGCAAGCGCAAAGCGACTGCCCATCATGTCGGCAAATTCCTGTTCCAGCAAGGTAACCGGGGCGTCTTTCTTGGCGGTGTAGCGGAACAAATCTCCGGTTTGCAACATTTCTTCGATCGCGGCGCTGGCGCTGGCGGGAATGGGTTCGGCTTTTTGCAGGTTGATAGACATTGCTCGTTCGCTTTTTCTAAAAAGACATTTAAGAAAAAATGTATCAGGCGTGGGGGCATTTGACCAGAGTGAAGTTATGCCTTGCCCACCGCTGGCGGCAGGATGCCCATATAGGCGGGGATTGTTGGCGGAGTTTTGCTGATTTGGGCGATGTTTCGAATAATACTGTATTTCAATGGTTTTGGGCTTGAATGTGGGCGGGGGAATGCGCATGTGCGGTCAGGAACCGGGGTGACCCTTCACAATGGGAATGTTGATATGAAAAATCTGACAATTATTGGCGCGCTGGTCGTGCTGGCCGGCGGAGCTTATTGGTTTATGACCAAAAAAGACGCGCCCGAAGTCGTCGAAGCCGTGGCACCTGCTGTCACCGAAGAAACCGGCACGGTCAATGACGCTGTTGATAAAGCCAAAGACGCGGCCGCAGATGTTGTCGAGCAGGTCAAAGACGCTGCCAAAACCAAAATGGAAGAAGCCAAAGACGCCGCCAAAGCGAAGGTAGAGGAAAAAGTAGAGGCCGCCAAAGCCAAACTGGATGCGGCCAAAGAAGACGTGACCCAAAAGGTAACGGATGTTCTGAAAAAGGCAACCGGCACCGCGGATACGACTGAAACCGCTGCCAAAGCTGCAACCGAAGCTGCCGCCAAAGCCGCAGAAGAAGCCGCTGCCAAAGCTGCAACCGAAGCTGCCGCCAAAGCCGCAGAAGAAGCCGCTGCCAAGACTGCAAACGAAGCTAACGCCAAAGAAACAAAAGAAGCCACTGCCAGGGCTGCGGCCGAAGCGGGCGCCGAGGCC
>CAMZLM010000134.1 GCA_947311485.1 uncultured Paracoccaceae bacterium
CAAGCGAGACAAAAGCTGGCCTGAGTATGTCCAGAACAGGCAGACAAACAGGTTAACGCCCGAAAATGCCAGACCAAGGCGCAGGGCTTCGCCCATCGGGGGTAGTCCGGTGCTATAGGCACTGGTCGCGGCGATGGCGACGGCCCAGACTTTCGGATTGACCCACTGAAACAAGACGGCTTCGTGGAACTTCATCGGGCGGTCTGTTTGCGTCGAGGATGTGATCGCGGATTTGCGGATCAAGCTATAGGCCATCCATAAAATCCACAGCCCCGACACCACCTGCAAGGTAAACTTCAGCGCGGGTTGTGCCAATAAAACCGTGCCAATTCCAAGTGCGGTAACGGCCCCGATGATTCCGACGCCAACCACCACCCCCCATAAATGCGGCCAGGTTGCACGCGCGCCAAACCGGGCACCGGAAGTTGTTAACATGATCACATTTGGCCCCGGGCTTGCCAGCCCTGCAATCAAAAAGGTGACGAGCGGGCCAAGCATCAGGTCAGGCTTTCAGTGAGCAGGAAAAACACGCTTAGTACGATGAGCAAAGCCATCGAGACATTGAAAACCCGCAACCGGTTGCCAATGCGCAACCAGTTTTGCAAGGCAGCTCCGAAAACGGCCCATGTGCAGGCGGATCCAAAACCAACCATGACAAATACCATCGAGACAATCAACGCGGTCTGGATCGGGTGGGCGGGGGTCACAAATTGGGCGGAAATACCGATTGCCATCACCCATGCCTTGGGATTGATCCACTGAAACGCGGCTGCTTGGATAAAAGTAAAGGGTTTCTTGCTAGTCCCTGCCTTTGCCGCTCCGCGTGCGGTTGCGATGTTCCATGCGACCCAAAGCAAAACGACAGCACCGCCAATACGCAGGCCTTCGCGCAACAGGGCGCTCTGGGCAAATACCTGCCCCAAACCGGCACCGACGCAGAAAATCATGAAAGGAAAGCCAAGCCCGATTCCCGCGATATGGGGCAAGGACGCATGAAACCCGAAACGCGCGCCGGAATTGGCGACGAGCACGTTATTTGGGCCGGGGGTCCAGGCGGCCCCGATGGCGAGGCTGAAGAGTGAGAGGAATGTATCGGGTGACATGGGAGCCTATAGGTATGAATTATTGACCTATAAGCGCATCTGAATTCAGGTCCGTCAATCCAAAAGTTTGTCTTTGCCAGCTGTCAAACCGGAATTAAACCATTCTTTCTGGAGTTCCTTGAGCCTGTCTCCCAATTTTTTGCCGGTGAATTCGGGCATTAAATCGCGGGCAGAAACGGGAAATTCCGCGCGCGCGCCGCGCTTGATTTCGGCAATATCCTGTAGGGAGATATCGTTGGACAAAAGGGCAGCCATTGCCAGAGCGGCGTTTTGTGCGGGCTCTTGGCCAAATAAATATCCGGCTTTTGCCGGCGGTATGCCCGCCTCCATGATCCTCCGGCTGGCATCAAGCGTTTTTGCCTCTGAATTGCTTAATCGCAAATTTTTCTGCACGTCTTCGCCGCCCAAAACCAACAAGCGGCGCAGCCAATGGACGGGAAAATTGTGTTGCTGTTCCAGATGAACCAAAACCGGCAGTGCACGGGTATCGGCTCCGGGCAGGACATGTAACAAAACACCGGATTGCGCCATGGCTGCTGTTGCGGGGGCCGGATCCCTGGCGGAAAGGAGCTTGCGCATTTCTGCCCCGATGCGTTCCTTGGACAATGCCGCAACACCCGGTGCCCCGCTGGCACAAGCGGCGAGACCTTCGGCATCAAGACCATTCTTAGGATCACCATACCACGCATAAAACCGGAAAAACCGCAATATCCGCAGGTGGTCTTCGGCAATGCGTTGTGTTGCGTCGCCGATAAATCGCACCCGCTGCGCCAGAAGATCGGGCAGGCCCCCAAGCGGGTCAAATACCTGCCCGCGTGCATCCGCATAGAGGGCATTCATGGTAAAGTCGCGCCGCTGTGCATCCTCGGTGATTGTGTCGGCAAAGGCCACCACGGCGCGGCGCCCGTCTGTTTCAACGTCGCGCCGGTAAGTGGTGATTTCAAACGCGGTATTGCCATGAATAACGGTGATTGTTCCATGCTCAAGGCCGGTTGGAATGGCCTTGAATCCGGCATCACGCGCGATTTTCAATACCTCCTGTGGGGGGGCGTTGGTGGCGATATCCAGATCATTTACAGGCTGGTCAAGCAGTGCATTTCGCACGCATCCCCCGACGAAATAGGCCTGTTTTCGGGCGCGTTCGAGCATCTGCATGACCGCGATGCTTGCCGGTGTATTTAACCAGTCAGCGGATATTTTCATCGGTGGCCCCTACGAGTTCTGCAAACATGCGCAACATGCGCGCGGTTGCTCCCCAGATGTAATGCGGGCCGTAAGGGACCGTATAGTAGTGCCGCATTTCGCCTAGCCAGACACGGCCCTGTACAGTGAAATTTTCGGGGTTGAGCACATGCGATAGCGGCACCTCGAAAATTTCGGCAACCTCGTTCGGGTCTGGGATGGGCTGAAACCCGGGGTCAACTGTGGCAACAAAAGGATGAACCAGAAATCCCGTACCGGTTTTATGGGGCGGCAGGCTGCCAATCGGAGCTACCAGATGTGGTGCCAAACCGATTTCCTCATGGGCTTCGCGCAAGGCGGCCCCTTGGGCGGTTTCGTCGTCCGGTTCTATTTTTCCGCCCGGAAAGGCGACTTGCCCCGGATGGTGTTTCAAGGCTGCGGCCCGTTGGGTTAAAATAAGGTGAAGGCCATTTTTTCGTGGAATAAGCGGCACCAGAACGGCAGCCCCACGCAAGGGTTTGTTGGGAGCAAGGCCGTTCGGATTCAGATCAAAGTCGGATGTCGCCGAAGCTTCCTGATCTTTACCTAAAGCAAGGGAAAGAGTTTGCAGGTCGAATTTTATTGAGGTCATAGGCCCTTTTGCCGCAGCGCGCGGCAAAGGGCAAGCGAGGGATTATGTGTCCTTTTTGGCCTCGAAACCCAATTCTTGCGGGTCCAGCACGTAATGTTCACCGCAAAATTGGCAATCTGCGGTAACGGTTCCCTCCGGGGTGGTCATTTTTTGGATGTCTTTAGCGGAGTAAATCGACATGGTCTGACGCACTTTGTCGGCGCTGCACGTACAGCCAAATTCTACTTTTTGTGGCTCAAACACCCGCGGGGATTCCTCGTGAAACAACCTGTGCAGGAGCTGGGTTTTGCTGACGAACGGGCCGATTAATTCGGTTTCCTCCACGGTATCCATCAAGATGACGGCCCGATTCCAGTTTTCCTGATCCTCTTCAGTGAGGGTAATCACGGGCGTCTTTGGGTCTGTTTGATCTTTGTTCACAGAGGGCGAGGCTTTGGGCATGTGTTGCAACATAATACCGCCAGCGCGCCATGCCATTTTTCCATTTGCTGTTGTTGATTGACCTGCGAGCGTGCGAAACCGTGTTGGAAGCTGTTCGGATTGAGCGAAATAGGCTTCGGCGCAGTCGGAAAGCGATTCGCCGCTAAGGGCGGTAATTCCTTGATACGGTTTCATGCCATCGCCCTGATCGATCAAAATGGCAAACATTCCTTTGCCGATTTTCGAGAACCCGGAGCCTTCAGCCAGCGGAAGAGTTTCTGGGTCATAGCTGGCCCAAGCGCGCAGTTTTGCCGGTTTGCCGGGGGCTTCTGGCCCATAATAATCAGTTGCAACAATCCGCAAAGGCCCGTCACCGCGAATTTGAACGGATAGTTTCCACCGGATATCAATGGTTTGCCCGATCAGTGCTGTTAGAATTGCAGCTTCTGCGACCTGTGCGGAGACTTCGTCCGGGTAATCATGCTGTTGCAATATTTGATTTAGAACACCGTCCAGCCGCGCGATGCGACCGCGAATGTCGGCTTTGTCAAGCTGGAAAGGCAACACTTGATCGTCTTGGTTGGCAATGTCGGTCATGACTGTACCTCTTGGGTGCTTAAAAAAACTGGATTCCCTGCTGCCATTCGCACAAAATAACGGTTAAGCCAAGGGTATGAAACGATTTGGTGAACCTCGTCGAAACGACGTTAAATATAAATTGCGCCCAGGGGCCTATGGTATCATTGCTTTAGGTCGCGAACTCCTGCTCACGTGTCAGAGTCTGGAGCAGGATGAAATACAGCTGCCTGGAGGGGGAATTGATCCAGGTGAATCACCTTTACAGGCGTTGCATCGGGAAACCTTTGAAGAAACCGGATATCACATTGCAACGCTCCGCCGTTTGGGGGCCTTTCAGCGGTTTACCTATATGCCGGAATACGGATTTTGGGCGCATAAGGTTTGCCATATATATTTGTGCCGGCCGACGTTGAAAATAGGTGAGCCTTTGGAAAAAAATCATTCGGCGGTTTGGATGGACGCCGAAGATGCCGTTGCGGCCTTGGATAATCGGGGCGACGCGACGTTTGTCGCAGAGGTTTTTTCAGTCCCTGTTTTGCAGGGTTATTGACGTGCGCGTGTACGGAATTCGGCCCTTGAGAAGGGTTTCCCCTTTCGGCGATAGTAACGTGAAATCTCCTCAAATGACTGGGCGGGAACCGGTTTGAATGCTGCTTTTGCTGTGGTCATTGGCAGCTGAAGGTTGGGATCAGGACTGAGGATGCATAAAATGGCTTCTTCAGTGCCAGACGTTTCAAATTGAATATCAAAGGGTGCATTCTGGCTCGGGATGGTAACCTTGGCCCCAGATCCCGCATGGATGGATTGGCCCGGATTTATGGGGAGAATTTGAATGATGGGCCCTTTGCCGGATTGATGATAACACCGAACAAACCCGTCTTTGCGCACGTCCAGTTCAAGTTTTAAGACATCTCCCTTGCGGTAATTGGGGCGATCCGGAAATAACAGGATATCTGCAGGTTTTTTCGGGTTAGGTTTATCTGGAAACGGCTTGTGGTCGCGGCTGTACCCGTTTGCGTTTTCATAAAGCAATGTAAACAGCTGGTAGTTGAGTTCCCCGGTGGCCACCAGTTTTTTATCTGCCTGAAAGCGGCTGATGGCGGCGCGTGTTTTACGATCCAGGCTGCCGGTTACAGTTCCCGTCAAGTAACCGAGGGATACCAGCATGGTTTGTACTTTTTGGATGCGCTTTGTGCGCGGTAAGGCCAGAAAACGCAGTTCGTCAAGGTTGTCCAGTTTTTGAATGCTGGGACGGATGTTTAAGCATTGCCAGTAAGGTACCCGCGCATGACGTCCAAGCAGTTCAATAACACCTAACTCGACCAAGTTGCGCACCGCCTGGCCAAGGCTCTCGACTCTTTTTATGTTAATTGAAAAATCAAAACCGGTAAGCCGTATTAGCCCGTCAGCCTGTAAGCCCCCGTTGTCAGACGTGACAACCATCGTGTTGGCAACGGAGGCCCCCGGTACGATGGTTTTAGTCGCATATGAAACCAGATGCATGTCCACTGTCACTATTGAAACATCGCGACCGGCGGTGAATTTGGACCCTTTCAGGTTTGCTTTGAAAGGGTTCCAGGCATTTGGCGCGTTAGTGAAATCCAGACCAAGGGATCCGCTGTCGGAAACCACGCCTTGATCCACTTGGGTGATGGCCGCGCGGATATACAATTTAGGTTCCAAATCGTCCTTTTGGCGCGTGAGGAGGGAAATTTGCCCCATGTCCCTTTCGAGGGACTGATCCAGAAAAACGTATGCCCGTGATTTTTGATTCATTTGGTTTACAGCGTTGACCAACATTTCATCAGCACCAACGTAGATTTTTCTGGTTAGGTCAGGAAATCCTGTTGAGGAAATAAGAGATGAAGGGCGGTGGTTAGCTGCGAATAAATTATCCATGCAGCGTAAAGATGCACTGAACGATGTAAAATTTCGTACAGGTGAGTTGTCAGGTTGCGCAACGCGGATCGCTTGTTTGGGAGCCACTGTGGCACAGCCTCCTAAAATGACAAAAAATATGGACGGTAGCATTTTTCGATGACGTATTAACCATTTAATGCCCGTATAAAAGGACAGGCAGATTAAACAGATACGTCTTAACAACCTGGTTGGGGTAAACCTCATCGAGGCCTCCATGTTTGTATACGGCTTAACGGGTCGCAACATTTATCCGTAGAATTGTTAGGCAGCTGACTTTTAGGGCCGTACACATTCAGTAAATTCGAATAAAATTGCGGAGATATCATCATCAAAGGGTGTCCCTTGACTAAACTCTGTGAGTTGCCAAAGCAGGTCATCCATAAACTCCGGGCCGCTGGAATCGAGTTTGTTCTTTAGCATGGCCTCCAATCCATCTTCGTCAAACAGATCGCCATTGGCATTTTGGCATTCGGTTATGCCGTCTGAATGCAACAGCAAGCGATCACCTGGCTTTAGATCAAATTCGAAGTCCTCAAACTCCACGAAAGGGAGCAACCCAATTGGTGGCCCGCCGGAGCCAAGAAAACGGACGCCGGTTTCAGGATTGAAGATGATTGGATGCGGATGTCCCGCCTGCACCATTACAACATGCCCCGTTTGCAAGTCGATATCTGCAAAAGCCATTGTAAAATAATGCTCTGTGTCCATTTCTTGCATCATTCTATCGTTCAATAGGCTGGCAATTTCCCGCGGTGACAAAAAATGGTAGCTGCCATCTGGACGGGGTTCAAAAGCGATGTTTTGAGATTTGTTGTGCGAGTTTAAATACCCGGACAAGCGAACGGTTAGCAAAGCCGAAGATATGCCATGCCCGGAAACATCCAAAGAAAAAATCCCGATTCTATTCTGTGAAATATTAAAAAAGCCAACGAGGTCCCCTCCGACATGGCCGCTGGATTGAAACAAGAGCGACAATTCTGCGGTCTGGTAGCTTTTATGCCGAACCGGAATTAGAGAATGCTGAAGCTTGGAAGCTTCTACGAGGTCTTTGCTGATTTCGTCATACACTTCGCGCAACTCGCTCAGGGCATTGTTGACCATTTCATTTTGGGCCAACAGTTTTTGCTCCATCTCAAGAACCCGTGTTCCGGCCTGAATTCGTGCTTTGAGTTCCGCAGAGTTGACAGGTTTGGAAAGGAAGTCATCTGCACCGGCATCCAACCCTTGTGCCACATCATTTTTTTCATTTTTAGACGTAACAAGAATAAAATATCCATACGAATTACGCTGGAGCTTGCGAAATTCCTTGCAAAATTCCAGCCCATCCATTTCCGGCATTACCCAATCGCTGATAATCATATCGAATTGATTGGATTTGCAAATTTCCAGTGCTTCAACGCCGGAAGCGGCTTCTTTGATCGTGAACCCCCATTTTTTAAGATTCAGGGAAACAAGTCTCCGCTGCAACGCGCTATCGTCAACAACAAGCACATGTAATGGCACTGCATCCATAGAATCCGGTGCTGTTAGAACTGCGTTGGAGGGATTGGGGTGTGTCACGGTATGCCCATTCAGATTTGAAAATGTAGCAGAACCATCGCAGTCATAGTTTAAGACTTGGTGAATAAAAAAAATTCATTTGGTAACTAAAAATTAGGCTCCTTTCTGCGACAACTGTTTTGTAGTCTTTCAGAGGGTAGGATGGCCGAGTTAAAAGATTTCTATTTTAGTAAAGGCGAAGACCTTAAGCCTGAGGCCCCGCTTCCGCATGGGCCTTGGGCGGAATTCGTTTGGCAGTTGTTGGCCGGTATGACGATTGTTTTAGGGGCGTGGTACTTATGGTGGCGGTGGTCTTTTTCACTCAATCCAGACGCTATGTGGTTTTCCTTGCCTGTTGTGGTTGCTGAATCCTGTTCCTTTGTCGGGTTACTGCTTTATTTTCATAATCTATGGTCTGTGAATGATACCCCAATATCGCGGGCACCAGCGTACCGTTCCGACGTGATTTCAGGCGGGGAAGACGCAATCATAAGTGTTGATGTTTTTTTGCCCACATATAATGAGGATCCTGAGTTGACCCGGTATTCGATACGGGATGCAAAAGCAATGACTTACCCGTATCCTATTGATATTAAGGTGTTTGTTCTTGATGATGGGCGGCGGGAAGAGATGCGAAAGGTGGCGTTGGAGGAGGGGGTTCACTATATCACGCGAGAGACAAACGTTGGGTATAAGGCTGGAAATCTACGCAACGGGATGGAGAAAACTGTAGGCGACTTTTTGGTGATTTTGGATAGTGATACCCGGGCATTTCCTACTTTGTTGCAGAATACGCTTGGATATTTTCGTGACCCTAACGTTGCCTGGGTTCAAACACCCCAGTGGTTTTATGACATTCCTCAGGGGCGAGCGCTTGAACAGGTTTTACAAGGTTACTTTGGGCGGCCAGGTTCGAAAGCCGGACTGTTTATCCAAAAGTTGTTTGGGCCGATACGCGTGGGGCATGACCCGTTTGTAAGTGATCCGAAGCTATTCTACGATGTGATACAACGGCGCCGTAATGGGGTTAATGCGTCATTTTGTTGTGGTGCGGGCTCCGTGCATCGACGTGAGGCGGTGATGGAGGCGGCGCTAAAAGCATTTGCGGATAATGTTGAGGCCAAGGTTCAAGAATACAGTCGCCACATTCAAGACGAAAGTTTAAGAAGACGGGTGGAGGAAACGCTTAATTGCGAAATGCTGCACGCAACCGAGGTGACACCCTACAAGTATCACGTTTCAGAGGATATCTATACATCCCTTGTCTTGCTCATGGATCGGGATCGTGGTTGGAAGTCTGTGTATCACCCCCAGGTTGAAACGAAAATGTTGTCTCCTCTCGATATGCAAAGCTGGGCGATGCAGAGGTTTAAATATGCCGGTGGCACACTTGATATTCTGATCAATGATAATCCATTGTTTCGCAACGGGCTAACCTTGCGCCAAAAGCTTATGTTTGCTATGACTTTCTGGTCATATTTGGCACCTCTTTGGAACATCATATTCATTGCAGCCCCCATTTTTGCATTGTTTACGGGCATTTCTCCTGTTGAGGCGTATTCTTCCGAGTTTTTTCTACATCTACTTCCCTTTTTGATAGTGCATGAGCTTGCTTCAATTGCTGGAACTTGGGGAATTAATAACCGAAAAGGCAGGATGCTAAATCTCGCGTTTTTTTCATTCAATTTACAAGCGATTTGGGCGGTTGTGAGAGGCAAGGAAATCAAATTCAAAGTAACACCGAAACAGCGAAAAACAGATCGGTTTTTGAGGCTTGTCTTTCCACAAGTTTCAGTGGTTGTCCTAACCCTTTCGGGCGTGGTTTTTGCCGGTGTCGGTGTGTTGAGTAATCCTGAAAGCAAGGCGCTTGGCTCTTTTGTTGTGAATGCATTTTGGGGGCTTTCAAATGCATGGGCGATGACGGTTTTGATTTCGGCGGCACTTTGGCGGCCCAAGGGCGAGGATAACTTAGGAATAGATGTCAAAAATCGTTTAATCATAAAGGAGGCAGCATGACGTTTCGTGCCAATCTGGTAAAAGCCCGTAGCCAAATTGCCTTCATAGTTGGTTTGAGCCTAGCGGCTACATTTGCATTGTCGGTAGAGTCCAGAGTTAATCTGGACAGCTATCGGACAGGGCGCGGTATCCAGCCAAGCGCGGTTGTGTTACCTCTGGCTCCGGTCTCTGTGGTCCGGAGAGAGGATTTTGAAAATGCGCGGATCGCCTGGGCATACTTTGAAAAAAACCTGCAGCCAGCCACGGGGTTGGTTAATTCAGCCAACGGGTATCCTTC
>CAMZLM010000135.1 GCA_947311485.1 uncultured Paracoccaceae bacterium
GCCATTTGCCCCCGGCGTTTCGCGGAAGAACATGATCACGCGGCCATTCGGGGACCACGTCGGCCCCTCGTCCAGAAATGATCCTGCCAGCAGCTTTTCCTGTGAGCCATCAACCCGCATCACGCCAATATGAAACCGGCCTTTGTAAATCTTGGTAAAGGCAATCATATCGCCGCGCGGTGACCAGACCGGCGTGCCATAGCTGCCCTTGCCAAAACTGATCCGTTTGGCGGTGCCGCCATTGGCGTTCATCAGGTAAATTTGCTGTCCGCCCCCGCGATCGGATTCAAAAACGATCTGGCTGCCATCCGGAGAATAGCTCGGGGCGGTCTCAATCGCCGGAGAATCCGTCAGGCGGGTCCGCGTACCGCGCGCGACATCGACCCGGTAAATGTCTGTGTTGCCCCGATTGGTCAGGGACATCACCACCTGGCGTCCATCCGGTGAAAACCGGGGCGCAAAGGTCATGCCCGGCGCGCTGTCAAGTACCCGACGCGACAGCGTATCCACATTCATCAGAAACACACGCGGTTCGCCGGTTTCATAGCTGGTGTAAATAATTTCCCGTGCATTCGGGGAAAAACGCGGTGCCAGCACAATATCGTTCGCGCCGGTCAGATAGCGCACATTGGCTCCGTCATAATCCATCACAGCCAGCCGTTTTTTACGAGCGTTTTTGGGGCCTTCCTCGGCAATATAAACCACGCGGCTATCGAAATATCCGCTGGGTTCACCGGTCAGGCGCACATAAACCGCGTCTGCCACCTTGTGCGACATGCGCCGCCAGCTGTTGGTGGAGGCCACGAATTGCAACCCTTTACCGAGCGGGGCTTGGGCGAACACGTCAAACAGGCGAAACTTGACCACCATGCGATTGTCAGAGGTCACGCTCACGGCACCGGCAATCAGGGCCTGTGCGTTGATTGCCTTCCATTCGGAAAACTGCACCGGTGCGTTGAAGTTGCTGATTTTTGCAATATGGGTCGCCTGCGGAATTTCCCGAAACAGGCCGGACCCGACCAGATCGGCGCTAATGACCTGTGTAAGCTTGGCCGCGAATTCCTGTGCGGCCGGGTTTTCGGCTACAAATTGGGGAATCGCAACCGGCATCGGTTCGATAATGCCCTGTGTGATTTCAATCCGCAAAGGCGTATTTTGTGCTTGTACGCCTCCTACCAGCGCCAGAGCCGCCAGCCAGACCACTACCAAAGTTTGTGCAATTTTTATCATTTGACCACCATTGTTTTGGGGTTGAAGACGACTTCCAGCTGTCGCCACTGCTCGTATTTATCTGCCGGCAGCGCATAGGGTGCGCAGCGGATCAATGCCCGCCTGCCGGCTTCGAATGCTTGTCGGACCGTGCCTTGCGGGGTGCCGGCGGGGTCGATCAGTCGGGGATTTCCCGCCAATGATCCATCTCGTGCCAATTCCACCGATAACACCACAACCAGATCCCCTGCATCCTGCACGCCGACGGGCACATTCCAGCATTGCTGCACCGCCAATACCAGACCATTTCGTTCTGAAGATGTCAAAGGCGGGCCTTTGGGCGCGCTGTTCAATTGTTCCTGTGTTGCCTTGATTAGCGCGTCCCGAATGGCGTTGGCTTCGGCGGCTTTTGCCTCGCGTGCCTTTTTGGCGGCGTCGGCTTTGGCGCGCTTTTCGGCCAACTCCTTAGCTTGCTTTGCTTTCCTGGCAATGTCACGGGGGCGCCCGCGCGGACGGCTGGATTTTGCCGGTGCGGCGGAATTCGGATCGACCTCTGGTACGGTCACAATTTCGGTGGCCGCCTGTTTCGGGGCTTTTTCGACGGCTTCATCCACTGGCTTGGTTGCTGTGGTATCCGGTGTGGTTGCCTGCTGTTCCTCTGGTGCCGTTTTGGCATCAGTGGGCGGCTTTTCGGCGGCGGTTGTGTCGATGCGCGGGGCGGGGCGGGGTTTGGGCTGAACCATCGCCAGCTGTTTGGGTTGCTGTTGTCCCTCGCTCTGTTGATTTGCAATTGGCGCATCCGGAACAACAAGCGTGGTGCCGACAGAATCATTTGCTTGCGGGGCAATGACCGGGCTTTCGACGGTAATATCGGGCTGCGGTTGTTCTTGCAGACCGGACACATCGGGGGTGTCTTCAACTGCGGGAGCGGCCTGTTCATCGGGCTGTTGCAGCGGGGTAGGTGTGGCGTCTGCTGTTGGCAAAGACGGGCTTTGCTCGCTGTTGACGGCCACTTGCATCTGGTCCGGCTGTTCAAACACAGGCGCAGGGGAGCGGGAACCCATGGCCTCGAATTCGGTGCTGGTCATAATTGACACTTGCGAAATCTGAATTGTTTCCGCGTCATTCTTCCGGGTAAAGGGCATGCCAAAAACGGCCACCCCGATCAGGGTTGCATGGGCCACAAGCGATATTTTGGTGCCGGTCTGCAACGTGCGCCCCTAGTTTCCCTGCCCGTCAAGTTTCGGGCCGCCGCCATCGGTCACCAGACCGATGTTGCGAAAACCACCGGCGTTGAGCGCGCCCATGATTTCCATTACCTGCCCATAGGAGATACCCGCATCCGCGCGCAAGAACAGCTTGTCGTCCTGTCGTTCTGCTGCAATTGCCCGAAGTTTAGGAATCAATGTATCGCGATCAATCGGCACCTCTTGCAACAACAGGCTGCCATCTGCGGCAATCACCAGTGCAAGCGGTTCTTCCTCTTCACCGGGAAGCGGTGTTGCGGCGGTTTTGGGCAGCTCGATCGGCACGCCCACCGTCATCAACGGCGCGGCGACCATGAAGATGATCAGCAACACCAGCATCACATCGACAAAAGGCGTGACGTTTATTTCGGCCATCGGCTTGCGTCCCGACCGGCTGCCGCGTCGTCTGCCTTGCCGTTCAACGGTTCCTGCACCCATAACGGCCTCCTAGCTGTCCAGCTGACGCGACA
>CAMZLM010000136.1 GCA_947311485.1 uncultured Paracoccaceae bacterium
TCGGATCGGGACGACCCCTTAACCGAAATCAAAGACCTGTGGTCAAACAGGTGCCAAATAGCATCAACTTGAACACAGGAGAGTCCCATGGACTGGAAAGACAGCATTAAAAATACCCGCGACCAGCTGCGCAATCTGAACAAAACCATTCCCGAAACCGCCAAAGGTTTCGGTGCCCTGTCCAAAGGCGCAATGGCAAGTGAGGGGCTGGACAAGAAAACCCTCGAATTTGTCGCCTTGGGCATTGCCGTGGCCGATCATTGCGAACCCTGCATCGGCTTTCACGTAGAGGCCCTGATCCGCATCGGTGCCAGCCGAGACGAGGTCGCCGCCGTGTTGGGCATGGCTGTACAAATGGGCGGCGGGCCAACCCTGATGTATGCAGCCAAGGCGCTGGATTGTTACGATCAGCTGGCCAAGTAGAAGACAGGGCGCTCGTTGTCGCGAGCGCCCTTTTTTCTATTCGATGTTTTTGCGAATGGTCGCATTCTTGGGATCATAGGGGCTATCACAAGTCACAATCGCATCCCACAACTCTCCCAGCATCCGGACTTTGACCTTTTGGCCTTCGACTGCCAGTTCCGGCGGCAGATAGCCCATACCGATGCTCTGGCCAAAGGCCACGGAATAGCCACCCGATGTCAGACGCCCGACCTTGACCCCGTCATACAACAGCGCCTCGCGGCCCCATGGGTCGGCATCTGCCGGCCCGTCAATCAACAAGGTCACGCATTTGGACCGCACACCGGTTTTCAGCATGGCTTCCTTACCGTGGAAATCCTTCTCCAGATCAATGAAGCGCGGCAGGTCTGCCTCTTGCGGGGTGGCGTCGCGGCCCAATTCATTGCCAAAGGCCCGATAGGATTTTTCCAACCGCAACCAGTTTTGCGCCCGCGCGCCGACCAGTTTCAACCCGTGTTCCTGCCCCGCATCCACAATCAGATCCCACAGATAATTCTGCATTTCGATCGGGTGATGCAATTCCCAGCCCAGCTCACCGGTATAGGCCACACGGATTGCGTTCACCGGGCACATGCCCAGTTCGATGTACTTGGCCGACAGCCAAGGGAAGTTTTTGTTTGAAAGCGCGCTGGCCGGATCGGCATCCTTGATGATCTTGCCCAGAACCTCGCGAGTTTTCGGGCCGGCAATGGCAAACACACCCCATTGATTGGTGACATCGTGGATTTCAATGTACCCGAAATCTTCGGCCTTGTCCTCGGCTGCTTTGCGCAGGAAATCGCTGTCATAGGCGGTCCATGCTCCGGCAGAAACAAGGTAGTAGTCGTTCTCGCCATTACGCACGATGGTATATTCCGTGCGCGTGGTTCCTGCCGACGTCAGGGCATAAGTCAGGTTGATCCGGCCCACACGAGGCAATTTGTTACAGGTGAACCAATCCAGAAACGCCGTGGCCCCCGGCCCTTTTACCACGTGCTTGGTGAAGGCCGTGGCATCAATCAGGCCAACCCCTTCGCGAATTGCCTTGGCTTCCTCGACCGCATATTGCCACCAGCCCCCCCGGCGAAAGGACCGCGCGGCGGCATCGTCAAACCCGATAGGGGCATAATAATTTGGCCGGTCCCAGCCGTTCACCTGCCCGAATTGCGCACCGGCGGCCTTTTGCCGGTCATAGGCGGGTGATGTGCGTAGCGCACGACAGGCTGGACGTTCTTCGTCCGGATGGTGCAGGATATAAACGTGTTCGTAGCACTCCTCGTTCTTGCGTGCACCATATTCCGTTGTCATCCAGCTGCCGTAACGTTTCGGGTCAAGGCTGGCCATGTCGATTTCGGCTTCGCCTTCGACCATCATTTGCGCCATGTAATAGCCGGTGCCACCGGCAGCGGTAATGCCAAAGCTGAAGCCCTCGGCCAACCACATGTTACGCAAGCCGGGTGCAGGTCCCACCAGCGGATTGCCATCAGGCGTATAACAGATCGGGCCGTTGAAATCATCCTTGAGGCCCGAATTTTCACAAGACGGAATCCGGTGGATCATCGCCAGGTACTGTTCCTCGATCCGGTCCAGCGCCAACGGGAACAGGTCGGCACGAAAGCTATCCGGCACCCCGTATTCAAACCGCGCTGGTGCGCCTTTTTCGTACACTCCCAAAATCCAGCCACCCCGTTCTTCGCGCACATAGGATTGTGCGTCGGCATCGCGAATGACCGGATGTTCGGGGTTATTCTTGCGGAATTCTTCCAACATCGGATCTTTGTCCATGACGATAAACTGGTGTTCCACCGGAATTGCCGGAATTTTGATCCCCAACTGACGTGCCGTACGTTGTGCGTGGTTGCCGGTGGCCGTAACTACGTGCTCGGCGTGGATGGTAAAATCCTCTTCGCCGGCAACCAGATTACCGCCTTTTTCCACCATCACCTTGCCCCGAACAATCCATTCAGAGCCGGTCCATTCATAACTGTCCACTTGCAGCTTGCGGTAAATTTCGACCCCGCGCTGGCGCGCTCCCTTGGCCATGGCCTGTGTCACGTCGGCGGGATTGATGTAACCATCTGTCGGATGATAGATCGCGCCTTTCAGATCATCGGTGCGGATCAATGGCCAGCGGTCCTTGATTTGCGCGGGCGTCAGCTTTTCAAACGGCACCCCCACGGATTCCGCCGTGGTCCCGTAGAGCAAGTATTCATCCATGCGCTCGTCCGTCTGCGCCATGCGCAGATTGCCCACCACGGAAAATCCGGCATTCAGGCCGGTTTCGGCCTCCAGTTCTTTATAGAACTTTACCGAATAATCGTGAATATGCGTCGTCGCATAGGACATGTTGAACAAGGGCAACAACCCCGCCGCATGCCAAGTGGAACCGGACGTCAGCTCGTCGCGTTCCAGCAACACCACATCATCCCAGCCCGCCTTGGCCAGATGATAGGCAATCGACGCACCAACGGCACCGCCGCCAACAACACAGGCTTTTACATGGGTTTTCATAATCGCGACTCTCTTTGGGGTTTTGCCCATAGATTGCAGAAATTCACCTGTTTACGCCAGAGTCAGCCGACCTTCCCTTTGCAAAAAACGACATCTCTGTCGTAAATTTACTTTTGTAATGCACAAAATTCTGAAACACTTTGGGTGGAGGTTTCAAGATACCCACGATATGACCGTCTCAGGGGAATCACGGCAGGCTACAAAATCGGAGCACCCACGCGACATGAACACTCAAATCGAAGCAATCGCCCGGAACTCGCTATTCCTGTCCAGCTTGCCCGAGGATACCGTCACAACTATTCTATCGCGCATGACAGAGCGGCATTTCGACCATGGCCAGACCATTTTCCTACAGGGCGATCCGGCGGACACCATCTATATTGTGGTGCAAGGCTGGGTGAAACTCTATCGTATCGCCCCGAATGGATCCGAGGCCGTGGTCGGTGTCTTTACCGCCGGTCACAGCTTTGGCGAAGCCTTGGCCCTACGGCACGAAGTATACCCCGTTGCCGCCGAAGCCGTCACAGACAGCCATGTATTATGCTTGCCGACCAGCATTCTGACCAGCATGATCAAAAGCGACCCTGAAATCGCCATTTCCATTCTGGCCGCGACCTATCAGCACCTGCATTCCATCGTTTTGCAGCTAGAGCAAATCAAGGCCTTGTCCGGTGCGCAACGGGTGGCGGAATTTCTGGTGGAACTCTGCCCCGTAGAAGAAGGTGCCTGCACCGTCACGCTTCCCTATGACAAGGTACTGATCGCGGGTCGTCTGGGCATGAAACCCGAAAGCCTGTCACGGTCCTTTGCCAAACTGCGTAAACTCGGCGTCAATGTGCGCCAGAACCATGCCGCGATCAAGGATGTTGAATTGCTGCAAAGCTATGCCATGGGCGACGAGGAATTGCGGTTGCGCAAGTCGGTTTAAAGCACCGGCACCAGATACAACGCCAATAGCAACACCGAAAAACTGCCCAACGCGAAATTGAACCCGCGCCGCCAGAATCGTGTGTTTTCCAACCCCAGATAACGGGACAGGATAATCCGGCCTTTGATCAAGGATAACAACAGGATCACAACACCGGCAATCGCCGTGGTCGTGGTGCTGGCCACATGGCCGCGGTCAATGAATACCGCAACGCCCGTGCTGATAGAAGATAAGACCATCAGCGCCAGCCACGCCTGTATCAATCGGGTTTTCTGCATCGGTTACCTCAGCAAATAAATCACGGGGAACAGCATCACCCAAACCAGATCCACCATATGCCAGAACGCAGCTCCGACCTCTATATTGCGGGGCGCATCCCGCCACGCCACCAACAGCAAAATCACAATACCCGCGATCACATGGGCCGCATGAAAGCCGGTCAGAAGATAGTAGAAGGTGAAAAAACCGTTGGTATCCACAGTCAGACCCGCCGCAAAATCGGCGCGGTATTCCAGAACCTTGATCCACAAAAACACCGCCCCCAAAATCGCGGCAAGCACCAGCATCACCCTTGCACGGGCGCGTTGTTCGGTTTCGCGCATGCGCAGGGCCAACGCCGCCAGAAATCCACTGGTAACAAGCACAACCGTATTCGCCCCAGCAGCAGCGCGGTTCAGATGGTCCTGAGATTCGGCAAATCCGGCAGGATCAGCAATCCGCATGCCCATAAAGGCCGCAAGCCCCGCTCCAAACACCAGCAATTCACTGACAATCAGTATCCACATCATCAAATCGCCGGGCAATTCATCCAGCACGCTTGCAGGTTCGGAACTATTCATGCACCCACCAAATGGCGATAAATTTCAGGTAACGCCATGGTCAGCTTGTCCGGATGCGCAATGGTGGCATATCCCCCTTGCCCGAACATCCGGTTGAACCACGCCTTTTCGCGGGCTTCGATGGTGATGCCGTAAACAGAATGCCCCGCACGGCGCGCCTCGCGAATCGCCATGGCGGTATCTTCGATACCGTGGCGACCCTCGTAATGGTCCAGATCATTGGGTTTGCCATCGGTTATCACCAACAACAGGCGTTTCTTTTTCGCCTGTTTCGCCAGATCGGCAGAGGCATGACGGATCGCTGCGCCCATGCGGGTGTAAAACCCCGGCTTCAGCCCGCCAATGCGGGCCTCCACATCTGAATTCATCGGTTGGCCGAATTCCTTGCACGACAGCATGTAAACCCGATCCCGTTTCAACGATGAAAACGCATGGATGGCAAAATCATCGCCACAGGCGTCCAGTCCCCATGCCAGCGCCGCCAAGGCTTCGCGTTCCACATCGATCACCGCCCGCCCCGACACCGCGCTTTCGGTGGATCGGGACACATCGAGCAGGATTGACACCGCCAGATCGCGCCGTTGCGGGCGGGACTGACGCCAGATCCGGTCCGACCCTTCGCCAAAGGCGCGTAAATCGGAATGGGAACGCACAGCGGCGTCCAGATCAAGTTCTTCGCCGTCCGGCTGCCCGTGCAAGAATATCCGGCCCGGCTGCAGAGCCTCGAACTGGCGTTTCACTGCTCGAATGCGGCGCACGGATTGCGGATCGGCACGGAACGAGGGAATATCCTCGCCCGCAGTGACCACACTGGCCAACACTCGCGTGTGGTCCGGCAGATAGGCCCCGCTGCGGGCCTCCCATTCGGGATAGGTAAACACGCCGGACAAACGTTCACGGTCCACATCTTCGGGGGCCAGATCAAGATGCAATTTCAGGCGCGTGGCCGGTGCCTTGGATATCTGGCCCAGACCGATTTCATCCTGATCATCGGCTGCCTTTTTGGCGTTGTCGTATTCGTCATCCTCCACCTTACGGTTCAGATTCAGGAATTCGGCCCAACTGAGGATCGTTTCAAAGTTAAACAGGGTCAGGCTGTCCTTGCGCTCGGCCTGATCGGCCTTGTGGCGCTTGGCCTTTTTCACCACATCACTGCTTTCCTCTGGCGTGCGGCCTTCGGTGTCATAGGATTCGACCTCTGACGGCATCGAAAACGCTACCGCGCGCAGGGCCGGCCAGAGCGGTACCGGATGGAACGGGCGATACCCGCGCGGGGCGGACACACGTGCCGGATCGTCCAGCGCCGCCAACAAGGCGGGGGGGGCCTCGCCTTCGCCCAGTTGATAACGGATCAGGGATTCCACTTCCGCTTCGCGTGCCGGCAACTTCGGGCGGTTTCGACCCTGCAACGCGTATTGGCACAGGGCAGAATAAAGCGGGCGCAGGCCGGGGGCCTCTTGCAAAGTACGGTCGGTCATTTGGCGGGCAGCATCCAGCGCATACAGGTCCGCACGCAACGGGTCGCGATCATCCCGCCGTTCCGGTGCATACGCGGCACAGGCGGTCAGCCACAGATACAGGGCAGCGTTGGCCTCGCGGTTTGGGAAATGGGCAAGGGTTTCAGGCAGGCGCAGAGCCTCCCCGTCAAACGACGCCTGCGCCATGCGCTCCACATCGGTTCCCAAACGGCGGCGAAACGACAGGCGATGGCGGCTGGTTTCGGGGGCGACGGGGCGAATTTCCACCGACGGATCCCCGCCCAGCCCCCGGAAAAAGATTGCCAGCCGTCCATCAACCTCGGAGAGGTTGACCGCGGCTCCATGATGCACCTCGGGGGCATCAAGACGGCTGGCGTAGGAATGCCATAGTTTCCCGACAGTTTCTTCGGGTTCCCATGGATCGAGGTCTACCTTGTTCATGCTATGCCTCACCCAAAGACAGCAGTCACAAGGTCAAGGAGCCCACGTTTCACATCCTCTTCGTCTGTCAAAGGTTCAACCATCGCCGCCTGAACAGCCCGTTCCAGCGGCATGCCCTGCGCAATCAGCGTCGCGGCATAAACAATCAAGCGGGTCGAAACCCCCTCTTCCAGATCCTGACCCTTCAACGCGCGCAGCTTGCCGGCAAGGCGTACAAGCCCTTCGCAGCGATCCGCATCAAGCCCGCTCTCGCGGGAAACGACCTCGGTTTCCAGCGCGGGTGCCGGAAAATCGAACTCCACCGACAGGAAACGCTGGCGGGTCGAGGGCTTCAGGGTCTTGAGGATATTCTGGTAACCGGGGTTATAGGATGCCACCAGCATAAAGCCATTGGCGGCCTCCAGTTCCTCGCTGGTGCGATCAATCGGCAGAATACGCCGGTCATCGGTCAGTGGGTGCAAGACCACGGTTACATCTTTGCGAGCCTCGACCACTTCGTCGAGGTAACATATCGCACCTTCGCGCACTGCGCGGGTCAGCGGGCCATCGACCCAGACCGTTTCCCCGCCTTTCAGCAGGTAACGCCCGATCAGATCGGCGGCGGAAAGATCATCATGACAGGCCACCGTATACAGGGGTCGGTTCAGCGATGCGGCCATGTGGGCCACAAAGCGGGTTTTACCACAACCGGTTGGTCCCTTGAGCAACAAAGGCAGGTTGTTGGTATGCGCCGCACGAAATATTTCGCACTCGTCCCCTTGGGGGAGGTAGAAGGGGGCTGTTGCCCCCTCCAGTTGGTTAGAGCCATCCATCGGACTTACTCTGCAGGAGTGGCATCAGCGCCACGGATGACTTCTTTGCGTGGAACAAGCAGCGCAAAGAGGTACAGGCATACACCCAGCACAACTGCCACACCGGCACCAAAGCGCATCCAGTAGAACACGGCCAACATGTCCTGAACGTCCATGTAGCTCTCGCCGACAACCCGTTGCATGTGGGTCTGGACAGTCCCGGCAAAGGTCAGGGCAAAGGTCATGAACACCATGCCACCGGACATCAGCCAGAAAGATGCCATGTTGAGCACCTGATTGTAAGGATCACGTTTCAACAGCAACGGCATAGCGTAGGTGAACATGGCGAGGTTCAGCGAGACATAAGCCCCGAAGAATGCCAAATGCCCGTGCGCCGCAGTGATCTGGGTGCCGTGGGTATAGTAGTTCACCCCGTGCAGTGTGTGCAAAAAGCCCCAGACGCCAGCACCAAAGAAGGCCAGCACCGCACAACCGAGCGACCACAGCAGGGCTGCTTTGTTCGGGTGATCGCGACGGCCCTTCCAGACCATGATGAAAGCAAAGGACATCATCGCAAAGAACGGAATGATTTCCAGTGACGAGAAGATCGACCCGATCCACTGCCAATAGCCCGGTGTCCCGATCCAGTAGTAGTGGTGACCCGTACCAAGCAGACCCGAGAACAGGGCTGTGGCGACAATGATGTACAACCATTTCTCGACCACTTCACGGTCAACACCGGTGAGCTTCAGCATCAGGAAGGCCAGAATAGAGGCCATGATCAGCTCCCAGACACCCTCTACCCAGAGGTGAATAACATACCACCAGTATTCTTTGTCCAACGCCAGATTGTCCGGGTTGTAAAACGCAAACAGGAACAACAGCGCCAGCGCCCAGAGGCCCAGCAGCAAGATGTTGGAAATCGCGGTCTTTTTACCCTTCAAGACAGTCATGGTGACATTGAACAAGAAGATCAGCGCCGCAACAACGATACCGACTTTAACCCAGATCGGTTGCTCCAGAAACTCGCGGCCTTCTTGGCCGAGCAGCCAGTTACCCTCGAACAGGTTGAAGGTATAGGTCACGACAACACCGGCGGTTCCCAGCACCAGAATCAGCAGTTGCAGATAGGCCAGTTTAACCGAGTAAATTTCGCTTTCGCTTTCCTCGGGAACAATGAAGTAGGCAGCCCCGAAAAAGCCGGTCAGCAGCCAAACCACCAGTGAATTGGTGTGCAGCATACGCATGATGTTAAACGGCATCAGCTCTGACAGGGTGTTGGGTTCAACATAGACATACCCCATGAGCAAGCCCATGGAAACCTGTACAAAGAACAAGGCCAGCGCCACAAGGATATACGCCAAAGCGATCTTTTGTGATTGATATTTCATAATAATATCCTCCCTTTAACCGGCATCATTGGGCGGCCAGCCCTGTGTGTCGATGGTGTTTGTCCACAGCAGAAAATCGCTCAGGTTGCGGATTTCTTCGTCTGACAAATTGAACTGTGGCATCTGGCGGCGGCCTTCGATGCCGCTTGGCTGGGCTTCCATCCAGCCCTTGAGCGTGTCAAAGGCGTCTTCGGGATCTTCGTTGACCCCCCAGCGTGTCATTACGTTGCCAAGCTCGGGCGCAAAATACGCCCCTTCGCCCAGAATTGTATGGCAGTTGATACAGGCTTTCTTTTCCCAAACCCGCTTACCGGCAGCAACGCTTTCGGTAAGGGTTTCGGCATTTGTCGATGTATTAATAATGTACTGGCGGCTCTGATAGGTCAGCCCCAGAAAGATGAGTAGGAAAAACAGGGACCCGCCATAAAAAATATTCCGGGCCATGCTTTTTGTCATGACTTCGCGCATTGCGTCCTCCTTTGTGGAGTCGTGATCGGTAGCGCGAACCTGCGCGGTTTCAGGCATCGAATCCTTGACGAAAGTCAATTGCTTCAAATTTTCGTGACTCATCCCCAAGGTGATTTTTTGATACGCATTCTTGACCAAAATCAAGAATACAACCGCCCCCAAGGTGTATTCAGTTAATGCCTCACCAGCAGAGACATCTCTTGGATCGTTAGGAGAATGATGTGATGAAAACCCGCAAGAAAAACTGGAGAGCAATGCTGCTCGCGAGCGCAACGGCTTTTGCCGTTTTGCCGCTTTCGAGTGCTGTTGCGCAAAACTATAACCCCAAGATGAACACGCTGGAGGCTCTCGGCGTTAGCGTCGAAGGTATGCAAGCGACAGACCCGATTCTGAGCGCCGAGGAATTTGCCCACGGTAAGGCTATTTTCTTTGAACGCTGCGCCGGTTGCCACGGTGTGCTGCGCAAAGGGGCCACAGGTAAACCACTGACGGTTGATCTGACCCGCAGCGAGGACAAAGGCTATGACTACCTGAAAGACTTTATCACCTACGGCTCCCCTGCCGGTATGCCCAACTGGGGTACATCAGGTGAATTGACCGAAGAAGAAGTCAGCATCATGGCCCGCTATGTGATGGTTGATCCGCCACAGCCGCCAGAATTCGGCATGCCCGAAATCAAGAAAAGCTGGAAACTGATCGTTGCGCCTGCCGATCGTCCAACCAAGAAAATGAACGATCTGGATATCGACAACCTGTTCTCTGTTACCCTGCGGGATGCCGGTCAGATTGCCTTGATTGACGGGGCCACTTACAAAATCGTAACGGTGATCGACACCGGCTATGCGGTGCATATTTCGCGGATCTCCGCCTCGGGCCGGTATCTGTATGTGATTGGCCGCGATGCCAAAATCAACATGATCGACCTGTGGATGGAAACACCGGCAACGGTTGCCGAACTGAAAGTCGGTGCCGAAGCCCGTTCAGTGGAAACTTCCAAATATGAAGGCTATGAAGACAAATACGCCATTGCCGGCGCTTACTGGCCTCCTCAATATGTCATCATGGATGGCGACACGCTGGAGCCGCTCAAGGTCAAATCCACCCGTGGCATGACCTATGACACACAGGAATTCCACCCGGAACCCCGCGTGGCATCCATCGTTGCGTCCCACTACAAGCCTGAATTCGTGGTTAACGTCAAGGAAACCGGCAAGGTTCTGATGATCGATTATTCCGACATCAAAAACCTGAACGTCACCGAAATCGAGGCAGAACGTTATTTGCACGATGGCGGCTTTGACAGCTCTGGTCGGTATTTTCTTGTGGCTGCCAACGCGCGGAACAAAGTGGCCGTGATTGACACCAAAGAGGACAAGTTGGTGGGGATGGTAGATACGCAGGGTGCGACACCGCATCCGGGTCGTGGTGCCAATATCGTGCATCCAACCTATGGTCCGGTTTGGGTTACATCCCACCTTGGCGATGAGACCCTTGCCCTGATCGGCACCGATCCAGAGGGTCATCCGGATCAGGCATGGAAAGTTGTTCAACAGCTCGAAGGTCTGGGCGGTGGTGCGTTGTTCGTGAAATCACACCCGGAATCGGCACATCTCTATGTGGATGCACCGTTGAACCCTGATGCGGAAACATCCGGTTCCGTGGGCGTATTCAACATCGCCGATCTGACCAACGAAGAGCCAGAGTACATCACCCTGCCAATCGCAGAGTGGGCTAACGTTAAGGACGGTCAGCCTCGCGTAGTGCAGGGCGAGTTCAACAAAGCCGGCAACGAAATCTGGTTCTCTGTCTGGAATGGCAAAGACAAGGAATCGGCCATCGTTGTGGTGGATGACAAAACGCTGGAACTGAAAACCGTAATCAAGGACCCACGCCTGATTACACCGACCGGCAAATTCAACGTCTACAACACACGCGCAGACGTTTACTAAACCCTGCCAGTTTTCAGGGGGCTTCACGGCCCCCTGATCTTTCCAAATCATTCAAAACGGGCGGCATCTTATGAAACATCCGGCAAAGGTATACCTCGTAGGCGCAGGCCCCGGCGATCCCGATATGTTGACGGTTGGCGCACTACGCCTTTTGCAAGAGGCCGATGTCATCGTTTATGACCGGCTCGTTTCCCCGCAAATCATGGCGCTGGTTTCACCCATGGCCGGCCGCATCGCAGTTGGCAAGGCCCCGGGGGCGCATACGGTACCGCAGGACGATATCAACCGGATCCTGATCGAACAGGCCCGCCTTGGCCACAAGGTTGTCCGCCTAAAAGGTGGCGATCCACTGATATTCGGGCGTGGTTCCGAAGAGGGCCTTGCCCTGCATGCGGCCGGTATTGCTGTCGAATACATCCCCGGCATTACTGCTGCACAAGGCATCTCTGCCGCCACCGGTGTGCCGCTCACCCATCGCGGGCTGGCCAGCGGGGTGCGCTATGTTACCGGACACCGCGCCAAGGATGCGCCGCTTGATCTGGATTGGGCCGGTCTGGCCGATCCGGACACCACCGTCGTTATTTACATGGGGGCCGCCAATATGGTGCAGATCGCGGACCAGCTGATCGCCCATGGCCTCTCTCCCGAAACCCCCGTGATGGCGGTGTCTTGTGGCACCACTCCTCAGGAACAGCGGGTCGTTTCCACACTTGCCGAAATCCCCTCCAAGGTACAGCACTTGCCAGCCCCCTTGCTGTTTATCGTCGGCCATGTCGTATCGCTCTATCCCGCCAATGTTGTCGCCGGATATTTTGCCCACCCCCTGACCAAACAAGAGGCCGCCCGTGCATAGCCTGTTGTTCCTGCTTTTTATGGCAAGCACCGCACAGGCCAGCGAGGTCGGGCAGGTGCACCCCGACCAGCTGGAAAATCTTGTACGGCAGGATTGCGGGGCCTGCCACGGCATGACCCGTAAGGGTGGACTCGGGCCGGACATTCGCGCGCAAACCCTGTCAGGGCGCGATCCTTCCGATCTGGCCGAGGTGATTAAAAACGGCATCCCGAAAACCGCCATGCCGCCATGGGGGCCTCTGCTCAGCGATGCCGAAATAAACTGGATTGCGCAATACCTGCTCAAGGAGCCACCCAAATGAAACGCTTTTCCACCCTAATTTGCGCCCTGTTTTTTACCCTGCCGGTACAGGCGGAAACCCCTTGCTGTGCCACGGGCGATCTGGGAATTGTCGTGGAGCGCGCCACCGGTGGGCTGGTGGTAATCGACCGTTCGGAACATGCCGCTATTGGTCATATCGACGGGCTGGGTGATCTGAGCCACGCCAGCCTTGTCTATTCTCCTGACGAACGTTTTGCCTATGTTTTTGGCCGCGATGGCGGACTGACCAAAGTGGATATTCTGACGCAAAAAATCGTCAAGCGCGTGATGCAGTCCGGCAACTCCATTGGCGGTGCGATTTCCGATGACGGAAAACTGATCGCCGTTTCCAACTATGAACCGGGCGGCGTGCGGGTGTTTGATGCCGACACGCTGGATCTGGTCGCGGACATCCCGACAGATGCCAAAACCATCGGGCTCGTCGATGCGCCGGGGCGGCGTTTTGTGTTTACCATGTGGGACAGTGGCGAAACATGGATTGCGGATTTTTCCGGCGACCTGAAAATTACCAAACTAACCGACATCGGCGAATTCCCCTATGACGGGCTGATCACACCGGACGGGCGCACCTATATCACCGGTCTGTTCGGGCAGGACGGCATGACCGCCATCGACCTGTGGCAAGACCCACCCAAAGCACAACACATCCTGCCCCATTACGGGCGCGGCGAAGAAAAGCTACCGGTCTATAAAATGCCCCACCTCGAAGGCTGGGCGCTGGCTGGCGACCGGTTTGTTTTACCTGCGGTTGGCCATCACGAGGTTCTCTGGGTCGATTCACGTTCGCTCAAGGAAATTGCCCGCACGCAGGTCTATGGCCAACCGGTGTTTGCCGTGGCACGGCCCGATGGGCGCTTTGTCTGGGTGAATTTTGCCCATCCCCTGAATGACCGCGTGCAGGTGATTGATACCCTCAGCGGCAAGGTGGTGAAGGAAATCCTCACCGGACCTGCCACCCTGCACATGGAATTCGCCCCCCGTGGGGCCGAGGTCTGGATATCCGTGCGCGACGAAAACAAGATCAAGATCTACGACACAACCAGCTTTGAACAAATCGGTGAAATCCCTGCTGACAGCCCGTCAGGCATCTTTTTCACCGCCCGCGCCCACCGGACAGGATTGTAATCATGAACCAGCTTCAAGACGATACCGACCAAAAATTGCTGAACCGCTGGCAAAGGGATTTTCCGCTGGTCTCGCGTCCCTTTGCCGTCATTGGTCAGGCCGTTGGACTGCCCGAAGCCCGGGTTCTGGCACGGCTGAACCGGCTAAAGGAAAGTGGCGCAATTTCCCGTATCGGGGCCACCATCCGTCCCAATACCATCGCCGCCAGCACCCTTGCCGCCATCGCCGCCCCCGAGGATCGCATCGAGGAAATCGCCCACATCATCGGGCAGGAAAAAGGTGTCAACCATTCCTATCTGCGCGAACATGAAACCAATCTGTGGTTTGTGGCCACCGCCCCCGACACCACCGCCTTGCAGGATTCTCTGGCCCGGATCAAGGCACGTACCGGCCTGCCAGTGCACAGCTTTCCACTGCTCCGGGCATTCAACATTGATCTGGGCTTCAATCTGGACGGGCCGAAATCGAATGTGCTGGATCAAGGCGTGTTGCAGGAATTGACACTGGACGACGCCGACCGCCAGATCATGCAGGCCCTTGCCCGTGGCTTGCGCCTGATCGCCCGCCCGTTTGCAGCACTGGCCAGCACCCTTGGCATGGTGGAACAACGGGTTCTGGACCGGATCAAACGCCTGTCTGACGCCGGCTATCTGACCCGTGTCGGTATCATCCTGCGCCATCGCGCGCTGGGGTGGCGTTCCAACGCCATGGTGGTTTGGCAAGTGCCGGTGGATCAGGTCGGTGCCGCAGGCAAACGCCTTGCTGGCCTGCCCGGCGTCACCCTGTGTTACCAACGCCAAACCGTGCCGGATGTCTGGCCCTATACGCTCTATTGCATGATCCATGCCCGCAGCCGCAACGACGCGATGGATGTGTTGGCCAAGGCTGCCGCCCTACCCGAACTGGCCGGTATCCGCCACGAAGTGTTATTCTCCACCCATTGTTTCAAACAGACCGGCGCGCTGATCGCCCACGCCAAAGAGGCTGCGCAATGATCGATGCCACTGACCGTAAAATCCTGAATCGTCTGCAGGACGGCTTTCCGGTTTCGCCCCGCCCCTTTGCCGCAGTCGCGGCCGAACTGGGCATAACCGAATCCGACCTGATTGATCGGCTCGCCGCGATGAAGGCCAATCGCACCATCACCCGTTTCGGCCCGTTTTATGATGCCGCCGCCATGGGGGGGGCCTTTTGCCTGTGTGCCATGCAGGTGCCGGAACCGGATTTCGATATCGTGACTGAACGGGTCAATGCCCACCCCGAAGTTGCTCACAACTATGCCCGCGACCACCGGCTGAACATGTGGTTCGTGCTGGCCACGGAAACACAATCCGGTATCGCCGATGTGGCCAAACGCATCGAATCGGAGACCGGTCTGCCGGTCTTGCTGTTTCCCAAGGAGCATGAATTCTTTATCGGCTTTCGGGTGGCAGCATGAATATAGACGCCACAGACCGCCGCCTGATTACGGCCACCCAAGCAGGACTGCCGCTGGTACCCGCCCCCTATGCCGCCATTGCCGCCGATCTGGATTTGCCCGAATCCGAGGTCATGAATCGCCTGAAAACCTTGCAGGAAAGCGGCGTCATCCGCCGTATTGCCGTAGCCCCGAACCACTACAAGCTGGGAATGACTGCCAACGGCATGAGCGTTTGGGATGTGACCGACAGCGCTGCAATTGAGCTTGGCGAACAGGTTGGCGCGCTGGATTTTGTCAGCCACTGTTACTTGCGCCCGCGCGCGTTGCCGGACTGGCCCTATAACCTGTTTGCCATGATTCACGGAACCGACCGCGACGAGGTCGCCAGCAAACGCACTGAAATTCGCGCGATTCTGGGCGATTCACTGCGCGCCGACGACATTCTGTATTCCACCAAAATTCTGAAAAAAACCGGCCTGCGGCTGGGGAAAGGCTAGCGATGTTTCGTTTGTCCCAATACATGCGCGAACTGGTGGACCCGACACCCGTACGCAAACGGCGCGGTACCGGCGCGGTGAAACCTGTGGTGATCTGGAACCTGACCCGGCGCTGCAACCTGAAATGCCGCCACTGTTACACGGTATCCGCCGATGTGCACTTTCCCGGTGAACTCAGCGCGCAACAAGCCAATTCTGTGCTGGATGATCTGGGCCAAATGGGTCTGCCGGCGCTGATCCTGTCGGGCGGCGAACCGCTGTTGCGCGATGATCTGTTTGATCTGGCCAAACGCGCCCGCGGGATGGTGCGGTATCTGGCGCTGTCCACCAACGGCACCGGCATTGTCGGCGAAACAGCCGATCGCGTGGCAGACATCGGTTTTGACTATGTCGGGATTTCGATTGACGGTATTGGCAAAACCAACGACTGGTTTCGCGGTGTTGACGGGGCTTTCGAGCAGGCACTCACCGGCGTACGAGAATGCAAGAAACGCGGCATCAAGGTCGGCTTGCGGTTCACCATCACCGAAGACAACGCCGAACAATTGCCGCAACTGTTGCAGCTGTGCGAGGACGAGGGCGTCGATAAATTCTACCTGTCCCATCTGGTTTATGCCGGTCGTGGTGACAAGAACCGGGGCGAGGACACTGCCCACAAACGCACTCGCGCCGCCATGGACATGTTGATTGAACGGGCTTGGAACGGGGTGAATGGCGGGGTGCCGCTGGATATCGTTACCGGCAACAACGACGCGGATGCTGTGTATTTCCTGCGTTGGGCCGAGTCCAATTTTCCGGCGGAAAAAATCGCCCATCTGCGAAATCATCTGGCCGCCTGGGGGGGGAATTCATCCGGCGTCGGCGTTGCCAATATTGACACACAAGGCAATGTACATCCCGATACCTATTGGTCCGATTACACCGTGGGCAGCGTCAAGGACACACCGTTTTCCGCGCTTTGGCAGGGGGATGACAAAATGTTGGCCACCCTGCGCCAACGGCCACGCCCGCTCAAGGGGCGCTGCGGGGCCTGCGCCTATCAGGATGTTTGCGGCGGCAACACCCGTATTCGGGCGCTGCAACTGACCGGCGACCCCTGGGCCGAGGATCCGGCCTGTTATCTGGGAGAATCCGAAATCGGCGTTGCGGGGGCCGATGACAACCGCGTTACTGTCACAACATTCCGGGGGAAACGCCATGATCCGGCCCATGATTTTAGCCTCTAGCCTGCTGCTCGCCACAGTTGCCCACGCGCAACCGGATGTGGCAAAGCTCTATCGCGACAACTGCGCCACCTGCCATGGCACAGGTCGGCTTGGCGGTTCCGGTCCCGCCCTGATCCCGCAAACCCTGCACCGGCTGCGGGGGCCGAAACTGGCCGATGTGATCGCCAAGGGACGGGTCGCAACCCAGATGCCGGGCTTTGCCGGAAAACTGAATGACACCGAACTGTCGGCCCTTGTCGATTTCGTCAAAACCCCGCTGGCCGA
>CAMZLM010000137.1 GCA_947311485.1 uncultured Paracoccaceae bacterium
CACCACGGCACCGGCGCGACCGCAGATGGCCAGTTCGGGGCGGTAAACCCGTCCTAATTCGGACGGGTCCGCATGCACATGTATTAACCTTTGTGGCGATTGAGGCGGGGTTAACAGGGTGTAACCGCTGGTGGTCATTTCTCCGAGTCGCGCGCCAAGTGCAAGGATTACATCGGCATTGCGTACCCGATCCGCCAACGCCGGATTGATACCGATGCCCACATCGCCCGCATAACAGGGGTGGCGGTTGTCCAGATAATCCTGACAGCGAAAAGACGCACCAACCGGTAGGCCTATGGCCTGTGCAAATTCCCCCAGCGCGGTTGCCGCATCCGCAGACCAACCGCCACCGCCGACGATGACAAACGGACGTTCCGCCCCTTGCAACAGATCAAGCATGGCCGATAGATCCGCATCCGATACCTGCCCCGACGGTAGCACCGCCGGTCCAACCACCGGCACATTGCAAACAGATGACAGCATGTCTTCGGGCAGGGCCAGAACCACCGGTCCGGGGCGCCCGCTTTGTGCCACATGAAAGGCCTGTGATACATATTCCGGCAGGCGATCCACGCGGTCTACCTCTGCTACCCATTTCGCCAGCGGGCCGAACATGGCGCGATAATCCACCTCCTGAAACGCCTCGCGGTCGCGCTGGTCGCTGGCAACCTGGCCGATAAACAACACCATCGGCGTGGAATCCTGATACGCCACATGTACCCCGCTGGACGCATTGGTCGCCCCCGGCCCGCGGGTAACAAAGGCCACCCCCGGTTTGCCGGTCAGCTTGCCGTGGGCCTCTGCCATCATGGCTGCGCCACCTTCCTGACGGGCAACGACGGTTTCCACACCTGACTCATACAACCCGTCCAGTGCAGCGAGATAGCTCTCGCCGGGAACGCAGAACACGCGGTTCACGCCTTGTTGAACCAGTGCGTCAATCAACAGTTTGCCGCCGTGGGGGGCGTTATGAGAGGGCATAATGTGTTCTCCGTAAAGGTCTGTGTGGGTCAGCTGCGTTTGTAAACGGCGGTGGCGATACCCATGGCAATCAAAGCGCCGCCGCCCAGCCGTGAAATCCCTGCCAATACCGATGGCCGTGCAATTTTTCTGCGCAGCCGATCCGCCAACAGCGCATAAGCCAGCGCGTTCAGTCCGGCAAGCCCGACAAAGGTGGCAATCAGAATGGCGAATTGGGGCAACAGCGGGTTTTGCACGGTTATGAACTGGGGCACAAAGGCAATGAAAAACACGATGGATTTCGGGTTTAACGCCGTCACCGTTGCCGCATGGCCAAAAACGGTATGCGGGCTGGCTTGCGCAAGCTTGCCAATATCGCCAAGCGTTGCATTCGGCGCGCTTTGAAACAGTTTGACGCCCAGATAAATCAAATAGGCCGCGCCGATCCATTTCAACACGGTAAAGATGGTTGCAGAGGCCAGAACCACCGCGCCCAGTCCCGCCAACGATGCGGTCATGGCAATCAAATCACCCAGCGCGACACCGGCAGCCGTGGCCAGTGCAACCCGCTTTCCCTGACTGAGCGCGTAGCTCAGCACCAACAAAACCGTCGGACCGGGAATAATCACCAGCACGGTCGAAGCGGCAACAAATGCCAGCCAGATATGAAAAGTCATCATCGCACCCGTTATCAGTCAACGGCAGCTAGCCACCGTATTTGCGGCTTGTAAAGCAAAAACCAGAGCGGGGTTTCAATCGGGCAGAAACATCCGCTCCAGCAACCCGCGATACCAGTTTTGCGCGGCTGCACCGTGACGTGCAAAACCGGCGTTTTGTTGGTCAAGACTGTGGGTGCCGGGCTTCTTCATGTAATCACCTGCCCGTTTTTGCCAGTCACTCAGCGTTTCACGGTCAAGTTCGGGATGAAACTGCAAGCCGATGGTTTGCATCCCGATGCGAAAGGCCTGATTGGGAAAAGGGTCGCCCGCCGCCAACAGTTCGGCATTTTCCGGTAGCGTGAACCCCTGTGTATTGCCGGTAAAGGCCATAAATCCCCGCGGCAGGAAATCCGGTTTGACCGGCCTGACCTCCCTAAAACCAAAGGTCGCGAGACCGTCAGGATGCGGTCCGACCGTTGCGCCGTTTGCCCGTGCAATGATCTGCCCGCCAAGGCAAATACCCAACAGCGGAATATTGCAGGCCATCACCTGTCCGACAAAGGCGATTTCGTCCTGTAAATAAGGGTACTTGTGCAGATCGGTCAACATTTCCCCGCCCCCCATCAACATTACGCCAGCGGTATGCTGATCCAGAACCGGCAGAATATCCCCGTTGCAAGGGGTCACGGTCACCACATTGAACCCCTGCTCGCGTAAATACACCTGCCCGGTATCCGGTGCCGGATAATCTGCGTGTTCAATGACATAGATCGTGCGCATGGTTCCCCCTCTGAATTTCCCGACTTCACCGACAAGTGCGTGGAAAGTCAAGCGCCAGCATGGTTTACCGGAGGTGAATCCCGTGCCATGTTCAGGGTGAACCCGCACAGGAGTCCCCCCATGCCGCTTGGTCCTTATCGTGTTGTCGAAACGCCGGACATGCCGATTGTGCTGCCCGACGGTACCCGCCTGTCGGCGCGGATGTGGATACCGGAGGGATCGGGGCGCAAGCCGGTACCTGCGATCCTCGAATATCTTCCGTATCGCAAGCGCGACGGAACCTGTGCGCGCGATATGCTGACCCATCCTTATTTCGCCAGTCACGGCTATGCCTGTATTCGCGTCGATATACGCGGAACGGGCGATAGCGAAGGGGGGATGACCGATGAATACACGCCGCAGGAACTGGCCGACGGGGTTGAAGTGATCAACTGGATTTCCGCGCAATACTGGTGCAGCGGTCGCGTGGGGATCATGGGGATCAGCTGGGGCGGGTTCAACGGGTTGCAACTGGCGGCCTTGCAGCCAAAACCGCTCAAGGCGGTGATTACCCTGTGTTCCACGGCGGACCGGTTTGCAGATGATATTCACTTCAAGGGCGGTTGCCTGTTGAATGAAAATCTGGGCTGGGGGGCGACGATGCTGGCTTATTCCTCGCTCGCGCCGGATCAGGCGGTGGTGGCAGGAAAATGGCGCGATATGTGGCACGAACGGCTGGAGGTAAACCCGTTCTTGGCGGCGCAATGGTTGCGGCATCAACACCGTGATGATTACTGGCGGCATGGGTCGGTCTGCGAGGATTTTAGCGCCATTCAAGCGCCGGTTCTGGCGATTGGCGGTTGGGGGGATGGATACAAGAATACCGTGCAAACCCTGCTGGAAAACCTGTCGGTTCCGGTCAAAGGGATCATTGGGCCATGGATTCATAAATACCCGCATATTGCCACGCCGGAACCGCGTATCGGTTTTCTGCAAGAGGCGCTGCGCTGGTGGGACCGTTGGCTGAAAGGGGTGGAAACCGGTGTCGAGGACGATCCCGATTTGCGCGTGTTTCTGATGCAGAGCGAACCACCACAGCAAAGCTATACCATCCGCAAAGGCCGTTGGGTGGCACAGAATTTTCGCGCGCTGCCGGTGCAAACCCTGTATCTGGGGGCAGGGGGGCTGGCCGATCAGCCAACGCCCTTTGCCGCCATCATCGACAGCCCCGCCGATACGGGGCGCGACAGTGGCGAATATTGTGCGATCTGGCAGGGGCCGGATCTGCCGGGGGACCAGTATCGCGATGATGCGCAATCGCTGTGTTTTGATACGGCACCGCTTGCGGAACCGCTGGCAATTGTGGGGGCACCGCAGGTGACCCTGACACTGGCCAGCAACGCGCCGGTGGCCCAGATTGCGGTTCGGTTGAACGATGTGCACCCTGACGGGCAGGTCAGCCGGATCACCTATGGCGTGCTGAATCTGACCCACCGCCACAGCGCCGCCACGCCCGAACCGATGCCGGTGGATGTGCCGGTAACAATCCGGCTGTCGTTGGACCAGATCGCCTATGAAATCCCGGCGGGCCATAAATTGCGGTTGTCCCTGTCCAATGCTTGTTGGCCGCTGATCTGGCCGGCACCGACACCGACAAAATTATCACTGGAAGCGGGGCAGTTGGATGTATCCTTGCTGGCAGATACGGGGGAGGCCGTGACCTTTGCGCCGCCCGAGGCAGCGCCGGAATGGGAGGTTACAATATTGCGGCCCGACAGCAACCACCGTGAAACCCGCCATGATCTGCAAACGGGTCTGACCACGTTGGAAATCGTCGATGATTTTGGCGCGGTAGAGGATGATGACCACGGATTGATCACCGACACAATCGCGCGGGAGTGGTGGCAGATTGATCCGGATGATCCCCTATCTGCGCGGGGAAAGACCCATTGGAGCACGGTTTTGCGACGGGACGGCTGGCACCTGCGGACCGAGAGTTTCAGTGAAATGTATGCGGATGCGGATTATTTTTACCTCTCCGCCCGGGTTGAAGCCTATGAAGATGACGATCTGGTTTTTGCCAAGGACTACAGCGATCAAATTCCGCGCAATGGTGTGTGAGGTCAGGCTTGAATTTGTGTCAGTAAAGCTTTCGCACAGACCCAATCGGCCAATTCTGGGCTGAATTCTGTGGCCTGCATGGCGGTTTGCAAAACGGCCTTGGCGTCTGATGGGCGGTTTTGGGAGATCAACATTTCCGCGTAATCAATAGCGGCGCGCAAGTGCAACAGATGGGCTCCGCATTTGCTGGCCGTTTCGATTGCCAATGCAAGGCTGGCTTCGGCCTCTGTGCTGTCTGCTCCGCCCAAACGGGTCTGCAATCCGGCCTTCAAGCGCCATAATTCACTGTCAAAATAGGTTTCCCCTGTACGGTCGGAAAAGGCCAGTGTTTCCTGAACCAGCGCGAACCCCTGATCCAGTGTGCCTTTGCTGATGTGGGTTTCTGTCAGCCAGGCCTGTGCATAGGGCCGCGCCAATTCCGCGCCGGTGGCGAAATAGGCCTGCATCCCGTCTGCAAGCCGTTCACCACCGTGTGCGTCCCCGCGCTGTGCAAGCGCGCGCCCCAACTGAATTTCTGCCTGCGCCAGAAACTGGGCAAAGCCCTGACCAACGGACAAGGCGATCGTTACGGATGCATGACGTTCTGCCTGTTCGGAAAGGCCGAGAAAATTATACATGCAGGCGATAAAAACATGCCCGAACCCGATGCTGAAATCATGTTTGGTGTTTTCGGCCTGCGTGATCAGATCCTTGCTACAGGTGATCGCCAGATCCAAGTGACCCTGAAGCGCAAATATCCAAGAGAGATAGGCCTGTATCGTCACCGAAAAATCGAAACCATAGCGGATGGTTTGCTCCACGTGCTGATGCGGTTGATAAAGCGCCAGCCCTGATTTGAAGGACTGTTCCGAAGCCGCAAGCTTGCCCGCGTAAAATTGTGTGACACCCATCATGTAATGCCCGGCAATCACGTCATTCACATCCTGTTGCTGCAAGGCCAGAGACAGGAATTGTTCGCCCACATCAATCGCGGTACGAATATCGGCGCGCACAACGTAATAACCCCATAATCCCCACAACACATGGCATAGTTTTTGTGGATCCAGGGTTTCATTGCCCAAGGCGCGCGCGCGCATAAACCGCTATGGTTTCATTAGAGGCAAACCCGTGTGCCGCGAGCAGTTGTGGCCCCAATAATAGCAGAAATTTTAGTTCGAGCGCCTGTTGATCATTGGACTTTGGCAGTTTTTCAGCCAGTGAAACAGCCTCGGCGAAATGGATTGCGGCCTCTTGGTGGGCTGAAACCCGTACCGCTTGTTTGCCGGCGATTTCAAGAAAACCGATTGCCTCGAAGGGTTTCCCGGCCTTGCGAAAGTGGCGGGCGATTACTTCGGCGGCGGTTTCGGTTTGTTCGGCAATCGGATTCACCAATGCTTGCGCAATTTTCAGGTGATACCGTTTGCGATATTTTTTCAGGATCGACCGATAGGTCATTTCCTGCACCAGAACATGTTTGAATTCATATCGGGCATATGGCGCGCGGCCTATGCGATAGATCAGTTTGCGCTCCAGTAAAAGGTTCAGCTGCGCTTCCAGTTCTTGCGCGCCACAATCTACCACGCGCGCCAACAAGCCGTGTTCAAATACGCGCCCAATCACCGCTGCAATCTGCAAGGTGGTCTTGGCCGATTCCAGCCGGTCAATACGTGCCATCAGCAGGGCTTGCAGGCTTTCTGGAATCAACAGGGATTCGGCGTGCGAACTGCCGGTTCCGGCTTCGCAAATAGCTCCGACCAATTCTTCAAGATACAGGGGAACGCCGTCCGAACGTTGAACCACTTGGTCTATTGTCTTTTGCGGCCAATCCGGCGGACAGATTTCCTGTACAAACTCCCGGGATAATTGGGGGTTAAGCCGCGTTAGTTCGATCATATATATTGGCGTTGTCTTTGGCCATTCCAGGGGGCTTTCGGGGCGCTGGGTGACCACAACCATGACTGGTAGATCTTGTATGCTATTGGAAATATAACGAACCAATTCCTGTGTCGTCGGGTCCATCCAGTGCAGGTCTTCAATGATCAGAACCAAGGGCCGTGTCTGGGAAATTGCACGAAAAAATTTGGTGAGAACCTCGACAGGTGGACTGGAATGCGCGCCGCTCAGCCCCCCAACATTCTTGGCTAGGGTGGTGGTTTGGGTCGACAAAAGAACCGTAAGCAATCCCAGAAATTTTGCATTTTCCAAACCAAGGTTTTGCAGCCATTTCGATATCAGGTTCTGCTTGGTTTCGACATTGGTAATCTGGTGGGTTCCCAGCAAAGTATGCAAACACTGGATGACCGGAAATAGCGCGCTCTGGCGGTGGTAGGGCGAGCCGGATATCTGCAAAAGAGTTGGGGAATCCGGTAGAATTACTTGTTGAAAAGCGTGCAGCAAACGGGATTTACCAATGCCTGGTTCGCCTTGTAAAATCGCAACGCTGCCGCTGCCGGTGCGGGCGGATTGCCAAATTTCGGTCAGCTCGCCCAGTTCCTGGTTACGCCCTGTCAATCGGGTGAGCTTGTCCGTGATACCCTGTATTTCAAATCGGCTGGAGGAAGCCCTCTCGGCCTTGACTACATAAGCCACGGTGGTGTTTTCAGGGCCGGAGACGGGCATGAGCTCAAAACTGCTTTCAAGGGTTTTACGCAGGTTTGTGGTGACAAGCACCTGTGACGCCTGTGCCATTTGTTCAAGGAAAGTCGCCTGAAATACCGCGGCTCCGGAGAAATATGGTTGGTTCTGAAAAAGCCCGGACTGCATTGTGACCATGGTTTCGCCCTGCGCAATGCCGCATCGTACACTGACTTGTTCGCGCGCATTTGTTTGTTGCTCGGCAATGACTTGTTGTGCGGCCAATACCGCCCGTTTTGCATCGTGTTCGCTGGTGTTAGGATAGCCAAAAGCAAACACAATTTTGTCACCAAAACGGTTGATCAACATCCCGCCCAGTTCGGTAACAATCTGCAAACAATGGCTAAAGGCATTCTCCAGACACTGCGCTAATGTTTCTGGATCGAGGGTTTGGCTCAGGGTTCCGATCTGGGGGGTGCCAAACACCAGCAAGGTGACTTCACGTTTTTCGGGTGGGCTAAAGGCGGGCAGGATCGAGGCTTGATAGGTTGCTCGCGCTGGCCGCTTGGGTGGGGGAGGTGCAGGTTTGCGTTGCTTCAGTCGAATTCGATCCGCCAACGCGTTGGTTTCTGTGGACGGTGCGGTATCCAGATCCCGGGCCAGAATGTCTTTGCAGCGGTTAAACTGGTTCAAGGCTTCTGCCTTGCGTCCGGTTTCCCAATAACTGCGCATCAATGCCCGATGTGCGGTTTCGTCGGTCAGATCCACATCCAGAATCGCCCTGGCGATGCTGCCGACGCGTTCCGGATTTCCCTGTTTTTCGGCGTAATCCAGTGCCCGCAACAGGCAATCAAGTGCAAGGTCCCGCAAGTTCTGCCGCTCCACCCAAATCCATTCCTCAAATGGTTCGGAACGGATGCTCAGGCCTTGTACAAATTCACCGGTAAAAACGTCCGTGACGGCATGGAGATCTGCCTCATCGACCGACTTGGCATAGGCACGTAGTTGATGTGTATCGATTGTCAGGCCCGTGGTGTCAAAACGGATGGTTTCGCCTTGGGCTATTACCGGTTCAAGCCCGACCTTTAACAATGACTTTCGCAGGACGGCCAATTCCTGTCGCAAGCTGGCACGGGCCTGATTTTGCGCGCTATGGGGCCATAAAAGCGTGGTGAGTTCCTCGCGGGTGGTTTCCTGTTTGCCGGACTGTGCCAAAACAGCCAGCAAAGCCCATGATTTTCGGGTCGGTAATCGAACGGGTGCTCCGTTTGCCGATAATAGCTCATAGCCACCGAGTAACTTCAAATGGAATTGCAAATTTATGCCCGCCCGAAAACACGTATTGGAAATAGCTACTACCTTAAGTATATTCAAATACTTTTAGAATGCGACCTTTTACGCAAATTTTATGATGATTTGAAACTGTCCTCTTTGTAGCGGTGTTTATTAGCTTTGTGTCATGAGTAATCCGGTACGCTTTACTTATAAAAACAAGAACAAAGAAGGGTCCTATGGGTCCCTGCGAGGAGAAAAATGAGCACGACAGGTTTAATAATTGCGGGTCAACACGTCGATAATTCACCGGATATTTTTCATGGGGTAGAGAAATATTTGACCGTTTCGCCGGAAAATCAAACAAAGGCTGCATTTCAATCGTCGGACATGACACATATCCGTGGCTTGGAAAATCCCGTTGCCCGCCAAATTGTCGACGCTATGAAGGTGTCTTCTGTCGGGCATCATTTCACGGACACGTTCGAGATATCCGAAAATATCCGTCTACGGCAGGCCGCGATCGAGGCCTTTGCAAATTGTAATACGGGTGCGTATGACATGGATTATTTTGATCCTGCCAACAATATCTTGCCACGCCTCGGAAGTGCGGGGGACGCGCGGGTATCGCCGGATTGGCAGTTTATGTTTCCTCAGGAAACCTGGGACGCTGAATTTTCACAAATTCCGGACACAACCGCCTCCAAAGCGGTCGCTGCCCATTTAGGCGCTACATTCCCGTTTCGCGGAGAATGCGCGGGGGCTTTTCAAATGGCGGTGTATTATGGTTTGCTTAACGGGTTGGGGGCGGACCGGTTGAACGATATGGCGGCTAAATTCGGGACCATGTATATTGGCCCATGGCGGGTCGGGGAAAACTCTGCGCCCAATCCGGCCACCCTTTATATGCAAAAGGCACCGTTGTCGGATCCGCATATTCCGGGGGATTATCTGTACTTCAAAAACAAGGATGATTACCTGAAATGGGCACCTGATGGGTTTTGGACCGGCCTGAATGCGATGTACATGGGCAAAGACGCGCTTGGCGTGCCGCATTATTCCGGCATGGGGGCATCCTGGTTGTCGGAAATCAATTTGCGCGCCGCATTGGTGAATGCCTATTACCATGATTGTTCTCCGCATACGATCGCGGATCCCCTGACCGAGGTTCGCTTTACCTTACGTGCTGCTTTGGTCATTCCGACACATCTGGAGAAAACCATGCCGCATTCGATCCTATCCGGAAAAACCGATGCGCCGTTGCCTACGACGGCATCTTTGCTGGCAGAGGGTTTTACGCAGGAACAGCCGGGGCTTTTTACCAAAACCGCAACAACGCTGGGGGAATTGGCCAAAGACCTTGGATTTCAGCCGGATGCCGTGCGTCAGGTTGCCAGTGCCGATTTTGGCAATCCGCCGCACAAGTATAGTCGTGACGGAATGACCGTGATTATTCACTACACCAATGGCATAGATTCGCGTCAGGATCCGGCAGCACCGGTTTCGGCGATTGTTCATCTTAAGGGGGCGGAGTAACACCATGCACAAAGATCATCTGAGAAAAGTTGTGAACAATGCCATCGGTCCGTTTCCGGATCATTGCGCCGGATATGGCAATCCACCGGCGGGGGGCTTTGGCTATATCGCGGCGCTGAAGCTATCAATTGGGACGGTCGAGGCCGATATGGATGACGGGCTGGACGGGATTGTCTCTTATGACCGTGCCGAATGTGAAGACGCTTATATCGGGCAAATCAATATGCTGACAGCGTCGTCTTTTTGCGGGGTGAACGGGGCGGTCTGGGGTTATGATCTGGCGCGCGAGGATGACCTTGCCGCCGGATTGATTAAACCCAGAATGATGTTGCCCCGCCACGATGGCGTGGACATCCCGATTATGCCGATGGATCCGTTGCTGAACGCGGCCTATCGTTTGTTCGGGTCACGCCACCAACGCCGTTTTCCGCCTTTGCCCGGTTCGATGGTGGTTTGCGCCAATAAATCGCGGACGTTGAACCCAGATCGGGAAACCACCATCTGGTGCGCCTTGGCAATTGCGATTGCGGATGACCGGATGACCACGGCCAATCTGTTTATCGAGGATGCCTCCGATACTGCCACAACCGGTGACGCGCCTTTGCGGAATATTGAACGCAACATTGCCCGTTCGATTTTGCGCTGCGGTCAGGATCAGGATGTGAAGTATCGCGAAATTTTTATCGGGATGAAATCCATGCGCATTACAAACGGCACGGTTGGTTGTTCTTTGGCTTGCGTGCCGTATATCACCTTGCCGCAAAATGCGATTCCGGACGGAATGCAGCCGGCAGACCTGACGGATATGACTTTAAGCCAGTGGGAGGATAGCGCCAATGGTTCCTTATCCGGGGAATTATCGGGCTGGATAAAGCTTCTCGCTATGCGCGATTTTTGGCGGCATAAAAGTCGCTAATTAAGGAAATATTAACAATTGGGGCAAAAATGAGGCATAAAAATCAACGATTTACGCGATTTATTTTTATTTTTACGTATTTTTTACGATGACCCCTTTGCCATTTTGCGCATCCCTTACGCGAC
>CAMZLM010000138.1 GCA_947311485.1 uncultured Paracoccaceae bacterium
ATCCACTTTCTGGGTATTTTCTTCGGAATAAGCGCGTGCCGGATCAAAGGTAATATGTTTGCACAATTTTCCGACCAGATCGGAAAATACCTGCATGTCAACGGAAAAACCGCGCAACACGGCCCAGCCATCATTCACCAGTAAATTGTTCACCTCTGTGATTTCGGTTTCAGTTATCGCACCGTTGGCAGCGGTTTGCGGGCGTATAATATTATAGCTCATGGGTGGGGGACTCCGGTTGGTCTTTGGGCAACAGCCCGGCATTGCTCAGGGCGTTTATAACTGCGGGGGTATGGGCCTGCGCACCGACAGAACGGTCGATCAGGCGTGGCAGAACCCGTTGGATACGGACAAACAGGCTTTCTTTTCCCTTAGGAAAAGCTTCGCGTTTACCGGCCTCGATGGCATCCCATGCCTGTCGGGCAACGGTGCCGGCATCGTCCAAGATCATGTCCATCGGCTCGACAAGCGCGGCAAAGGCCCCCGTTGCACCGGTTTTCGTGGCACGGGGCGCGATATAGGTCACACCGATATTCTCCCCCCATAATTCACGGCGTAAAGCATCCGAAAAACCACGCAAGCCGAATTTGGTGGCCGAGTAGGCCGCAAAATAAGGATAGGCAATATCACCAAAGACCGAGCCGATATTGACCACCCGCCCTTGTGTGACACGCAAGGCCGGCAACAAGTCGCGGCTAAGCGCAATCGGCGCGGCCAGATTGGTCATCAACATCCGTTCCAGCGCCGCATCTTCCAGCACACCCAAAGCACCCACCGACAGTGTGCCTGCATTATTGACCAGAATATCCAGCCGGCCATTCGCCGCCGCGCGCAAGGCCGCACGCCCTTCTGGCAAGGTGACATCGGCCCTCACACATTCACAGGCATCACTGGCCGCCATCAATTCGGTTTCTTTCAGCGCATCCAGAGTCCGACCTGCCAAAATCAGCGCATATCCGCGATGGGCGGCCTCGACTGCCAGTTCACGGCCAATGCCGGATCCGGCACCGGTGATCAAAACGGTTTTACGGGTCATGCTGCAACCTCTTTTCCGGCAGGGAGCAACTGGGCCGGACCCGTACGGGCCAGCTTCAGGGCAATGTTGCGATCCGGCGTGCCGGCTGGACGGATCAGGCCACTACTGCGCGGATCAACCAGCACCACCCGCCCAGGACGGGCATAGGCTGGCAAACCCGCAAGATGGGGCAAGAGTTGGTCCATGGAAATCGGGACCATGGGGGCGACAACCAAAGTCAGTTCCGCCCCGTCCAGCACCAGCGCCGAACAGGCAATCCTCGGATCAGCCACCAATTTCCGCTCGATCCATTCGGGATTGATATTGCGACCGGCCGCAGTCACAATCAAATTGTCCTTGCGGCCCTCGACCACCAGACGGCCATTTTCAAAATGCCCCAAATCACCGGTTCTCCAGCGGGTCGGGGCCGGATCATGGTGCAGATAGCCCGCCATTACGGTCGGACCGGAGACCACAATCTCACCGTCATCGATATCTACATTCAGGCCATCCAGAATTCTACCGACCGTCCCCGGCTCATTGTCGCCAACCCGGTTCAGAGCAACCACAGAACAAGCTTCGGACAAGCCATAGCCTTCGTATACCGGAATACCGGCAACAATGGCCTGACGCAGCAAATCGGGCGAAACCGGCGCACCGCCCATAGCCACGAAACGCAGGGTGTCGGGGGCTGCGGGCCCGCCTTGTTGCAAATCCGTCAACCAGGCTGTCAGCAATTTCGGAGCCAGCAGGCTCATGGTCGGACGATGGTTTGCAAACACTTGCGCCATGACACCGGGCGCATGACCAAACAGCGCCGCCATGGCCTCGGGAGCAAAAATGGTGCGCGCACCGGCCATCACCGGCAGGAACATACCACATATCTGTTCGAGCAACTGGGCTGCGGGCAGCACCGACAGATATACATCCTGTTGCGAAGTCTCGACCGCCTTTGACAAAGCCTTGATCGATGCGCTGATTTGCGCCGCCCCGATAATCACCCCTTTGGGATGCCCCGAAGACCCCGAAGTATAGATAATCCGGCGATGCCCCGCCACAACCGGGCACGCATCCCCGCTGTGCGTCAACAGCCCGTCCAGACGGGGCAACCCCTGGTCCGCTCCCCCGATCATTACCTCAATTCCGGAATCCTGAATGATATGGGCGATTTGCCCGGCCGCAAAGAAATGCGGGATCGGTACCAGCCGTTTGCCCGCCAATGTTGCGGCCAGATCGGCAACCACATAATCTGGACCATTGGGCAAGGCGAGACCGATTGTATCGGGCTCCTGCGCCAATGCGGCAGCAGCACCTGCCACACGGGAAGCCAACCCCGACCAGCTTAAACAGGTATCACCATATTGAAAGGCGGTTTCATCCGGACGCGCACCGGCATGGTGCCAAAGACGGTCGAAAAACTGTTTCATGCTGCGGCCCTCAGAAAACGGGCATGGCGCTGCGCGCCGCGCTCGGCCGAAATCGCACAAACGACAGGTTCGGTCGCATAGTATTTCCCCCAGGCATCCGCGTTATTCAAACGCGCCGGATCGGCGGGAGCCAGCTCAACCAATCCCATGTTCAGCTTTTGAAAAATCTGGCGCAACCGCGTGGTGGCCGTAAACATGCAACAGGTTTTACCGCGCCGCTGTCCCTCGGCAACCACACCGGCAAACAGGGGCAGGATCGCCGCAGGGGTTGCCGTGGCCAGAGTAACAACCTCGAGTATTTCATCACGCAGAACCGGCTGGCGCAATCCCATGGAAATGGCCGCCTCGACAGGATCATCCAGATAGATATCGCTGAAAAATCCTCCGACCGCATCACGCAATCCGGTGGCGGCGATGATCTCTCCCCGCCGGTCCGTTGCCAGAATCATCTCGTCGGCATGATGGGGTATCACAGCGCCGTATTGGCCCCCGTATACCCTTTCGATCAGGTCAGCCCCTGCCGCCCATCTGGCTGTGCCGCGTCTTGCCAATTCCGTTGCCATGCGATGCTCCTGCACTTTGCATTAGGTTACAAAAGCTGTCTACAGGGTGCATTCTGACAAAACGCTTACAACGTACAAACTTTTAGCAGTTCTTTAAGAACCTGTCCCTCAAAGAGGTGCCAAAAAGGTTTGAATTCCGGATATAAACTCATATCTGTACGGTATCTACCGGACATTTCGGGTGATGGCAGTATCCATGACCGACCCGATCAAGTTAATCGTTGGCACCAAACGCAGGGTTGCGCCTGCGCATACCGCCCTCGGGGGGCGTTTCTGGCGGGCCGGCAAAACACTGGGCATGAGACATCCAGTTTTGCGCGATGGGACCGCTCACCTGCAACGCCGTGTCCGCAAGCGCACGGGTCTGGGTAACCACAGCCGCGAAATCTACGGCAGGGCCGGTAATTTCACCGGCCACCGGATCGCCATATTCCCACACCTCACCTGACGGCGCAATCAATACTAGATGCGGCATGGTATCCGGTACCTCCAGCCCGTGCACCTGATGCGACCAACCAAAAGTATTTACTCCCAACACCACAATATTGCGGATGCGGTCACTTTCGGGACGCTCCAGCCCGAGGCAATCGAATACCTCGAGCCCATGCGCCCAGGTTTCCATCTGCCGTGCCGTAATAGAAGACCGCGCCGACATCGGCGGACCGGCCCAGGCGAGGCGCTTTTTCGGGTCCATGTCGCGCCAGCGTTCAGCCATATCACGGGCTTGCGATATCCACGCGGTCCGCAACTCAATGCCGCGTTCGGAAATCGTGGCGTTTTCCAGCCCGCGCAACCCCTTGCCCGCCGCAAAGGCCACCATAACTTTTTCCAGCAGGACGGTGAAGGTATCCGGCTCAAAGGCGCTCATGTCTGCCGCACGGTTCCAGAAATACAGATGCACCAGCACATCGTTGATGGTCCAGCCTTTGAAGCCGGTCACGGTATCAAAATCAGCCTCCGTCAACGGGAGCAGAACCTGAAACAAAGTCTCGCTTTCGCGCAAAAAATCATCGGCTTGGGTCAGGTTCATGTTCTTTCCTCCGGTGTGATTGTAACAATCAATTAGCCATAATCCGCCTGTCCCTCAACCTTTACCACGCGTCGCGGATAGGACTGTCACAATCATCCGGTTGACGCACGAAAGTTTGCGACATTCAAACCTTGTGGCGCGCGCGAAACCGCTTGATTTCCGCCATTGTCGGCGTTTGTCCTGTGTAAACTGCCGCATATTCCGGCATTCGGTTGATACGATCAGCAAGCGGTTCTTGTACCCGCATCGAAATATAACCGACCTGTGTGTACAATACCGTCATCGCCCGAACCTCGGCCTCTGCAACTGTGTACTCGAACCGCTGGAACATCTCCATAATGGCAGCCTTGCGCAACGCATCCGCCTGATCGATCCGCGCTTGTACTGCCGGATCATGATGCGCCCAGCCCCGCACAGCCCGATCCAGCCGTGTGTCAAACAGATCATCATCCAGCCAGCAATCATACAGGTTGAACATGGCTTCGGTGATGCTCTCTGCATAGGCTTGGGTTTGGCGCACCAGATTGCCGGTGTTCTTGGCCCCCCACATCTGCAACAAGGCCTCGAGCAGGGCCTCGCGGTCCTCGAAATGCCAGTAAAAGCCGCTGCGCGACAGGCCCAGCGCCTTGGCCAACGGCATGACCTTTACGGCCTCGACACCGGACTCCACCAGCATATCAAAGGCCGCCTGCAGCCAGAGAGCCTCGGAGCCGCGCCGCACAGTTTCCGGCCCCGATTTTGATTTTGATTTTACCACGTTTTCCATCGACACAGTCTAGCCGACACACCGCACGGCGACAAGCGTATTGACAGAGGTGTTTTTTATATCGACAGTGGTGTCGATTCTATCTGGCACGAAGGTATTCCCATGGCACCCTCCCCCCCACAGCGTCGCAAGCGTGGCAACAAGCGCAGCAGCGCGCCCGGCCAAAACCCGCATATGTATGTGCCCTTCATCACGCGCAAAATTCCGCCCTATGATCTGCTGAACGAAGAAAGCCTGATCCGTATCGAACAGGGGGCCGACCGGATACTGGCCGAAATCGGCATCGAGTTCCGCGACGATCCTGAAACCGTGCGCCTGTTCAAACAGGCCGGTGGCAAGGTAACCGAGGTTTCCGCCACAGCATGGAACATCAAATTCGAACACGGTCTGATCCGCGACCTGCTGAAAACGGCCCCGCCGTATTTCACCCAGCACGCCAGAAATCCGGCCAAATCCGTGCAAATCGGCGGCGATGCGACCGTTTTCGCCCCTGCCTATGGGTCACCTTTTGTAATGGATCTGGACAAAGGGCGACGATACGGCACGATGCAGGATTTCGAAAACTTCGTGAAACTGGCCCAAAGCAGCCCATGGCTGCACCACTCCGGCGGTACCATCTGTGAACCGACGGATATTCCGGTGAACAAACGCCATCTGGATATGGTGTATGCCCACATGCACTACTCCGACCGTGCCTTTCTGGGATCTATCACCGCCCCCGAACGGGCCGAGGACAGCATTCAAATGTGCCGCATCCTGTTTGGCACCGATTTCGTGGACCGGAACTGTGTCATCATGGGCAATTTCAATTCCACCTCGCCGCTGATCTGGGACGGGGTTTCCACCCGCGGTATCCGCGCCTATGCCGCCGCCAATCAAGGTTCGATCCATCTGCCGTTCCTGCTCGGCGGG
>CAMZLM010000139.1 GCA_947311485.1 uncultured Paracoccaceae bacterium
AGTCATCAAGCACATGGCGATGAACCTGCTCAACAAAGCAAAAGACAAAAAATCCCTGCGCGTCATGCGTAAAAAGGCAGGATGGAATAATCGCTACCTTCTTCAGATACTCCGCGTGTGATGGTCATGCGATTCCCCTGGTTGGGTAGGTTGCCGCCATTGACTTTTTACGTCCACTTCTGCCAAACAGTTGCAGCATAGAAAAAGGCCGACCATGACCGAAATCCTCGCCAAACTCGAACCTTCCTTGGGCCGCCGCTGGTTTGGCGTGATTGTGTTGTCGCTGGTGGGGGTGTTGCTGGCCTATGTCAGTTTTTTCCACCCGCCGGAATCGCTGCTTGCGAAGGTTTTGTTTCCGCTGGTGGCGCTGGCATTCCTTTGGCAGGCCCAGTGGAATTTGCGGGTGACGAAAAACGGCTTGTACCTGACCAGGGAGGGCTTGTTTGACAGCCGCGGCAAGGAAATTTGCGCGCTTTACAACATGCTGGAAGTGGATCGCGGGTTGTTTGCCTTCAAGCCGTCAAACGGATTTCTGGTACGGATGCAGGAACCGGTGGGCAACGCCTGGGCACCGGGCCTGTACTGGCGGATCGGCAAACGGCTGGGCATTGGCGGGGCAACCCAACCGGCGCAGGCCAAGGCAATGGCGGATATGATCGATGTGATGATTCTGGAACGCTCTATGGGGCCGGAAGCGTAGCCACGCCCATGGCGGCGGCGATGGTTTCCATATCCGCGCGGCTGATGTCAAACAAACCAAAACGCATTTGATAGCCCCAGTTGGTTTTGCCACGGGTAAATTCCAGATGGTCCAGCAGGGGCCGGATTTTGGTTTCCAGCGCCTTGATCCACTCGACATCCCGCCGAAAGGGGTGGAATTTCCCGCCGTGCATGCTGGCCTGATACGGGTCAACCGGTTTGACCAGCCCCAGCGCGGTGAAGCTCTGCAAATCATCCGGTTTGCGCAGTACTTCGGTGGGGGAATAATAGACGAGCACATCGCCGGCATGAATTCGTTTCAGCGGGGCCAATTTGCCGTGATTGACCTGCATAAACCCGCCGTCACGCCCAATGCGGACATGTTCGGCGCTGGCAACGGCAATCCAGTTTTTTGTCATTTTGGTGGTCTCCTTTTGGCGGAGTATAAGGCGGCCTACTGATGGTTCATGGCAGCAGTGGCGCGTTGCTTTCGTTTTAACGTGGCCTCGCGCCAGCTGATGAATACCACGGACCCCATGATACAGACACCGCCCAGAACCACCCAGACATCGGCGGGTTCATCAAACAGCAGCGCCCCCAGCAGGATCGCCCAGACCAGTTGCAGAAAGCTCGCCGGTTGGGTGACGGTGATGGGCGCGGCCTGAAAGGCCTTGGACATGGTATAATGCCCCGTGGTGGCCAGAACCGCGACGCCGGTCAGGGTGAGCAGCTCGGGGCCGGTCGGCGTGACCCAGCCATAAAGCGCCATCGGGGACAGACCGATGGGTACGAAAATCGACAGCATCAACACCATCACCGCCGGACTGGTTTCATCGGTGAGCTGTTTGCCGAGCAAATAGGAGCCGGCAAAAAACACCGCCGTCAGCATCATCGCCAGATGGCCGGGACCGATTTCACGAAATCCGGGCCGCAAAATGATCAGCGCGCCCAGTAACGCCAACCCGACCGCAATCAGGCGGCGGGCGGCGAGGCGTTCGCCCAAAAACAGGAACGCGCCAAGGGTGACGAAAATCGGGGACATATAGCCAAGGGCGGTAACTTCGGCCACGGGGATTTGGGTCATGGCGAAAAACCAGCCGATAATACCAAAGGCATGGGTGAACCCGCGTGCGGTAAACATCTTCCATTGGCGGGGGGTGATTTTGGTGTTTCGCATCTGCGCAAACAGCGGCAGCAACAGGACAACCCCGATCAGATAGCGGATAAAACCGGATTGCGCCGCTGGCAGGTGGGTGCCGTTCATTTTTACCAGAATGGTCACACCGACAAACAGAAAACCCGTCAGCAGCATCCAGAAAACCCCGGCAAGGGGCCTGTTGTTTTGTGGGGGTGTCATGGGGTGTCCCGCAGGTGGAAATCCCCGGCAGCCTAACCGCCGGGGACGGAGCCTACAAGCCCTTGGTTTGGTAGCTTTTGGCGACCCGTGCAATGGATACCAGAAACGCGGCTGTGCGCATGTCTGTGACGTCATCGCGGGAATGCAGCATGGCGGAAATCGCCTGATAGGCCCCGCGCATGGTGTCCTCCAGACCGGAGCGCACCAGTTCCAGTTCGTCGGCCCCGTGCAGGTAGTCTTGCCGGAATTCCGGCGACAGGGATTTGCCGGTGATCCGTTCCAATTCGTCCATCAACAGCCGATGGCGGTTTTCCTCCTGACGGCGGCGCATGCGGCCAAACCGGATGTGGCTGAGGTTTTTCACCCACTCGAAATAGGATACCGTCACACCGCCGGCATTGGCGTACATGTCCGGGATAATCACCACGCCCTTGTTGCGCAGGATTTCATCGGCTCCGGCAGTGACAGGGCCATTGGCGGCTTCGATGATCAGCGGGGTTTTGATATTGTCGGCATTGGTCAGGTTGATCGCGCCTTCCATGGCGGCGGGCACCAGAATATCGGCCTCCAGCTCCATGCAGGGTCCACCATCCGCATGATAAGTGCCGCCATCAAAGGATTTCACCCCGCCGGTTGCCAGAATATGTTGCTTTAAGGCTTCGATATTGATGCCGTCGGGGTTGGTGATCGCCCCGTCAAATTCCAGCACGGCGATGATCTTGGCCCCGTCCTGTTCGGACAGGAATTTTGCCGCGTGATAGCCCACATTCCCCAGACCCTGCACAATGACACGCTTGCCCTTAAGCGTACCGGTCAGGCCGGCCATGGCCATGTCTTCGGGGTGGCGGAAAAATTCCTGAAGCGCGTATTGCACGCCGCGGCCTGTGGCCTCGACCCGTCCGGCAATCCCGCCGCCACTGAGCGGCTTGCCGGTCACACAGGCACGGGCGTTGATGTCGGTGGTATTCATGCGCTGGTACTGGTCCGCAATCCATGCCATTTCACGTTCGCTGGTTCCCATATCCGGGGCGGGGACGTTCTGGGCCGGATGGATCAAGTCCCGCTTGATCAGCTCATAGGCAAAGCGGCGGGTGATTTGTTCCATTTCATGGGGTTCCCAATCGCGCGGATTGATGCACAAGCCGCCTTTGGAGCCACCAAACGGGGCCTCTACCAGCGCACATTTATAGGTCATCAACGCGGCGAGGGCCTCGACCTCGTTCTGGTTCACGCTTGTGGCAAACCGGATGCCGCCCTTGACCGGCTCCATGTGTTCGGAATGCACCGACCGATATCCGGTAAACGTGTGGATATCCCCGCGCAACCGCACGCCAAAGCTGACTCTGTAGGTGGCGTTACAAATTCGAATTTTTTCGACCAGCCCGGGCGAAAGATCCATCAGGCGTACCGCCCGGTTGAACATAATTTCAGTGGATTCCCGAAAGCTGGGCTCTTTTACAACAGTCATCATTTTCCCCGTGATGAGTTTGAATCTGAGGACTGTAATTCGTCCTCTGATGCCTCATTAAGAGGATTTCATGATGTTGTATAGCACGAATGTGCCAGAATGTCGCAGTCCCGCAAGTTGCGCGGGATGCTGCGCATTCACGTTCTGCCCCTAGCCGACAAAGGCTTTCTCAAGCACAAATTCGGCCGGCTGGCTGTTGGATCCTTCGGTCAGGCCGGCTGCTTCGCAGATTTCCTTGACGTCGGTGTTCAATCCCATTGATCCGCAAATCATCACCCGGTCATTGGCGGGATCCAGAGGCACCAGCCCCAGATCGGTAAACAGGGAGCCGTCTTTCATTTTTTCCGTAACGCGGCCCATTTTCGGGCTTTCTTCGCGCGTGGTGGTTGGATAATAGCGCAGCTTGTCGCCGACAAATTCCCCGATCAACGGATCATCCGCTAGCGAGGCAACCAGATCGGCCCCGTATTTCAATTCCGCGACCTCGCGGCAGGTGTGACACATGATGACTTCGTCATAGCGTTCATACAGATCCGGGTCGCGCATCAACGAGGCAAAGGGCGCAATGCCGGTGCCGGTGGCAATGAAATACATCCGTTTACCCGGCAGCAATGCGTCCAGCACCAGCGTGCCGACAGGTTTCGGGCGCACGATGACCTCGTCGCCGACCTGAATGTTCTGCAATTTGGACGTCAGCGGCCCGTCCTGTACCTTGATCGAATAGAACTCCAGTTCTTCGTCCCAGCTGGGCGAGGCAATCGAATAGGCCCGCAACAACGGTTTCCCATTATCGCCCAAGAGACCGATCATCACGAATTCACCGGACCGGAACCGCAGCGATCGTGGCCGTGTCAGCCGAAAGGAAAACAACCGGTCGGTGTAATGGGTAACTTTGGTGACGGTCTGGGCATCCGGCAAAACCGGTTTGGCACGCTCTGTGGCGGGGGCGGTTGCGGTGTCTTTGCTCATCGGGGCGTCCTTTAATATATTGCATGGCGACATTGACGGATCAGCCGGCCTTGCGCAATCGGTTTTGATAGTCGTATTCGCGCCAACCTGTGCGGAATTTCCAGTCTTCTACCGGCTGGCGCAGCGCCAAGCTTTGATCTATCTCAACCTCGTCAAAACCGCAACGGCGCAGCATGGTGTATTGATCCGCCAGCAAAGGTCCACAGGCCCGCAGACGCCCGCGATACCCCGCCAACCGCAAGTCCCGCGCAAGGGTAAAGCCGCGCCCGTCGTCAAAACGGGGAAAGGCAATGCGGATTATCGCCAGTTCGGGCAAAACATTCTGCAACCGGTCTGCCGTCAGGGTGTTGGGAAGGTCCAGTCCCTTGTCGGGGGACAGGCATTCGCCCCAGTCCTGCCAGCCCGCCCGCCAGTCGTCTGTGTGGAACCCTGTATCGGTTACGATGATCGTCATGGATTTGGCCTCTTGTCAAAATGAATGCCGCATTCGGTTTTTTCCCGTCCGCGCCACCGGCCCGCGCGTGCGTCTTCGTCTGTTTTTACCTTGCTGGTGCAGGGGGCGCAGCCGATTGATGGATACCCTTGCGCCACCAGCGGATGGCGGGGCAGGGCGTTATTGTCGATATAATCTGCCACATCCTGTGGCCGCCAGCGGGACAGGGGATTGATTTTCAAACGGTTTTGGTCGGTCTCGAACAAGGTCAAACCGGCACGTTTGCCCGATTGAAATCGCTTGCGGCCGGTGATCCATGTGTCAAAGTCGGCGAGGGCCTGTTCCAGCGGTTCGGTTTTACGCAAGGCACAGCATTCATCCGGCAGTGCCATATGCAGCCGCCCGAAGGGATCACGTTTGCGCAACTGTGCCGGATCGGCGCGGATCACCCGCACATCGTGCAGGCCCAGCTGCGCACAGAGGGCTTGTTGATAGGTCAGGGTTTCGGCAAACAACATTTGCGTATCGATAAACAGCACCGGTGTTGCGGGATGCAGCACAGAAATCATGTGCAGCAACACCACCGATTCCGCGCCAAAGGACGACACAAGGGCGGTTTTCCCCAACAACGGATCGGCCAGAGCCGCCCGCAACACCGGCATTGCCGCCTGATGACGATAGCGCCGGTTCAACAGTGCCGCACGGTCCGCCAGCGGGGGGAGAGGCGTTTCAAAGGGCATGGCACAGCTCCGCTGCAAGGCGTGTTTCGGGATACAACGCCCGCTTGAACGGGGCGCTCCCCAAACGGCGGTAAGCTTGCAAGAAGCTTTCCTCCGCTGTGGCGCGCAGTTCCAGATAGGCGTCGATCAGACGATCCACAGCGGGAATGATCTGGTCATAGGCGAACCCCGGGCCCATGCGTTCGCCAATCGCGGCGCTGTTGCCGGCATCGCCACCAAGGGTAATTTGATAGCTTTCCTTGCCGGATTTTTCCAACCCCAGAATGCCGATATGGCCCAGATGGTGATGCCCGCAAGCATTGATGCAACCGGATATTTTAATCTTGAGTGGCCCGACCTCGCGTTCGCGTGTTTGCAGACGGCGGGCGATTTGTTGGGCGATTGGAATGGAGCGTGCCGTCGCCAAGGCGCAGTAATCCATGCCGGGGCAGGCGATCATATCAGAGGCCAACCCGACATTTGCCGTGGCCAGACCGGCGTGCCGCAGGCGTGCGAACAGGGCGGGCAGATCGGATTTGTGCACATGGGGCAGGATCACATTCTGCTCGTGGCTGATGCGCAATTCATCGTGCCCATACTGTTGTGCCAAATCCGCCAGCAGCCGCATTTGCACTGCACTGGCATCCCCCGGCGTCTGGCCATGCGCCTTGAGCGAAACCGTCACAAGGGTATATCCGGCAGCGTGGTGCGGGGTCAGGTTGGTGTCGGTAAATGCACGAAAAACCGGATTGTTCCTGCGCTCGGCTTCATAGGTGTCAAGCGGGGCGTCTTTAAAGACAGGCGGGGCGAAATCGGCTTTGATTCTCCGGTAAACCTGCCTGTCATTGCCTGCAAATGTGTGGCGTTGCTGGCTGAAACGGGCCTCTACCTGTTTGCGGATGGCGTTGATTCCGTGTTCGTGCACCGCAAATTTGATCCGCGCCTTGTATTTGTTGTCGCGGCGTCCCAGTGTGTTGAACACCTGCAAAATCGACTCCACATAAGGCAGCAAATCCGCTTCGGGCAAAAAGGCGCGCAACAGCTTGCCAAGCATCGGTGTGCGCCCTAAGCCGCCGCCCACCAACACGCGGTACCCGCGCTCGTTGCCCTGACGGACGATTTGCAGGCCCACATCATGGGCTTGTAAAACGGCCCGATCTACCGTTGATCCGCTCACCGCCAGCTTGAATTTCCGCCCCAAAAAGGCAAATTCCGGATGGTCGGTGGACCACTGTCGCAACAATTCCGCCGTTGGGCGCGGATCGGCAATTTCATCCGCAGCGGCCCCGGCAAAATGATCCGCCGTCACGTTGCGCACACAGTTCCCCGATGTCTGGATGGCGTGCATCCCCACCTCGGCCAAGGCGTCGAGCATATCGGGAATATCGGTGAGCGCAGGCCAGTTGAACTGAATATTCTGGCGGGTGGTGAAATGGCCATACCCCTTGTCCCAGCGGTCCGCAATTTCCGCCAGCTTGCGCATTTGCGCGCTGTTCAGCGTGCCATAGGGAATTGCCACGCGCAGCATATAGGCGTGCAATTGCAAATAGACCCCGTTCATCAGGCGCAGGGGTTTGAATTCATCCTCGGTCAATGCCCCGCTGATGCGGCGAGCGATCTGGGCGCGAAACTGGTGATTGCGCTGCCCCACAAAAGCACGGTCAAAATCGGTATAATTATACATGACGGGCCTCTTGCTGTTTGCCGTGCCGATAGTTGGACGGGCCAAGACTGCGAAAGATCTCGCGAAAATGCAGTGGGCGGGCTTTCCCGTCGATGGCCTCTGCCGGTGCCAGATAAGGCCCGACGGCGATCGCGTGGGGGACCTGATTCAAAGCCTCCTTTGCCCTTTCTTCAGAACAAAAAAGAAGCGCGGAGGCCGGGTCATTGGACCATTTGTGGCCGCTCCAGTAAATGACGTCTCCACGGGTCAGATGATTGGCGGTCAGGATTTGAAGGGGCTTTGGTTTGGACATGTTCTTGACTCCTCGTTGCTGAGTGCAATAGAACATTTTCCCAAGAGTTAGCCAATATGGCACGAAAAAGTAGAATAATAGTCCGACAGTGTCGCTAAATTGAAAGATAAAATTCCCCGCAGGGAAGAGGAGAGATTATGCCAGACCAACTTGATGCACTGGACCGGAAAATCCTTGCAGAGCTGCAAGCAGATGCCGGACAGTCGCTTGATGAAATTGCCCGCAAAGTCGCGTCTTCCAAGACACCGGTCTGGAACCGGATTCGCAAGCTGCGCAAGGCCGGTGTGATCGAACACCAGACAGTTTTGTTAAACCCGGAAAAACTGGGGCTGGAAGCTTGCTTCTTTGTGTTGGTGCGCACATCGGAACATGACAGTGATTGGCAGGCGCGGTTCCTGCAAACCCTGCGTGCACGTCCCGAGGTAATGGAAGCGCACCGGCTTGCCGGGGATATCGATTATATTCTGAAGGTGCGCGTCAAAAACGCCCGTGCCTATGACACGTTTTATCAGGCGCTGATTGCAGAGGTGAAAATCTTCAACGTTACCGCCCTGTTGTCGATGGAAGAAATCAAATCCACAACCATGATGCCCTTATAATTTCGAATTCGGTCAAATATCCCCGCCGGAGGCATAAAAGTTATAATGCCTCCGGCGGGGATATTTAGGCGAATTCGAAGATGAACAGGGGTTAATTCTCTTTCACCATGGGCCAATAGAAATCCAGCGGGATTCCGGCCTCGGCGCGTTTTTCGTCGTTGAAAGGGGGCTTTAGGCCGCCGGGGAAGTATTGTTGGACGAGCCGGTGGAATTCTTCTTTGGGGTCCAGATCGTGACGGCCACAGAGGAAATGGAACCATTTGGAGCCATAGGCTACATGGCCGACTTCTTCGGCGTAGATCAGTTCCAGTGTTTTGACGGTTTCCTTTTGGCCTGTGCTTTGGAACATTTTGATCATGCCGGGGGTCACATCCAGGCCACGGGCCTCGAGCACCATGGGGACGATGGCAAGGCGACCAAGGAAATCTTCGGCGGTGTCTTCGGCGGCGCGCCACATACCGGCGTGGGCGTCCAGCGCGCCATAATGGGAACCCATGGCCGCGAGCCGGTCGTTGAGCAGGCCAAAGTGTTTGGCTTCTTCGGCGGCGGATTTTACCCAGTCATCGACAAAACCCAAGGGCATTTTGATATGGGCAAAGCGGGGGATGATATCCCAATGCAGATCGACCGCGTTCAGTTCGATGTGGGCGATGGCATGCAGCAGCGCAATGCGGCCTTTTTCGGTGCCGGGACGGCGGCGGGGCACCTGGTTGGGGGGGAGCAAGCGGGGGAATTCGGGGCGTGCAGGAAAGGGCGGTGGCGTGCATTGGCCGATGGGCATGGGGGTGCCGACATCGCGTGCGGCAAACCATTGTTTTGCCACGCGAATGGATTTTGCGGTTTTTTCGGCCGGATCCGCGGTTTGCAGAATATCGACGGCCCGTTCACACAGGGTTTGGGTCATAGGCTGCGGACTTGTTCCAGAACCTCGGCCACGTGGTCGGGGACTTTGACCTTGGGCCAGACGTGGCGCAGTATGCCGGTGCTGTCGATCAGAAAGGTGCTGCGGGTGATGCCCATAAAGGTTTTTCCGTACATTTTCTTTTCACCCCAAACCCCCATGCGTTCACAAAAATCGCTGTTTTCATCAGAAAGCAGGCCGATTGTCAGGTTGTGTTTGGCAATAAACTTGGCGTGGGATTTTACGCTGTCTTTGCTGACGCCCAGAATCTGCACCCCGAGCCGATCGAATTCGCTGCGCATTTGGGTGAATTCCCCTGCCTCGCGTGTGCAGCCCGGCGTGTCGTCGCGCGGATAGAAGAAGATCACCAGCGGTTTGCCGGTAAAATCAGCGAGGCTCACGGTTTTTTCGCCGTCTGCTGTGACGCATGGCAGGGTAAAACTCGGCAAGATTTTTCCTATTTCCGGCATATTCGGGGTATCCTTTAAGAACCTGAGGGGTTTCACGGGTTTGATATTGGCAATTTAGCTGCTGACGGCCTAAATGGAAAGGGAGCAGGGTCGCATGGCCATGCTGTTCTACAGGAGTGGGTTTTGATCTGGACGCGACATTTTCTTGTTGGCTTGTTGTCTTTGGCAATGGGGCTGGCGGTGATTGTGGTGCTGGCCGTTGGGGGCTTGCAGCTATTGGTGGCGCGTGGGCCGTTGTCTTTGCCACAGCTGGAAACCTATGTGGCACGTCAAATCAATGCGCGGCTGTCGGGGGAGACCCTGTCAATCGGGGGGATCAGCCTTGGGTCGGGGGTCGGCGGGCTGGCCAATCGGGTGATCTTAAAAGAGGTCACCTTGCGCGGGGCGGATAATAGGACCCTGTTGAAAGTGCCTGAAATCCGCACCGATTTTTCCTTGATGAATTTGGTGCGCGGCACGATTGCGCCGTCGGATGTGGAAATTCGGGGTGCGCGGATCCGGCTGGTGCGCGAACTGGACGGGTCTATTCATGTTTTACGGTTGACGGATGCGGGTGAAATCGTTTTCGAGGATGATTTGCTGGGGCAGTTGGATGAGCTGTTGGGGCGCGATGAATTCAAGCGGCTGCAAACCATTGCGCTGCGCGACACCCGTGTGAGCATTCAGGACAAACGCAGTGGCCGCGCCTGGCAGGTGTCTGACAGCTTGCTGGCGCTTACGCGGCAGGGGGATGAATTTGCCCTGCGTGCAGAGGTCGAGGTGGGTGTCGGCCTTGGCGAAAAGACCCGGATTATTGCCGTGGCGAAACACCGGATCGGGGAAAAGCAAGCGGATTTCCGGTTGCAGTTTGCCAATTCCATTCCCGAAGACATCGCCGATATGGTCAGCGCATTGGACTGGCTGCGGATGCTGGATACGCGGGTGTCGGGGTCCCTGACAGCCACCGTCGATCAGCGCGGGGTGGTGGGGGCCTTGAACGGGGTTCTGGATTTGGGCCAAGGCCAGCTGCGCCAAACGCCGCGCAGCGTTCCCGTGGCGTTTGATCAGGCCAAAGTCTATTTTTCCTATGACAAAAATCAGGACCGGCTGAGTTTCACCCAGGTTACGGTCGATACCTCGGCGGGGAGGTTGCGTTCCGAGGGATATGCCAGTTTACAGCGGGGGCCTGACGGGGCTGTGCTCTCCATGAGCGGGCAATTCCGGTTTGATAAACTTGAATTGACCCGTCCGAAACTCTTTGCGGAAACGCTGAAACTCGATGCGGTTTCAGTTGATTACCGGTTGTCGTTTGCGCCGCTGACCATCGAGGTCGGCGCGATGACCGTGCATGACGGCGATGGCGTGTATCACGTGAGCGGCAAATCGGTGGCCGAACCGGATTACTGGGTGAACCGCTATGACATTGAAATCAATTCGGTGGATCGGGGCCGGATTATGGCGTTCTGGCCGCTGAAAGCGATCCCTAGAACCCGCAAGTGGCTGGTGGAAAATATCCAGAACGGTCGGGTCAATAATTTTCGTGGCGGGCTGCGGTCCAAAGGCGGGAAATTCACCTATGCCTTTAATTTCGAGGTGGAAGACGCACAGGTCCGGTTTATGAAAACCATGCCGGAACTGCGCAATGCCTACGGGTTTGGTTATCTGACCAACAAAGACCTGCGCATCGACATTCAGCAAGGCCACCTGATCGCGCCGGACAATACCCGCGTGGATTTGGTCAAAGGCAGTTTTTACATACCGGATATCCAGTCGCGTCCAGCCATCGGGCAGATCAGGCTGGAGGCCACGGGCGGCGTGCAGGCGGCATTGCATTTGCTGGATGTGGAGAAATTTCAATTTTTGCAAAAGGTCGGCCTGAGTCCGGATGTGGCCACGGGGGATGTCCGTGTCACGGGGGATTTGCAAGTGGCCCTGAGCAAAGATGCCAAGCCCAAGGACATTCTGTTCAATGCTACCGTCAAGGTGCGAAATCTGAAAAGCGAGACCTTGATCAAAGGGCATATCCTGCGCGGGCAGGGATTGGTTGTGCAGGCCAATGAAAAAGGGTTGAAAATGAATGGCCCGGTGACCCTTGACGGGGTGCCGATGCAGGCGAAATGGACCCTTGGTTTCGGGCCGTTGTCCCGCAAGGGCAGCCTTGTGGAGGCCTTGGTCGGGTTGTCGGATAAAAACCTGCGCGGGTTGGGGATCACGCTGCCCAAGGGGTCCATTGCCGGGGAAACACTGGCCAGGGTTTTGGTGAAAATCAAAAAGGGCCAGACCCCGACCTATACGGTGCAATCCAATCTGGTTGGTGCCCGGCTCAGGGTGCCGGCCTTGCAGTGGAACAAAAGCCCCAAAACGGCGGGGAAACTGACGCTGAAGGGCAGTTTTGGTGCGGTGCCAACGGTAGATCTGGTGGCGCTTACGGCACCGGGAATGAAAGCTGCGGGGAAAATCACCTTTCGTCAAAACGGTGCGATGCAGGCCTTGAAGTTGCGCGAATTGCAGGCGGGGCGCTGGCTCGATTCGGCGGCCGATATTGATATGGTTTCCAAAGGCAATGCCCGCATCACCCTTGCCGGTGGCACGGCGGATTTACGTAATTTCAACATCGGGGAGGGCACCGGCGGCGATACGACGGGGGGGAGTCCGGTGGATATCCGGCTGGATCGGCTCACGATTATTTCCGGTCTGGCGCTTACGGATTTCACCGCCAAATTGCGCCCGGGCAAGGGTATCAACGGCACCTTTAGCGGGCGGGTAAATGGCGGGACGCGCATTACGGGCAAGCTGCTGCCGCATAAATACGGTACTGCCTTTGATATCCGGGCCAAGGACGCGGGGCGGGTGCTTGCCTCAGCGGGTTTTATGGAAAACGTTTATGGCGGCGATATGTGGGTGGTGATAAACCCGCGCGCCAAAGCCGGCGAATATGATGGTTCACTAGAGGTCAAGCGCACCCGTATGACCAGCACCTCGGCAATGGCGGGGTTGCTGAACGGGATTTCGGTTGTCGGTATCTTACAGCAGCTCGAAGGCGAAGGCATCCATTTCACCACTGTGGATGGCCATTTTCTGATGCGCCCGAACGGGGTGCAGCTCAAGGATATTTCGGCGGTGGGGCCATCCATGGGGATGACGTTGGATGGTTGGTATAACAGCACCAGTCGAACGGTTGATTTTGAGGGCGTCACCACGCCGCTTTATGCGGTGAACGGCCTGTTTGAACGGGTCTTTCGCAAGTTGTCTGGCCGCAGGAAGGGTGAAGGCCTGTTCAGTTTTACCTATCGGATGACGGGGTCGGCTGATGACCCCAAGGTGACGGTAAATCCGCTGTCGATCCTGACACCGGGGGTGTTTCGCGAAATATTCCGGCGCAAGGTGCCGGTGCCGATAACCGCTGGCGGGGACAAGGTGGCCAAAAAATCCACAGCAGGCAAAGCGGCAAAGCCCCCTGCAAAAAAACAGAAAAAGAAGAAAATGGAAACCGATGCAAAAGACCTGCGCTGAGTTTACCTTGCATGTGGGGGCCGGTTGGGGCATGGGGCGGATATGAAACTTTCTGATTTTGATTTCGACCTGCCTGATCAGTTGATCGCCCTGCGTCCCGCCAGCCCGCGTCCGGCATCGCGGATGCTGGTTGCGCATGGTTCAACCTTGAACGACCATCATTTCCACGATCTGCCGGATTTCCTGCGGGCCGGTGATTTGCTGGTGTTGAATGACACCAGGGTGATCCCCGCGCGCCTGTTTGGCCAGCGCAGGCGCCTGTCCGATAACGGCGAAACATTTGCCAAGGTGGAGGTGACGCTCCTGTCGTGCGACGGCGCAGGGGACTGGCTGGCACTGGCCAAGCCGGGGCGGCGGGTGAAAATGGGCGAAACCATCGTTTTTGATGCCGAATTGCAGGCCGATGTCCTGAGCAAGGGGCCAGACGGAATCCGGTTGCGGTTTAACCGGACGGGTGCGGATTTTGACACCGCCATTGCGCGGCTCGGGGCGATGCCCTTGCCGCCCTATATCGCCGCCAAACGCGCAGCCGATGCGCAGGACAAACAGGATTACCAAACGGTTTTCGCCAAACACAGCGGGGCCGTGGCCGCGCCAACGGCGTCTTTGCATTTCGATCAGGCGTTGCTGGATCAATTGCGCGCGCAAGGGGTGAAGACAACCCATGTGACCCTGCATGTCGGGGCCGGCACGTTTCTGCCGGTAAAAACCGATGATATTTCCGACCATAAAATGCATGCGGAATGGGGGCGGGTGTCGTCCGAAGCCGCAGAGACCATTGCCAACACCAGAGCCGCCGGCGGGCGGGTGATTCCGGTCGGGACAACCGCGCTGCGTCTGGTGGAAACGGCAGCACGTGAAACCGGCGAAATCGCCGCGTGGGTTGGCGAGACCGATATTTTCATCACACCGGGGTTTGATTTTCGGGTGGCGGATGGATTGATTACCAATTTTCACCTGCCCAAATCCACCCTGATGATGCTGGTGAGCGCGTTAATGGGATCGCAAGAAATCCGCGATATCTATCAACATGCGATTGCAAACGGGTATCGGTTCTTTTCCTATGGTGATAGCTCGCTGCTGCTGCCTGAAGGAAACGACCCGTAAAGTGTCGTGTCTGGGCGAGTGAATATTTGCCGATCGGCTATGCTGAACCCTTGTCGTTCTGATCAGGGTTCACACCATGTTATATATCGTAAAACACGCCTGGGCGCTTTTGCTGGGTATTTTTCTGCTGCTGTTGGGCAATGGGGTGCATGGCACGTTGCTGGGCATTCGCGGCGCGGCAGAGGGTTTTTCCACCACGGCGCTGTCGATCATCATGTCGGCCTATTTCATCGGCTTTCTGGGCGGCTCGCGATTAACCCCGCATCTTATCCGCCGGGTCGGGCATGTGCGGGTGTTTGCGGCGCTGGCGTCATTCATTTCGGCGGCGTTGATTCTGTTTGCTGCCTTGCCGGATCAGATCAGCTGGTTTGTGCTGCGGATCATCGTCGGTTTTTGCTATTCCGGCGTATATGTCGTGTCCGAAAGTTGGCTGAACGATAGCGCCAGCAACGAAACCCGCGGGCAGGCGCTCTCGGCCTATATGATCGTACAGATGATGGGCATTGTGGTGGCGCAAGGGCTGCTGAGCATGGTGGACACATCCGGTTACACGCTGTTTGTGATTATTTCGGTGGCGGTATCGCTGTCTTTTGCCCCGATTTTGCTGTCGGTCAGCCCGGCACCTGTATTTCAAACCACCAAACCGATGACCCTGAAGGACCTGTATCTTGCCTCGCCCTTGGGGGTTGTCGGGTCGTTCCTGCTTGGCGGAGTGTTTGGCGCGATGTTCGGTATGGCGGCGGTTTATGGCAGTGCGGTGGGTATGGGGACCGGTGAAATTGCGCTGTTTGCGGCGTCTATTTATCTGGGCGGGATGCTGTTGCAATATCCGATTGGCTGGCTTTCGGACCGGATGGATCGACGCCACCTGATTGTGATCGCGGCAACGGTTGGGGCGGTTGCCTGTTTTGCGGTGCTGCCCTTTGTCGACAATCCAAATGCCCGTTTGGTGGCCGGTTTTATGGTGGGCGGGGTATCTACGCCGCTGTATTCGCTGTATCTGGCCTATACCAATGACTTTCTGGAACCCGATGATATGGCGGCGGCCTCTGGCGGGTTGATCTTTGTGAACGGTATTGGCGCGATTACCGGCCCGTTGATTGTGGGCTGGTTGATGTCGGCCTATTCGCCCAGCGGTTTTTTTGTGTATCTCGGGGTGATGCTCGGGGCGATGTCTGCCTATGCGCTGTATCGTATGTCGCAACGGGCCGCGCCCAATGTCGAGGACACCACCGCCTATACCCCTGTCAGCCCGATTGTGTCACCGGTTGCGGTGGAGGTTGCCCAGGAAATTGCCATAGAGGCCGCCCAAGACGAGGAAACAGGCCCATCCCCCTCTACGTGATCGTTAACATCGGGGAATAAGTGCCGATTGTAACGTTTTTGTAAGAATGGGGGTTGACCGTGGGTTTTCAATCGCGTTCTGCTGAATGCAATAGGGACTTGCGAGTAATGTGGAGGCTGGGGCGATGCAAAAAGCTCAGGAAATACTCGAATTTTGGACGGATGAGGTTGGACCTCAGGGCTGGTATGCTGTGGATGACACCGTGGATCAGAAAATCCGGGATAAATTTATGGGTGATTGGGAGCAGGCACTGGAGGGCGCGTATTGTGATTGGCGCGTTTATCCAGAGAAGGCGCTGGCCCTGATTATCCTGCTGGACCAGATGTCCCGCAACATGTTTCGCGGGGACAAGCGTTCCTATGCCACCGATAAACTGGCCCGTTGTGCCGCCCGCTACGCGATCGAGGCGAAATTCGACAAGCGCACGCCCGAACCTTTGCGGCAGTTTTATTACCTGCCCTTGATGCATTCCGAGAGCCTGAGCGATCAGGAACGCTGTGTGCGTCTGATCAAATCACGGATGCCGGAAACCGGCGTGCGGATATTGCCCCATGCAAAGGCGCATCGCGAATTGATCCGCCGCTTTGGCCGTTTTCCGCACCGGAACGCGGCGTTGGGGCGTAAGAATACGTCGGCTGAAACGGTTTTCCTGACCGAAAGCGGGTATCGGGAAACCTTGGCTGAATTTTTGGCAGCCTAGAGCGTCCCGCCTTTAACCTGGTGTTTCCGGTTCAAGGCGAGGTAGCTTAAGCACATACGACATTTCATGTTGTGATTGCAAACCTGTCATGCGCGGCATTGATGGGGTTGTATCCGGTTGCTTTTTCCAGCATACAGGGAAAAACCAATATGGTTTAGTGTTGAACTAAAATTGTGGAGAGCCGCTGAATGTCCGATAAATCCTTTGATCTTGTGGTGGTCGGGGCTGGTCCCGGGGGCTATGTTGCCGCTATTCGGGGCGCGCAAAACGGGCTGAATGTGGCCATTGTGGAGCGCGAACATCTGGGCGGTATCTGCCTGAACTGGGGGTGTATCCCCACCAAGGCGCTGCTGCGATCCTCCGAGGTTTTCCACCTGATGCAACGCGCCGGTGAATTCGGATTGAAGGCTAGCGGCATCGAATATGACCTCGAAGCCGTGGTGAAACGTTCGCGCGGGGTGGCGGCACAGCTGAGTGGCGGCATCGGCCATTTGATGAAAAAGAACAAGATCAAGGTGTTCATGGGTGTGGCCAAACTTGCCGGCGGCGGCAAGCTGACGGTGACCACGGACAAGGGCAGCGAAACCCTGACAGCCAAGAATATTATCCTTGCCACCGGCGCGCGGGCGCGTGAATTGCCGGGGCTGGAGGCAGACGGGAAACTGGTCTGGACCTATAAACACGCGCTGAACCCGCCGCATATGCCCAAGAAACTTCTGGTGATCGGGTCCGGGGCTATTGGTATTGAATTTGCCAGCTTTTACAACACCTTGGGTGCTGAAACCACCGTGGTAGAGGTGATGGACCGCATCCTGCCGGTCGAAGACGCCGAAATCGCCGCGCTGGCGAAAAAGCAGTTCGAAAAGCAGGGTATGAAAGTCATGCAGGGGGCCATGGTTAAAAAACTGGATCGCGGCACCAACACGGTTGCGGCCCATATTTCGGTGAATGGCAAGGTGGTGAAACAGGACTTCGACACGGTGATTTCTGCGGTCGGCATTGTCGGCAATGTGGAAAACCTCGGGTTGGAGCAGGCCGGCGTCAAACAGGACCGTAGCCACATTGTGACCGATGAATTCTGCAAGGCCGCCGAGGGTATTTATGCCATCGGTGACATCGCCGCGCCGCCGTGGCTCGCCCATAAAGCCAGCCACGAAGGCGTGATGGTGGCCGATTTGATCGCGGGCAAACACGCCCATCCGGTCAAACCCGAGAGCATCGCCGGCTGTACCTATTGCCAGCCGCAGATTGCCTCGGTCGGGATGACCGAAGCACAGGCCAAGGAAAAAGGGCTGGACATCAAGGTCGGTCGTTTCCCGTTCATGGCCAACGGCAAGGCGATTGCGCTGGGCGAACCGGAAGGGTTGATCAAAACGATTTTCGACGCAAAAACCGGCGAATTGCTGGGCGCGCATATGGTCGGGGCCGAGGTCACGGAATTAATTCAAGGCTATATTATCGGGCGCAAGCTCGAAACCACGGAACAGGAATTGATGGAAACCGTGTTCCCGCATCCGACCCTGTCCGAAATGATGCATGAATCTGTGCTGGACGCTTACGGCGCGGCGATCCACTTTTAGCGAAACTTGGTCGGTCGTTTTTGCATGCCGGCCATTACTGCCTCTATCTGGTTTGGCGATCCGATGATCGGGGCCTGTAATTCGGCCTCGAGCTTTAATCCCTCCGGTCCGCAGCCCCAACATTGATTGACCAGCTTTTTGCTGGCGCGAATGGCCTCTGGCGAGCGTGCCGCCAGCTCTGTTGCCAATGCGCGCGCCGCCGCCAGCGGATCGGATTCGATACGGGTAATCAGGTTCAGCGACAGGGCTTCGTCTGCTTCCAGCACCCGCGCGGTCATGATCAATTCTTTGGCCCGATCGGCGGGCAACAGGGCGGGCAGGCTCTGCGTCAGGCCCATATCCGGGATCAGCCCCCAGCGGGTTTCCATGATCGAATACCGCGCGTTTGGCGCAGACAGGCGGAAATCACAGGCCAGCGCCAGTTGCATGCCGGCACCAAAGGCCACGCCCTCGATTGCGGCAATTACCGGAATTTCCAGTTCCTGCCACACGGTTACAGGGCGCTGGAACCGGTTGGCCTGCTGGCCATCGGGCGGGGTCAGGATGTCTTGCCGGATGGCGTCGATATTGCCGGCCATTTCCATGAAACTGCCGGTGTCGATGCCGGCACAAAAACACCCCCCCGCACCGGACAGAACCACCGCGCGCAGATCGTCGCGCCCGATCAGGGTTTCGCCTGCCAGCACCAATTCGTCAAACAACGCCATGTTCAGCGCGTTCTTTTTCTCTGGCCGGTTTATTTCCACATGGGCGATGGCGTCGTTTACGGTGATGGTGATGTGTTTGGTCATGGGGCCTCCTGTTGGCGGCAGTCTGCGGGAAAATGCCCCCCGTGAACAGGGGTTACGTTGCGGTGCGGCCCAGAACAATATCCGCCAGATGCGCAGGGGCTTCCATCCCGACGGGATTGCGCGGGTCCGGTATCGGGTCCAGCAGACGGGTTTGCAACGGAATTTCACCGGCCCAGATCGGCAGGATGGAATCGGCCTCGTCGTCCATCGGTCCGCCCGTGCGGATTTTGCAGGAGGCCTCGGTGATTTTCAGGCGCAACACGCCGGTGGCCTTGATTTCGGTGGCCGTCATCGGGCGCAATCCGTCCCAGCGGCCCGGATAGAGTATATCGACCATGGTTTTCAAGGCCGTGGCCTTGGCGTCGGGGTCAACCACCGGTTCGGCATCGCCCAGCAACATCACTGCGCGATAATTCACCGAATGGTTAAAGGCCGAGCGCGCCAGCACCAACCCGTCCATCGTCGCAACCGTGACACAAACCGGCAACCCGCGCCCGCCGCGAATGGTGGAACTGGCAGAAGACCCGTGCCAATACACATAGTCCCCGTCGCGCCATTGCAGGGTCGGCGTGACAAAGGGCAGGCCCGCGCGCAGATAGCCGATATGGCAAAAATGCACGCTGTCCAGAATGGCGTTGATCTGTTCCCGATCATAGGTGGCACGGTTGTTGCCGCGTTTGACACGGGTGCGTTCGGTTTTCAGGGTCATTTTAACTCTCCTCTTTTTCTTTCTCTTGCACCGGTTCCGGTTCTGGTGAAATATCCAGTTTAGTGAAATTAGACCGGACCAATTATGTCGGATGCCCTCTTTCTTGCGGTTGATCTGGATACAGGCCAGACCAAGCCGTTGTTTCAACAGCTGTACGAAGCCATCAGCCAGCACATTCGTGCGGGCCGGATCGGGGCGGGAACCCGTCTGCCCGCCAGCCGCGCCTATGCGGCGGAAATCGGGGTGTCGCGGGCAACGGTGCTGGCGGCCTATGATCAGCTGATCGCCGAAGGCTATGCCGTGTCGCGTCAGGGGGCGGGGGTGTTTGCCAGTGATATCGGCACGGTGGCGGCAGGCTGGATTGCGCCCAAAACGGTGCGTCCGGTGCCGGTTCCCGACCGTTCAGGGCCACGTCCCTTTCATCCCGGAGTACCGGATATGCGTGCCTTTCCGCATCGGCTCTGGGCGCAATATGTGGGGCGGGTGGCACGCAGTGAAACCGGCGGATGGATGCAAGGGGCGGAACCCTTTGGCGATCCGGTTTTGTGCGGCGCGATTGCCGATCATTTGCGCGACTGGCGCGGGGTGGATGTGTCGCCGGAACAGGTGGTCATTACCGCAGGGGCCGGTGACGCGATGGAATTGATCCTGCAAACCGTGGCACCGGACGGCGCGCCGGTTGCGCTTGAAAATCCCGGGTATCCGGTGCTGGTGCAGGCCTGTAAAACGTTGGGAAATCCGCGGCATTGGCTGGCTGTGGATGATGCGGGGGCTTGTCTGCCGGATCATCCGGTGGCCGTGTCGGTGATCACGCCCTCCTGTCAGTTTCCACGGGGCATGACCATGCCGGTCGCCCGCCGTCAGGCGCATCTGGCGGGGGCGGGCTGGATTGTGGAGGATGATTATGACAGCGAATTTCGTTACAGCGGCACACCGGTTCCGGCGCTGATGGCGCTGGATCGGGCGCAAAAGGTGATTTATCTGGGCAGTTTTTCCAAGGTGTTTTCCAGCGGTCTGCGGCTTGGTTATCTGGTGTTTCCGGATCGGTTGCTGGATCGGGTTCATGCGGTATTGCGCGCGCGGGGCAGTCGGGCGTCGGTTATGCCGCAACGGGTGTTGGGGCGGTTTATGGAGGATGGGGCCTTTCACCGGCATGTGCGCAAAATGCGCCGGTTGTATCGCGGGCGGCGGCAGGTGTTTCTGGACGGGCTGGCCGCGCGGTTTGGCGCGGGGCTGCGCTATCGGGATTACGGCGCGGGCATGTCGGTCGTGCTGGAATTTGCGCAGCGGGTGGATGAACCCGGTTTGCGGTCCAGAATGCAGGGGGCCGGGCTAAGTTGTCCGATGCTGTCGGATTATTACTTTGACGGGGGGGCGCAACAGGGCATGCTCTGCGGGTTTTGTGCCTTTGACGAAGCAGAAATAAACGACGGGTTGGGGCGGCTGGAAACCGTTTTAATGCCGTTTTTAGACCTGACAACGGCCAAGGCTTAGGGTAGCTCTTTGCCCGAAACACTGGGGGACAGCATGGCATTATTTTTGGGCGTGGATACGGGCGGTACGTATACGGACGCGGTGTTGATGCAGGATGAAACGCAAGTGATCGCCAGCGCCAAGTCCCTGACAACACGCGATGATCTGGCGCGCGGGATTGGCGCGGCTATCCGCGAGGTCCTGGCGCAGGCGGGGGCGAAAACCGGCGATATCGCGTTGGTTTCCCTGTCGACCACCCTTGCCACCAACGCGCTGGTGCAGGGGCAGGGGGATCGGGTGGGGCTGGTGTTTATCGGGTTTCGGGAACGCGATATTGCGCGTCAGGGGCTGGATCAGGCGTTGGCGGGGGATCCGGTGATCCTGCTGGACGGCGGCCATAGCCATTCCGGTTCAGAGGTCGCCGCCTTTGATGCGGATGGCTTGCGCGCGGCGCTGGCACAGTTGGAAGCGCCGGTGTCTGCCTTTGCGGTATGTGCGCAGTTCGGCAGCCGCAATCCGGCGCATGAACAGGCCGCGCGGGATATCATTCGGGCGGAAACGAGCCTACCGGTCACCTGCGGGCATGAGTTAAGCGCCCGTCTGGGGGGGCCGAAGCGGGCGATGACCGCGCTGTTGAACGGGCGGTTGATCGGGATGATTTCCGGCTTGATCGGGGCCACCCAAACCCTGCTGGACCAACTGCGGATTGCGGCCCCCTTGATGGTGGTGCGGGGGGACGGGGCGTTGATTTCTGCGGAACTGGCGCGGGCGCGACCGATTGAAACCATCCTGTCTGGCCCCGCCGCCAGCATCATCGGCGCGCGTTGGCTGACCGATGAACAGGACGCGATCGTGTCCGATATTGGCGGCACCACCACCGATGTTGCGGTGCTGCGTGATGGCCGCCCGATGATCGATCCCGACGGGGCCGAGGTCGGGGGCCTGCGCACCATGGTCGAGGCCGTGGCCATGCGTACGACCGGTCTGGGTGGCGATAGCGCGGTGTCGCTGGCGGGCAGGGAAATCACACTTGGCCCGAACCGGATTATGCCGGTGTCGCTTTGCGCGATGCGCTGGCCGGATATGGTGCACGGGGCGCTGGACCGGCAGTTGGCGAATACGCGTGTGGGGGAATTTGACGGCGCGTTTGTCATTGCACAGCTGCCGGACCCTCAAGGGTTGGATGCCCGTGAAACCGCGCTGTTTGGACGGTTGGCCAACGGAGCCGCCGAAATGGCTACCGTGTTAAGGAATCGCATGGATATGGGGGTTCTGGAGCGTCTGGAAACGCGCGGTGTGCTGCTTCGGGTGGGGGTGACGCCTTCGGATGCGGCTCATGTTTTAGGGAAACTGGATGTCTGGGACACGGGGGCGGCCGACAAGGCGCTGACCCTGTTTGCCCGTCGTCGCACCACGGCGGGCGTGGCGCTGGCGTCCGGTGCCGACCGCATGGC
>CAMZLM010000140.1 GCA_947311485.1 uncultured Paracoccaceae bacterium
CACAGGTGACCCACAACTGCACCAGATCGGATGCGCGGGGCGGGTTACATCGTTCACCGAAACTGCGGACGGGCGGTATCAGATAACCCTGTCGGGCATTTGCCGGTTTCGCATCAACACCCTGAACACCGAAAGCGCCCCGTACATTCGCGCCAACGTGGATTGGGACAGCTTTCACCGTGATTTGGGCACAGTAGAAACAGATGCCGGATTTGACCGCTCCGGCTTTTTGCAGTTGCTTGACCGGTTTTTCCAGAAATCGGAACTGGCGACAGATTGGGAAAATCTGAAAGCCACAGACGAGGAATTATTGATCAATTCCCTAGCAATGATGTGTCCGTTCAAACCCGAGGAAAAACAAGCCTTGCTGGAGGCCCCGACCCTGCACAGCCGTCGAGAAACTCTTGTAACTCTGATGGAATTTGCCCTGCGTTTGGGCGACGAAAAGGATCAGCTACAATGAGCAGAACCGAAACGAAATCCGAAGGTAAAATGCTGGAAGCACTGGTTTGCCCAGTGACGCGAAACATTTTGAAGTACGATGCGGAAAAACAGGAACTGATTTCGGAAAATGCGCGGCTGGCCTTTCCGATCCGCAACGGCATTCCCGTCATGTTGATCGATGAGGCACGCGAATTTTAAGGCAACGCTGAAATCACCGTATTACGCACAGGAGTCCCCATGTTCATTGCCCTGCCTGGAACCGTATTCATCGCCATCCTGATTGGCTACTTTTCCGAAAAATCAGGCCTGACGCGCAACGGCTATTTGCCATCAATTATTATTTGCGTCGGCGGAGCCATGTTGTTTTTCTGGATACGGGTGATGTTTCACATCGGCTTTGGCAGCCCCGGATTAAACGCGGTGCTGTCCTCCGTTGGGGCGTTGATCGTGGTGCCAACCCGTTTTCGCCGCTAAACCTGCCGTCCCTGCATCAGTTTTGGCAGATCCCCGGACAACCCCGCTGCCTGCCGCATCAATGTGCGTCGCACCGCAGGGGCCGCATTCACCGCCCCCATGCCCAGATCGCGTGCCAATCGCAGCAACGGGCTGTCGTTGGAAAACAGCGTGTTCACCCCGTCAGTCGCCACGGCCATACCCGCCGTATCAAAACGGCGCCATTGTTGATACCGTTCCAACGCCAGCAATGAGCCGATATCCTCGCCCCGTCGGGCCGCATCAGCCAGAACTTCGGTCAGGGCCGCCACATCACGCAGCCCCATGTTCAACCCCTGGCCCGCAATCGGGTGCATTCCATGTGCCGCATCGCCCACCAGCGCCAACCGGTCCGCAATGAAACTCTGTGCCAGAGTCAGGCGCAAGGGATAGGTAAACCGCGCCCCCGCCAGTGAAATTTCCCCGAGAAAATCACCAAAGGCCGGACGCAGGCGCGCCAGATAATCCGCATCATCCAGCGCCGCAATGACAGCCGCCTGACCGGTTTCCTCGGTCCAGACAATGGAGGACCGGTTCCCCGGCAACGGCAGAATTGCCAGCGGACCGGCAGGCATAAAGAACTGGTGCGCACAACCGTTATGGGGCAATTCATGCTCCACCGCACAGACCAGCGCGGTCTGGTTGTAATCCCGACCGGTGCGCCGGATCCCCGCACGCATGGCCAGCGGGCTTTCGCGCCCGTCGCATCCCACAATCAGGCGGGCGGTGATATCATGCCCCCCCGCCAGTGTTGCCCGCATGAGGCCCTGTTCAAGACGGTGCGAAACCACATCCTGCCCCGCCAGATGGGTAATATTTTCCTCTTCGCCCAAGGCCTCCAGCAAGGCTCGCCGCAAGAAGCGGTCTTCAAGCATAAAGCCCATGGGACCTTCTTCGATTTCGGTATGATCAAAATGTAAAAACCACGGCGCAGCCCCTTCACCGGCGCGACCGTCGGATACCTTGATATCCAGAATCGGTTGGCTATCTTCAGCCACCCGCGCCCAGACGCCCAAGGCCTCCAGCATCCGCTTGGATGCCAGCGCCAGCGAATAGCCGCGTCCGTCAAAATCGGGATCCACACGGGTATCCACCGGCAGGCGGTCCACCAGCGTTACCTTTTGGCCGGTTTGTCCCAGCGCCAGTGCCAACGCCGAGCCATTTAGCCCGCCGCCCACAATCAAAATATCGGTATCGGTTTTCATGGCCTAAATATGACCCTTTTTAATGGATTGTCCACTGGCCATTCAACGGCTAGGCTTTGTCCCGAATACAGGAGCAATATCATGTCGGAAAAATGGCTTACACAATCAGCGAGCAATCTGGGGCGGGGAATAGATACAGGTGAAATCAACCCTGTAGAGCTGACGGAAGCCTATCTGGATGCAGCCGCATCCCACCGGTTCAGCAAGCGTATTTACGCCCGTCTGACCCGCGAACGCGCCATGGCAGAGGCAGAGACCGCCGCCAAACGCGCCAAGGACGGGGTGCGCGCCAGCCTGCTCGACGGGGTGCCGATCTCCTGGAAAGACCTGTATGACAGCGCTGGCACAGTGACCGAGGCCGGTTCCGCCCTGCTTAAGGGGCGGGTGCCGGATCAGGATGCCGAAGTATTGCAAGCCGCCACAAATGCCGGCCTGGTATGTCTGGGCAAGACCCATATGTCGGAACTGGCTTTTTCGGGTCTGGGGCTTAATCCTGTGACAGAAACCTCACCTTGTGTGAACGACCATGACGCGGTGGCTGGCGGGTCATCTTCCGGCGCAGCCACATCTGTTGCCTTCAACATTGCAGCGGCAGGAATTGGATCGGATACAGGCGGATCGGTACGAATTCCGGCGGCCTGGAATGATCTGGTGGGGCTAAAAACCACCCATGGGGTTCTGTCGCTCAAGGGAGTGGTCCCGCTGTGCGCCGGATTTGATACGGTTGGCCCGCTTTGCCGTACGGTCGAGGATGCCGCACAATTGTTTGCAATTATGAAGGGCGAAAAACCGGCAGACCTGTCCGGTAGCGACCTGTCGGGCCGGCGTTTCGGGGTGCTGAAGACTCTGGCGCTGGACGACGTGGTGGACACACAGGCGCAAGCTTTTGATGCTGCGCTGAAAAAGATCGAATCCGCCGGCGCAACCATTGTCGAATTCGAAGCGCCCTGCGTGGCGGAAATGCTGGATCTGGCCGGCTGCCTGTTTACATCGGAAGCCTACGCCGAATGGCATACCATCATTGAAGCCAACCCTACACTGATGTTTGATGAAATTCTTGCCCGCTTTCGCACCGGCAAGAATTATAGCGCCGTAGAATTCATCGAATCTCACAAGCGCATGATGCAGATTCGCAATGAATACGCCGCCCTGACGCGGGGTTTTGACGGGGTATTGATCCCCACATCCCCGCTTTTGCCGCCAAAACTGCACCGTTTACAAGAGGATGGCGACTATTTCATCCGTTCGAACCTGCTGGCCCTGCGCAACACGCGCATCGGCAACATGATGGGGTCTTCGGTGCTAACCTTGCCCACCGGTGTACCGTCTTGTGGTCTATCGGTGATGGGGCAACCCTTTGAGGATCGCAAGATGTTGCGGTTGGGCGCTGCAATCAAGCCTATCTTGTAGCCAGATGTCCGGCAGGGCAAAAGTGCCACATGTTCTGCACGGATTTCCAAAAGGGTTTGGCCCGCAAGGAAATTACCGTTAAACTGCTGACAAACGGGGCAAAAGATCCCAAAGAGGCAGATATATGCAGTTTCCCAAAAGGTTCTCGGACCTTCCAGAATACGCGTTTCCGCGTCTTCGATCGCTACTGGACCATCATCCAGCTGGCGGCGAGGTGATTCACATGACGATTGGCGAGCCAAAGCACGCCTTTCCTGATTTTGTGAGCGAAATTCTGGCGCAGCACACCCATGAATTTGCCAAATACCCGCCCAACGCCGGTGCGCCGGAATTGCTGGACTCGATTGCCAACTGGATCAAACAGCGCTTTACTGTGGATGTGGACGCGGCAACGCAGGTGATTACCCTCAGTGGCACCCGCGAAGGGCTGCACAACGCTTGTATCGCGCTTTGTCCGGAAACCAAAAACGGCAAACAAGCCAATGTCCTGATCCCGAATCCGTTCTATCAGGTCTACGCGGTAGCAGCAGCGACTGTCGGAGCAAAACCCGTTTTTGTTCCGGCCGAGGCCTCGACCGGATTTCTGCCCGATTTTAGCGGACTGCCGGCAGATGTGCTGGACCAGACCGCCGTTGTTTACATCTGCTCGCCCTCCAACCCGCAAGGCGCGGTGGCCAGTCGTGAATACTGGGCCGGGCTTTTGCAACTGGCCGAAAAACACGATTTCCGCATTTTCGCCGATGAATGTTATTCCGAAATCTATCGCGATGAACCACCCGTCGGCGGGCTGCAAGTCGCAGCAGAGGTCGGGGCGGATCCGGAGCGGGTTCTGATTTTTCATTCCCTTTCCAAGCGTTCCAACCTGCCCGGTTTGCGCTCGGGTTTTGCTGCGGGCGGCCCCAAAACCATTGCCGCCCTGAAACAGCTCCGCGATTTTGCCGGTGCGCCGATCCCGCTGCCATTACAACGGGTATCCACCGCTGTTTGGGCAGACGAGGTCCACGTCATCGCCAACCGCACCCAGTACCGTGAAAAATACGATGCCGCGGACGCGGTTTTTGCCGGATTGAATGGCTATCAAAGCCCCGAGGCCGGTTTTTTCCTGTGGCTGCCGGTCGAGGACGGCGAGGCTGCGGCCCTGTCATTGTGGCAGGAAACCGGTGTGCGGGTTTTACCCGGGGCCTATCTGAGCCGGGACGTGAACGGGCATAATCCCGGCAAGGGTTATATTCGGGCCGCCATGGTGGCCCCGAAACAAGAAATGACAGACGGATTGAACATTATCCGCAAGCATCTGTACCAAGGAAATTGATTGATGGCATATCAGACCAGAACACGTGACCCTTTACTTGATGCGAAAATGCAAGAAGCCATTCAGCGGCGCGGCAAAGAACTCATGGGCTTTGCCCTGATCGCGCTCGCGGTTTTGTTTGGCGCAATGCTGTGGAGCTATTCCCCCGAGGATTCAAGCTGGCAGAGTGCCACCTCTGCGCCGGTACAGAATTATTTAGGGTCGTTTGGTGCCGCCATAGCCAGCCAGTTTACGCTGACGATCGGGCTGGCAGCCTGGACTATTCCGCTGTTGTTGGGAACCTGGGGCATCCGGTTCATCCTGCATATCGGGGATAGTTTGATGTTCAGCCGCGCGATTGCCTTTCCGGTGTTTATTGCAGTGGCAGCCATTTTTCTGGCTTGTCACGTACCGTCCGCCAGCTGGCAACATAACGGGTTAGGGTTGGGTGGTTTGTCCGGCGATGCGGCGCTGGGCGTGTTGCTCGATCTGGTGCCACTGCCCACCGGTGCCAGCTTGGTTGTGATTACACTGCTCTTTGCCGTGTTTGTTGTGTTGTCCGGATTGTTTACGCTTGGCTTTGTGTATGCCGAGGTTTCCCAAATCCTGCGCCATGCGATGGTTGCCGTTATTTTGACCTATGACAGCATCGCTTCTATGCTGGGATTTGCAGCGCGTCACGGGGTCGGCGGTGCATTGGCGGCCAAGTCCCGCTTGCAAGCACATCGGGATTCCCGCGCGGAAAAGGCCGCTGCCCTGCAAGAAGATACCGACACAGCCGTGATTGAACAAGACGAACCTGCCCCGAAAAAAGCGTTGTTTACGATGCCTAAACTGCGTCGTGTAGCAGAGCCGGAAGTCGAGGAACCCTTTGCCGCACCGGCGCAATCAACAGAGGAAGATTCCTTTGAATTGTTGCCCGAAGAAGACCGCGTCAAAGCACGGATCAATGATGCAATCAAAAGCAAAGTGTTGCGCGCCCGTACCCTGCGCATTCGCCAGCACCCACAAGAACCCGTCGTCACCGACAATCTGTTTCGGGAGGCCCCCGACATAGACGAAAGCGCCGCCCCTGCTCTTGGCGGGGTTCACCGTGATCTGGTTGCAGACGAGCCCGAGGCCAAACAACATGTCGAGGAAACGGTCCCCACATTTGCCAGCGTGCGCCAAGCCCCCCCGATACCCGCACCGGCAGAGCCGAAATCAGTGGTACAGCCACGCGTGCAAAAAACGGTTAAACCAAGCACCAAAGCCATTGCCGAAGCACAGCCAAGCCTGTTTGTAGAGCCAAAGGAAGCCGAATATGAAACCCCGCCGCTGAGCCTTCTGGCCAGCCCGGACACCATTGTACGCCACCACCTGAGCGATGAAGCGCTCGAGGAAAATGCCCGCATGCTGGAAAATGTGCTGGATGATTACGGCGTCAAAGGTGACATTGTTTCCGTGCGTCCCGGCCCTGTGGTTACCATGTACGAACTGGAACCGGCCCCCGGTTTGAAAGCCAGCCGCGTTATCGGGTTGGCGGATGATATCGCGCGCTCCATGTCCGCCTTGTCTGCCCGCGTTTCCACGGTTCCGGGGCGGTCTGTGATCGGGATTGAACTGCCGAATGAAAACCGCGAAACCGTGTTGTTGCGCGAAATTCTGGCCTCGGCAGATTATGGCGATGGCCAACAAAACCTGCCGCTTGCCTTGGGCAAGGACATCGGCGGGCAGTCGATTGTGGCCGATCTTGGCAAAATGCCCCATCTGTTGATTGCCGGGACTACCGGTTCCGGTAAATCCGTGGCTATCAATACCATGATCCTGTCGCTGCTGTACAAGCTCAGCCCCGAAGAATGCCGGATGATCATGATTGACCCGAAAATGCTGGAACTGTCCGTGTATGACGGCATTCCGCATTTGCTCTCCCCTGTGGTGACCGACCCCAAAAAGGCGGTTGTGGCGCTGAAATGGGTTGTTGGTGAAATGGAAGACCGCTATCGCAAGATGTCAAAAATGGGTGTGCGCAATATCGGCGGCTATAACGCCCGTGTTGCCGCGGCTCTGGCCAAAGGCGAGGATTTCGAGCGCACCGTTCAGACAGGGTTTGATGATGAAACCGGTGATCCGGTATTCGAAACAGAAACCTTCAAGCCTGAAAAGCTGCCGTATATCGTGGTTATCGTGGATGAAATGGCCGATCTGATGATGGTCGCCGGCAAGGAAATCGAAGCCTGCATTCAACGTTTGGCGCAAATGGCGCGTGCTTCCGGTATTCATATGATCATGGCGACCCAGCGCCCGTCTGTGGACGTGATTACCGGCACGATCAAGGCCAACTTTCCAACCCGCATATCGTTTCAGGTGACATCGAAAATCGACAGCCGGACCATTCTGGGTGAAATGGGGGCCGAGCAGCTTCTGGGTATGGGCGACATGTTGTATATGGCCGGCGGTGGGAAAATTACCCGCGTACACGCCCCTTTCGCCAGTGATGAAGAGGTCGAAGAGGTCGTTAACGCGCTCAAGGCCTATGGGCCGCCGACCTATGTATCCGATGTGGCAGAAGGCCCTTCGGATGAAAAGAGCAGCAGCATTGATCTGGTGCTGGGCCTTGGCGGGAACACCACCGGCGAGGATGCACTCTATGATCAGGCCGTTGCAATTGTGATCCGGGATCGGAAGTGTTCCACTTCGTATATCCAACGCAAGCTGTCGATTGGCTATAACAAGGCCGCAAAACTGGTGGAGCAAATGGAAGACGAAAGCGTGGTCTCGCAAGCCAACCATGTAGGCAAACGCGAGATCCTCGTCCCTGAACAATAGCGGCTTTCCGCCGTTTCAGCCCCGTTTCATAACAGTCTGGTGATGCGGGGTTTTTCTTGGCCTTCAGAGTTCCTATGTTAGCACTATGAAAAAACGTATCTTTCTTGCAGGGCTGTTTGCCCTTGCTTTGACCCCTGTCGCGCAGGCGCAAGAGGCAAAGCTGTCCCTGGCTGAAATTTCAGGGTATCTGAACGGCCTGAAGACGGCCAAGGGGGCCTTTACCCAGATCAATACGGACGGGTCACTGGGCAAAGGCACATTCTATTTGCGCCGCCCGGGCCGGATGCGGTTTGAATACAAGGGCCGCGATTCCGCGCTGGTTGTCGCGGGTCAGGGGACTTTGGCGATTTTTGATCAGAAATCCAATGCCGGACCACAGCAATATCCGCTGAAACGCACACCGTTGCATATTATTTTGCAGGAAAACGTGAACCTTGGCCAATCCAACATGGTGACGGCTCATGATTTTGACGGCACCGCCACCAGCATCACGGCACAGGATCCGGCACATCCGGATATGGGCAATGTAAAACTGGTATTTACCAACAACCCGATCGAACTACGCCAATGGGTTGTCACCGACGAAGCCGGCGGTAAAACCACGGTCATTCTGGGTAAGCTCGACAAAACAACGCGGGTACCGGCGCGCCTGTTTGATATTGCTGCGCTCATCAAACACAACGGTGACACCCGTTAAAGCCACCCGCGTTATATTTCACACATAACGCGGGCCGCGTGAGTTATCGGCGACGACAAGAGGCAAGTTGATCGCGATACATATCGGCCCGCGCTTGCACTTTTCTTGCGACTTCCAACAACCAGCCTTTGGAACGATAGCTCCCGCGCTTATACCCGGTTTGCCCTTGGTGATAGGCAAGGTATTGGTTGTAGGCATCGGTTTTGGAAATACCGAGCTTCTTGTTGGATTCGTTCATATACCAACCCATAAAATTCACAGCATCGCGAAACTTTCGCCGCTTGGCGCGGTAATTTCCGGTCGCGCGACGATAGCCATCCCATGTGCCATCAATCACCTGCGCATAGCCATAAGCCGAGGATTGCCGTCCCATTGGAATAATCCCCAATGCGTATTTATGCGGGGTCCGTGCCTTGGCCACAAAACGGCTCTCTTGGTAAATCGTGGCAAGGATCACGTAATCCGGCACACCGTATTTACGTTCAACCTTGCGCAGGTCTTTGAACCACTTGTGTTTGGATGATTTCATCGCACAAGCGTTATCAAGATTCGACGGTGGGGCCTGTCTGCCGCCCGAACAGGCGGTCAGGAACAAGACCAATATAAGAATTGTACTGCGTTTCATTTTGCCTCTGGTCCAGTCTGATGCTGGTTTTTGCCAACAATACCGCAAACACACATGAATTCAAAGAGCTTTAAGCCGCCATTAAACCAGAAATCCCAAAATAACAGGCAACGTGATAACCGACATCAGCGTACTGACAACCACCAACCCGGCGACCTGTTCGGAATCCGCTCCGTATTTTTCAGCCAACAGATAAGACGTTACCGCAACGGGAGTCGACACTTGCACAATCAACACCGCCGCCGGAATCGGATCCAAGCCGAAATACACCCCCGCCGCCCAAGCCGAACCGGCACATACCGCCGCCTTGATCCCTGAAAGGAAAATGGATCGCCCCACCCGCCCCGGCGTCAACCGTGCCAACGCAACTCCCAAAGTAAGCAACATAAGCGGAATCGCCATTTGGCCAATCAGCTCCAGCGTATTGGTGATCCACAACGGCGTATGCCATCCCTGAACCATAAACACCGCCCCCAAAAGCGTTGCTCCAAGCAAAGGTTCTTTAACCACCCGCATCAACGAACCACTGCCCGCCACCAGCCAGATCCCGAAGGTAAAGGAATAAACCGCCATCACCGCAAACACCACAACCGCATAGCCAAGCCCGATCTCGCCAAAGGCAAACAACGCGAGCGGCAGACCCAAATTCCCGGTATTCCCGAATATCAGCGGCGCAAGAAAGGTTCGCACGTTTAACCGACCCAGCTTTACCAACACAAAAAAAACGACCGTCACCAACACATAGGCGGCACAGCTGGCCCAGAAGGTTGCCACCAAGGCGCTGCGTTCGATTTCGGTTTTCATCAATGCTGTAAAAATCAATGCCGGCACCGAAACGGTCATTGTCAATCGGGTAACAAATTGCATCCGGTATTCAAATCCCAGACGCACCCAGGCAAACCCGATCGAGGCCAAAATAAACACCGGAGCCACGATTTGCAAAACTGTCAAGAATATGGCCACGGATTGTTTCCTTGTTTTTCCTTGCAATAATTCGTCAAATTTCCGAGAAATTGTCAATGGGATTACTGTGTGATTCTACTGTAGTAGTAAGAGGTATTATCGTGGGCATGTTAACCGCAGAAGCAAAATTCACGATCGGACAGGTCGTTCGCCATCGAGAGCACCCGTTTCGAGGCGTGATTTTTGATGTAGACCCCACGTTTTCAAACACGCAGGAATGGTGGGAATCCATTCCCGAAGATGTCCGCCCCAACCGCGAGCAACCGTTTTACCACCTGCTGGCGGAAAACGACTCCTCTTATTACGTAGCCTATGTTTCCGAACAAAATCTGGAACAGGATATTTCCGGCCAACCGGTTGAACATCCTGAGGTTATTGCCCTGTTTGGCGACATGAACAACGGGCAATATCGTCTGGATGTACAGCTAAACTAGCTTAGTAACCAAGTGCGCAACCATCCTTACGCGGATCAGATGCGCCTTGCAGGGTGCCATTCGCATAATTGATTAAAATGGTCTGCGCTCCGCCGATGGCCACATCCGGAATAGTCACCTTGTGACCCAATTCCGCTAATTCACCACGCACCGCATCCGAATAGCCGCGCTCTACCGTCATTTCACCAGCATCGCTAAAACTGCGAGGCGCATCAATCGCAGCCTGTGGATGCATATTGTAATCTACCAGATTTGTCACAAATCGCGCATGGCCATTGGGTTGATAGGCCCCCCCCATCACCCCGAACGGCATAATCACCCGACCATTTTGGCGCAACATCGCCGGAATAATCGTATGCATCGGGCGCTTGCCACCACCGGCCTCGTTCGGGTGTCCTTGCTCAAGAGAAAACCCCGCCCCGCGATTTTGAAAATTGATTCCGAATTTTGATGACGCCAACCCTGATCCAAAACTGTGAAAAACAGAATAGATGAGTGATACCGCCATCAAATCCCGATCGACCACCGTCAAATACACCGTTTCTTTATGCACCGATTCCGAAATCTTTTCAGGTGCCGCCATCGCCCGCTTGGGGTCAATTAAATCAGCCAGTTTCCGCGCCGTTTCTGCGGATAACATGTGGTCAAGTCGCGTGGTCAATGCCGGATCCGCGATAAAACGGTTACGGGCATCATAGGCCAGCTTGGCGGCTTCGGCCTCCAGGTGCGCACGCATGGCCCCCAGCGGGTCCAGTGCTGGCAAATCGAAATGCGACAGGATATTGTTAATCAAAATTGCCGTCGCACCTTGGCCGTTGGGTGGATGCTCCAGCAAATCCATGTCTTTGTAAGTGCCCGAAATCGGTGTGGTATAAGTACAGGCCGTTGCTGCGAAATCATCCAGCGTATGCACGCCCCCCGCCGCATTCAGCGAATCGACCATGTCTTCGGCAACCTCGCCGGTATAAAACCCGTCCCGCCCTTGCAGGGCAATTTTTTCCAGAACATCGGCCTGACCGAGGGCACGAAATACCTGACCCGGTTGCGGAACCGTGCCATCCAGTAAATAAAAATCCCGCGCCGCCCCCTGTAAGAACGGCTCTGCACGCTGCCAGTCAAAGCAGGTACGCGGCGCAAGCGACACCCCTGCCCGCGCATAGTGAATGGCCGGAGCAAGCGAGGTCGCCAACCCCGCACGGCCATAATCTTTGGACAGCCGGCAAAAGGCATCAATCGCACCGGGAACCGTGACCGCCGCCGCATCGTGCAATGGCATTACCTTGTGACCGTCCCCACGCAAAGCATCCGCAGACAAGGCGGCTGGCGCACGACCGGACCCGTTCAGCGCCACAACCTCATCACTTCCTGCCGGTTTGACCAACACAAAACAATCACCGCCAATACCCGTCATTTGCGGTTCGCACACCCCCAGCAAGACTGCCGCCGCAATGGCTGCATCCACAGCATTGCCACCGGATTCCAGTATTTGAATAGCAACCTTGCTTGCCAATGGTGTCGACGTTGCCGCCATACCGTTCTGCGCAAACACAGCCGACCGCCCAGGGAAATGATAGTCACGCATTTTGAGCCTCACTCACAGATTTCTCTGCAACAAGACACCAGTTTAGCGACCAAGGTCAATTCGGATTTGGGGAATTTTCCCCAACGCGGCACCAGTGAGTGGGGGCAAGTACCGGTGCCGCGTCGGGGGAAGCCGATATTCGGCTACATTTACAGTATTAACCAAGAAAAAGGCGCATAAGTGGAACAATCAAGGCATTAGTTAGACCATCGCACAGGCTGTGCATCATGTGTCCGCTTACGAAAATGGATGGCTGAGATGTGGGTTACACCATTGGCGTAATTCAAGAGGCCCGGATCTGAAAATACGGGTAAAAGGCACCTCGAACTGTCCTTGCTGCGTCGCAAAAAATATCGAGGCGCCATACTCACTACTCACTTACACGCAGATTTCTTATCACCCGAATTCGGGTCAAATGTGTGGAGCAATTAAGGCAATTGAGTGATGCTGGCTTAATTTTTTGGAACGACCTTGGGCAGAATGATCACACAACCGCACAGGGAAGCCTTCGGCGGCTGGTGATCTCTCCATCGCCTGCTGCTTTTGCACGCGCACAAACATCCGACAGCTTTTCACTTGTAACGGCCATAGCATGGGCATTGGCATGCAAAATCCTATCGGCACCCTGCATGATACCCACATGGCCCTTCCAAAAAATCAGGTCGCCACGCTGTAAATCTGCGTCTTGCGGCAGGGGGTCGCCCAAAGTCTGTTCCTGTTGATCACTATCCCGCGGGGCCGCCACGCCTTGGGCACGCAAGGAAATATGCACCAAGGCCGAACAATCCAGCCCCGTGTTGCTATCACCGCCCCACAGGTAGGGAACCTTGAGAAAACCTTCTGCGGCTTGTACGAAATCTGCAAAATTCCGGCCAATTGGCGCAAGTTGCTGCAAAGGCACAAATCCACCGGTCGCCAGTTTGGCATAGCCGTTTTCTGCACCAATAACCGCCAGAAACCCGGCAAAAGGCAGACGCAGGACAGGCACGGTTTTCAGGCTTGGTTCCGGGTAAATATGCGCGCCCATCGAACACACGATATGGGTTGGTACCTGGTAAACGCCAAGGTTGGCTTGTAGAACATACCCGACATAGCCCCCATCCTGCGCCTGCCCGAAACAATAGCCATCGCCAGAATCCGGCTCCAACACCCGAAACCCGTCTCCGAACAGCATTTGCCGTTCCAGCCCGCCATTGGGTGCACGGCGAATATCCGCAACGGGCGTTTGCACCGATTGCAAAACCCCTTCGACACGGGGAACATCGGTTACGGTTTCGCGCAGCGAAACATGGGCAACACGTTCATTGCGCGGGGTCAGGCGACAATCCGTCATTTGGCAAACCTCTGTTCGATCACTTCCAGCATCGCGCGCGCAGACAGACAGGCCCCGCCTTTGGTACGGGCCGGTTTGGCATGTGGTGCCCAACCGTAAATATCCAGATGTACAAAGCTGCCGGCATAATCCACAAACCGGCGCAAAAACAAAGCGGCCGTGATTGCCCCGCCAAACCCGCCCGACGGGGCATTGTCCAGATCGGCAATATCCGGTTCTATGTCTGCCTCGTACGGTTCCCAGAACGGCATCCGCCACAAAGGATCAAAGGTTTTGCGCGAGGCCCGCAAAATATCATGCGCCAAGCCGTTGTCATCAGTAAAAAATGGCGGCAAATCAGGGCCAAGCGCCACGCGGGCCGCCCCCGTCAGCGTCGCCTTGCACACCAGCAAATCCGGCGCTTCTTCATCTGCCAGCGCCAAGGCATCAGCCAGAACCAGACGGCCCTCGGCATCGGTATTGTTGACTTCAACCGTCAGCCCCTTGCGCGAGGTCAGCACATCCTGTGGCCGGAATGCCCCTGCGGATATCGAATTCTCTACCGCCGGCACCAACACCCGCAAGCGCACCCGCAGGCCCAGCGTCATAATCATATGCGCCAGCCCCAGCACCGTTGCCGCACCGCCCATATCCTTTTTCATCAAACCCATAGAGCTGCCGGGTTTGATGTTCAGCCCACCGGTATCAAAACACACCCCCTTGCCAACCAGCGTTACCTTGGGATCATCTGCATTGCCCCAAACCAGATCGACCAAACGCGGGGCCTGATCCGATGCACGCCCCACCGCATGGATCATCGGGAAATTCTGTGCCAGCAGATCATCCCCGACAATCACCGTTACCTTGGCCCCGTGCTGTGCCGACAAATCGCGGATGGCCTGTTCCAGATTTTCCGGTCCCATATCGGATGTCGGCGTATTGATCAGATCACGGGTCAGAAAATCCCCGGCAACAATGGCTTCCAGCCGCGCAACATCCACGCAGTCGGAGGCAACCAATCGTGCCTTGGGGGCGGATTTGGATTTATAACGGTCAAAAACATAGGCAGACAAAAGCCATGCCAGAGCAGCCTCTTGCAAATCGGTATCTTTTAAACCCGAAGCAATCCGGTAACTGCCCTTGGGCAGGGTCAAGGCAACCCCACCCATGTGCAACCGCCCGCGTGCGCGGGTTTTGGCATCCCCCCAGCCGACAGCCACGCGGGCCGGTTTGCCCGCAGCATCAGGGATCACAACCGTTTGGCCAAGCTGTGCCCTAAATCCGTTAGCCGCCAGCCACCGCCGCGCCGGTTCAGGCGCATCGGCCATATACCCCCCGAGGTCTTTGCTATGCACAACATCCAAGGGGATGGTATTTTCATCGGGTTCAACAAATTTACCTGGCATCTATTCGGCTCCGCTGTGGTTTCTCCACAGCTTAGCCCGAACGATCCGCCTGTTCCACCGCACAAAACAGCGAAGCTTCCCCCACCCGCAACAATCGCCAGGCAAGTGCAGTTGCCGCCACATCATCCTGATTGGCAATCGTATTGGCCAAAGCACTTGCAACCTCCGCAAACACCAACAGGCCAATTTGTGTGCTCATGCAGACCAGGCCCGCCGCCGTTTTGCCCACGGTTTTCCAATCTTCGTCATGCAGGGCAAGTTCCAACCGGCACAAACGATCCGAGATTTCGAAAACCGCACGTTCCACGACGTCACGTCCGGATTCAACACCCAAAGATGCCTGCAAGGTCGCAATCGCATCGGTTTGAACCAATGGAGCTTCTTTCACAGGTAAAGTGATTATGTTGTCTGTCATTTTGTCCACTCGCTTACTCAATTCCAGATCAGCAGTTTACGCGCCTTGTTTGAAGTTTTAGTAACAATTACGACTGGTTGCGCTTGAATTATGCGCACAAATTGACGAAAAGGTTTTAGGCTTACCAGAAGGAATCCCTCCGTATGCAGTTTGTCAAACCTCTCCCAAAATCCCTGAGCGACCGTTACCGTGGTTGGCGTGCCACCCAGTTTGAGGACAACAAAGCATGGTATGCACGCTTGGCTGACGAGGGCCAACATCCGCGTGCCTTGATTATTTCCTGCTGTGATAGCCGGGTACATGCGACATCGGTTTTCGGGGCGGACACGGGCGAATTTTTCATCCATCGCAACATTGCAAATCTGGTGCCGCCCTTTGTGACCGACGGTGACCACCACGGGACGTCTGCCGCAATTGAATACGCGGTTAACACATTGAAAGTTGTGAATATTATCGTTATGGGCCATTCCAATTGCGGCGGAATCAATGGCTGCCATGATATGTGTTCCGGTAATGCCCCCGAATTGGAAGAAGAGACAAGTTTCGTTGGTCGCTGGATGGATATGCTCCGCAACGGTTACGAAAAGGCCGTCGAAGAAGGCGGGGACCGCGCCGCGCAAATCAGCCGCATGGAACGCGAGGCGATTCTGGTTTCGCTGGAAAACCTGATGACCTTCCCTTTTGTCAAAGAGAAGGTCGAAAATGGCGACATGAGCCTGCACGGAGTATGGCTCAATATTCGCGATGGTGGCCTTGAACAATACCTGAGCAAGACCGGCAATTTTCAGCCGATCTAGCCCTGAAGCGGCTAATGGCCCACCGGCATTTGTCCTTTGGGCCACTGCATCTTATAGCTAAAATTCACCGTATGTTTGGTCGCTGGCTGCATATCCAGCTGCCATTCCAGCACCCCGCGCAGGCCATTCCGGTTCTTTTCCACCGGTTTGGGGTTGGCACGCATGGTAATCAACAGATCCTCGTTTTCCGAGGTTGGCACAACATCCAGCAGTTTCAACGTAATCGGATAATCCAGCCGGCTGGTGACAAGAGTCTGCACTTCGCGAATTTTTTCCGAAGATGAGGTAATAAACCCGCTTTCGCCATCCATCGCGTTCAGCACGTTATGTTCGATTTGCAGGCCAAGCAATTTACCCAACCCCAGATGCGCTTCGGCCCCGGGATACACCAGCGGCATCGTCATATCACCGATCAACGCCCCGTCACGATACAATCGCGCCTGCCCGCCAAGGATCACGCCACCGGTTTCATTGGTCATATCCGTATACAAAAACGCCACATCATCCGTGGCGGCATTGGCCATCGCATAAAGATCAACCGGAAGGGAAATCCGGTCCAGATCGAACAGTTTGAATTCTGTATTCCAGCCCAGCGCATTACCGCCACCCAGATTGAAAACCACCGTTTGCCCGTGCAATTCATTTCCGCGGGCCGCATCGGCCTGAATTGCTTCGACCACGGGGGCCATGGCCGGTTCCGGTGCTGCACCATAGCTCGCTGTTTTACGGCGCAGCGACACCATGGCCTTTGGATCAATCAGCCCCCGCAGCTGGGGTTGGGGTTCCCACGTTTCCGTTGCGTCGGAAATACGGGCCGTGGACAAAACCAATTCCACGTTTTGCCAGGCCTCTGCACTGTAATTGCTGATCGCGGCTTTGCGGTTCAACACCAGATTTCCCTTGTCGCCTTGCTGGATCAGCTCTGCCTCATAAACCGGTCGCCAGCTCATTTCCCCCCGACGCAAGCCTTCAGCGATCACCTGACCGCTAAAGGGGGATTTAACCTCTACATCCAGAATCAACGGCGTGTATTCCACATCCGGTTGCATTCCCGCATTCAACGCGACTTGCGCCTGCTCCAGTTTGGCCTTTAATTCGGTTTTGTGCCGTTCCATCGCCACCAGATCGGTTTTTGCCTTGGCCACAATCGCCAATGCATCCTGTGCCTGCGCATCTACAATCGCCAAAGTGTCGAGCAATTCCACCGCCGAAAGTGGTTTTTCACCGGTTTTTCCGGACGTCAGCCCGCGCAAAAAATCCAGCCGCATTTGCGCCGCAGCCTGACGGGCGGCCACGGTTTTGATTTGTTCCTGATAGCGCGCCAATTCCAAACGCGCGGCGTCATAGGCAGCCTCCAGTGCGGTAACCTCGGCTGTTTTGGTCGCCGGTACCGTGATCCGTTCCTGTGCCTCGCGCGCAATGACGGCCACTGTGCCGCTGCCCTCGAACCGGATTTCCGGCAGGTCTTCACGCACCAACAACGTCAACCGGTGTCGCCCCACGGGTAAATCCACCTTTGCAGTACGAGTAATGCTGGCCCCCTCGGCAAAAATAACGGCACGGGAAACCGGTGCATTCAGATCGAAATCTTCGGCAAATGCAGGAAACGCAACAGAGAGACAGGCCAAAGCCAAAACAGATCGCATGGAATATCCTTTCAAGATACGTATCCTGAATGTAAGAACCCATCGCCAAACTGCAACCCATCCCCCAAGAAATGCAAAAGGCAGCGCCCGATTGCCGAACGCTGCCTTTGATATTGATGTCCAGGGAATTAGCCTTTTTTCAGCACCCGCTGACCGAGCAATTCGGCAATCTGTACCGCGTTCAGGGCGGCACCCTTACGCAGGTTGTCGGATACGCACCACAGGTTGATACCGTTATCAATGGTCGGATCCTGACGAATGCGGCTGATGTAAGTGGCGAAATCACCCACACATTCAACCGGTGTCACATAGCCGCCGTCTTCGCGTTTATCGATCACCAGAATCCCCGGCGCATTGCGCAGGATTTCGCGGGCTTCTGCTTCGTCCAGATGATCCTCGAATTCAATATTCACCGCTTCGGAGTGGCCCACAAATACCGGCACCCGCACACAGGTTGCAGTCACCTTGATCGACTTGTCGATGATCTTTTTGGTTTCGGCAACCATTTTCCATTCTTCTTTGGTTTGGCCATCTTCCATGAAAACATCGATATGCGGGATCACGTTGAACGCAATTTCCTTGGGGTAAACGCTTGCCGCCACTTCCTGACCCGGCACATACTTGCCTTTGGTCTGGTTCCACAGCTCTTCAATCGCGGCTTTGCCGGAACCGGATACAGATTGATAGGTGGAGACAACAACCCGTTTGATCCGCGCGCGATCGTGCAGCGGCTTGAGCGCGACAACCATTTGCGCGGTCGAACAGTTCGGGTTCGCAATGATGTTCTTGTTGGCATACTGCATGATATCGTCCGGATTGCATTCCGGCACGATCAGCGGGATATCCGGATCGTAGCGATACAACGAACTGTTATCAATCACCACACAACCGGCCGCCGCCGCGATCGGGGCGTATTTTTTGGTTGCGTCGGAACCCACGGCAAACAGCGCCATGTCCCATCCGGTAAAGTCGAAGGTGTCCAGATCCTCGGTCTTTAACGTTTTGTCGCCATAGCCTACTTCGGTTCCTTTGGATTTGCGGCTCGCCAGAGCCACCAATTCATCAATCGGAAACTGGCGCTCGGCCAGAATATTCAGCATTTCGCGGCCCACATTGCCTGTGGCACCAACGACAACAACACGGTAGCCCATGTCTGTTCTCCTAAGTTTGGTTTTTGGACAGTCTGGCCATAGCGGTTTCGTGAAGGCTGGGGAATAGCCAAACACGCAATAATTACTATGCTAGGGGCAAAACCGGAGGATTCATGATGAAAAGAGCCATTATCGCCGCTGCGCTAAGCATTCTGGGCACTGTGTCGCAGGCAGGGACACCTGTTGTTGTCGGGGTTGCTGCCTCCCATTCCGGTAACAGCTGGCGATTTGACGTGTCTTTGCGCCATGCGGACGAGGGATGGAATCACTACGCCGATGGCTGGGGGGTATATCTGGAGAACGGAACCGAGCTGGGATACCGGTTTTTGACGCATCCACATGTGAACGAACAACCATTCACCCGATCCCTTGGTAACGTCAAAATCCCCCCCGGGACCGGCTGGGTAAAAATCATCCCGCATGATCTGGTGCATGGGGATGGCGAGGCATATTTGGTTGAGCTAAAACGATAACCACCTCTTGTAATCACCCCCTGAAAACCCAAATAGCGTACGGAGCATATAGGGGGTTCCGCCATGGTCGTTATGGCATTTTCGATTCTGACCTTTGGAGCCGGGCTGGTCGCCGGATTTGTTTTGCTGGCGTTGGTGCTGGCGTTTTACGGGTAGCGCTATTTTGCCCCACGTATGCCGTGTGCCCGCAGATAAGCATCACGGGAAATCACGCGGCGCACATAATCGCGGATCGGGCCATCGCCAAGGTCAAACTTGGCACTGCGCGCCCAACCGCAGCAATGCGTCAGCACGATATCCGGCACGGTGAATTCTTCGCCCATCAGGTATGGCCCATCCCCCAACCGTTTTTCCAGTGACTTGATCGAGCGCGCAAATTCCCATTTCAGGGTTTCCTTGATTTCCGGCACCCGCTTGTCCTCGGGCAGGAACAGGGTGTTACGTGCCGCCGTCCACAGCGCGCTGTCGATTTCGTCATTGATACAATGCAACAGGCTGTCCTGTTTGGCACGCTCCAGCGTTCCGGCAGCAAAGGTCAGCCCACCGTGTTTATCGGCCAGATACTGAATGATTGCCACACTGTCGGTAATCACGGTGCCATCCTCGATCAAGGCCGGCACCTTGCCTGTAGGATTGATGGCTTTGACCTCGTCACTATGCGGGTAGCCCGGTGTCAGATCGTACTCCAGCCCCAGCTCTTCCAGCATCCACAACACCCGAAACGCACGCGTCATCGGTGATCCAACCAAAGTATACATAGTCTTCCCCTCAGGTTTTGGGGCGCATCATCGAAATTCGGATAAAGGCCCGTTCCACCAGCGCCATATCCGGCAGTGGTCTGGGGGATCTTAAGGCCAAATCAGTATCCATCAAGACCGACAATGCTTTTTCCAGCCGCAAACCGCCCCAACCGCGCGCTTGGCGGACCATGCGGTCCTTGCGTGGGCCGAATACTGGCGGGCGGGCGCGGGCAAGGCCGGTGTCGGGGCCTTGGGGATGGCTGCTGGCCGTGTGCAGGGTGCGGAAATGGCGGGTGGCCGTGATACAGAGCGCGGTCGGGTTCACCCCTTGCGCGGTCAGGCGTTTCAGGATCGGCACGACTTCGGGGGTGCGGCCTTCTGCGATGATGTGAATCGCATCATCCAGTGCCGCATCGGTGGTGGCAGGGGTGCAGGCCTCTATATCCTCGGCGGTGACCGGCGTGTCGTCGCCGTATTTGTACAGGCCCAGCTTTTCCACGGTCTGGGCAAATTCCCCCGGGTCCAGATCGCGCGCCAGCGCCATCAGCCCATCCATACCGAGTTTACCGATATTGGTCAGGCCGGAGGATTTGAGGTTGCGTTCGATATCATCGCGCGAAGGCGGATCATCGTAAACGCCAATGGAAACCGAATTGCGGTCCGATTCAAACAATTTGCGCAGCTTGGAGCGCGCATTGAGCGAACCGGCAGTGACGACAATCGTCGCATCCCCCGCCGACCACGCAGCAAGCGCATTGGTCAACATCGGGGTGATCGTATCCGTGGCCTCCTCCACAAAAACCACGCGCGGGCCGGGGAAAAACCCCTGCGCCTTGATCCCGTCCAGCACGCGGGCCGGTTCCTTGCGCAATTCCGCACCCGTCAGGCGTTCCAGCCGCATTTCCTCATCGGCTTTGTCGCCCACCAGACCTTTGATCAATTGCTGGCGCTTCAGGGAAACCCGCATGGCGTCCATGCCATAGAGCAACACCCCCGCCTTGCCCGTGTCAGGCCGAGCCAGAAATGCCGCCGCCTGTCCACCACCCAGTTTCACCGGTGCCAACCTTTGGCGGTAATCGCGATCCGGTTGGCAATCTGTTCGGCCAGCGCTCGCGCCAAACGCACGTTGGCATCCAATTCCGCAATCCGCGATGGGTAGGTTTCGGACGTGGCACTATAGGCCGTAATGTTTTTCACCTGATCGGCAAAAACCGTTTTGCCGGTTGCCAGCTCTTTGATGCTGAAATCGGCAATACCGGTCAGATTAAACCGGGTGGTACCTTCGTCTTTGGTGACGGCAAGGCCGGTTTCGGTGGTTTTCAGACGAAACGACAATTGATAAGGCGCATCCGCAGCTGCAAATCCCAGGCGTTCCTCGAGCCGTTCACGCAATTCAAACCCGTTGCGGCCCTTGACCAGATCTACCGCGATTTGACCGTGCAAATCCTGTGCGGCGGAACCGGATTTATAGACCGGCGTGAACCCACAACCGGCCAACAGACCCGCCCCCGCAAGGGCCAGTATTTTTCTGCGGCTAAACAACGACATTCACAATCCGCCCCGGTACAACGATCAACCGTTTTGGCTGACCACCGGCCAGCGCCTTGATCACAGTCTGGTTCTGAAGCACAAGTTTTTCAACCTCTTCTTTCGGCATGTCCTTGGGTACGACAATTTCATCCCGCCGCTTGCCGTTGATCTGAATCGGCAGGGTGACGGTGTCCTCGACCAACATGGCATCGTCCGCCACCGGCCAAGGGGCCTGTGAAATCAGCCCCTCGCCCCCCTGATGCGCCCAGATATCTTCGGCCAGATGCGGGGTGAACGGGGTGATCAGCTGCGCCAATGTCATGATTGCCTGTTTTTGTGCCGCGTGGCCTGCTTTGGATTTGGTCAACGTCGCGGTGAAGGCATAGAGCTTGGCAATCGCGGCATTGAAGCCGAAACTTTCGATGTTCAGGGTCACATCCTGAATGGTCTTGTGCATGGCGCGCAGCAGGTCTTCGTCACCGCTGCCCTTGGCATTCACATCCATTTCGGCAATCCGGTCACACAGCGACCAGACCCGGTTGATATGTTTCCACGCCGCGTCGGCACCGGAGGCCGTCCATTCCACATCGCGTTCCGGCGGGCTGTCGGACAGAACGAACCAACGCGCGGTATCAGCCCCGTATTGATCGATAATATCCACCGGATCGACCACATTTTTCTTGGACTTGGACATCTTGATCGATGGCCCGACCGTCACAGGCCGCCCGTCCAGCGTTTCATAGCCGCCCTGAACCGGTTTGATATCATCCGGATTCAACCAGTTGCCGTCCGGATCCTTATAGGTTTCATGGCAAACCATCCCCTGTGTGAACAAGGCTTCGAACGGTTCAATGGATTTTTTCGGCAGATGGCCGGTCGCGTGCATCGCGCGGGCAAAGAACCGCGAATACAGCAAGTGCAGAATCGCATGTTCCACGCCGCCGATATACTGGTCCACATTCATCCAGTATTCCACATCCGCTGCCACTGTCGGCGTTGTGGCCCGTGGATTGGTGAAACGGGCGTAATACCAGCTGCTATCGACAAAGGTATCCATGGTGTCGGTTTCGCGCGTTGCCGCCCCGCCACATTTCGGACAGGCACAATTGCGCCATGCGTCATGACGATCCAGCGGATTGCCCGGGCGATCAAACGACACATCCTTGGGCAGTTCGATCGGCAGGTTTTCCTTTTTCTCGGGCACCACACCGCAATCGGGGCAATGCACCACCGGAATAGGACACCCCCAATACCGTTGCCGCGACACCCCCCAATCACGCAACCGGTAAACCGTTTTGGCCTGCCCCATGCCACGGGATTCGATTCGTTTGCCGACTTCGGCTTTGGCATCTTCAACGCTCATCCCGTCCAGAAACCGCGAATTGATGATATTGCCGGGACCGGTATAGGCCTCTTCGCCAATGGTAAAGCTGTCAGGATCCTGATCCGCAGGGCACACAACCGGCGTCACCACCAATCCGTATTTACGGGCAAAATCCAGATCGCGCTGATCATGTGCCGGACAGCCGAACACCGCGCCGGTACCATAGCCCATCAACACAAAATTCGCGATATAGACTGGCAGTTCCCAACCGGGATCAAACGGATGCTTGATCCGGATGCCTGTGTCAAAACCTTTCTTCTCGGCCTTTTCCAGTTCTTCCTCGGTGGTGCCGCCCTTGCGACACTCCGCGTTAAAGGCCGCGATCTCCGGATTCGATTCGAGCGCCTTGGCCAGTGGATGATCATAGGAAATCGCGGCAAAGCTGGCCCCGAACAGGGTGTCAGGGCGGGTTGTGTACACCTCCAGCCCGTCAAATCCGTCCGGCGCGTTCAGGGTTTCAAAGGTAAACTGCAACCCCGTGCTTTTGCCGATCCAGTTTTTCTGCATCAGGCGGACTTTCTCCGGCCAGTTTTCCAGCCCGTCCAGCGCGGTCAGCAAATCTTCGGAATATTCTGAAATCTTGAAAAACCATTGGGTCAGTTCTTTGCGTTCTACCGGCGCACCGGAACGCCAGCCACAGCCGTTTTCCACCTGTTCATTGGCCAGAACCGTCATATCCACCGGATCCCAGTTGACCACAGCGTTCTTGCGATAGACCAGCCCCTTGTCCATCATATCAATGAACATAGCCTGCTGTTGGCCGTAATATTCCGGATCACATGTGGCCAGTTCACGATCCCAGTCGATCGACAAGCCCAGCGGTTTCATCTGTGTGCGCATGTCGGCGATGTTCTGATAGGTCCAGTCACCCGGATGCACGCCCTTTTCCATTGCGGCATTTTCCGCCGGCATCCCGAAGGCATCCCACCCCATCGGGTGCAACACATTAAACCCCTGTGCCGATTTATACCGTGCCACCACGTCGCCCATAGTATAGTTGCGCACATGCCCCATGTGGATACGGCCCGACGGATAGGGGAACATCTCCAGCACATAGTATTTTTCGCGCGACGAATCAGGCTCGGCCTTGAAAACCAGCGCTTCATCCCAGGCTTTTTGCCATTTCGGTTCCACAACACGGGCATTATAACGGGACATTTTTTCTTCCTTGCATACAAAAACACCGGACAGCTTGCCCGGTGTTTAAATTCTAACGGGCCATATTTCAGGCGTTATAGGTTTTTGTCACGAATACGCAACTGGCGCGCACGGGTCAGGATTGCATCCTCGATCCGGCGGGTGGTTTCCGCGCTGGCCGGCCCGCCACGCGTTTGAATTGACAGTTTCAACGACCGTGCATCCAGCGCCGGATCCTGCACCAATACAGTCGCACGATAGCTGCGGGATGATCCCGGCGCACGCCCCCAGCCCAGAACCAGAACACCGGTAAACGGGTCTGCCGATTCGACCGGCAGGAAATTCAATGTCTCAAGCGAGGCATTCCACAGGTATTTATTCACACGTACGTTGATATTCTGGTCCGGCGAGGTGAACAAATCCCAAATGGTTTCACGTTTTTTCGGGGTGCCCTCACCGGCAGCAATCATTTGTGCGCCATCGTTGGGGTTTTTATCTCTCAGGGCTTTTTGGGATCGCGCGCTTGGCCCAACCTTGTTGAATACACCCGCAGACCCCCCGCACCCGATCAGGCCGAACCCGATGGTTATCATCAAAACAACCTTGAAAAGTGATTTAAACATACTGTCAGGCCCCGTGTATTCACTGCTTTAATCATCATCTACCGTTTGCGGCGTTACGGGACAAGTTAATATTGTAAGGGGTTGCGCAAATCTACTGTGACATCAATGCACCAATTCTGCGTTTATCGCAGAAGCAACCTGACAATGACTTGAATAAACCGCCCCCTGACGCGATGTTGCAGTCACTCTTTCCGAACCTCGGTTAGAGGTGCACCTTTTAAATCTCAACGAGGGTAAACTTATGAAAAAAGTTCTCTTAGCAACATCTGCTCTGATCGCAACTGCAGGCATGGCTTCTGCTGACATCAACCTGAGCGGTGGCGCTCGTCTTGGCCTGGTATATTCCAACGGCACAGCTCCTGGCACTGACTCCATCCGTTTCGAAAAACGCTTCACCATCAATATTGACGGTTCCGGCGAAACAGACGGTGGCCTGTCATTTGGTGGTCGCATTCGTCTGCGTTCCAACGAAGCTGATAATCAAAAAGATTCCACCCTCGCGGTAATCAACACCATGGGTGATGTGTCCTCCGCTAACGTATACATCGGCAACGACACATGGCGTGTAACTGTTGGTAACACCGACGGCGCGATGCTGAACCGTGTTAGCTACTGGGGTGGTTCCGTAGGCCTGACCGGTCTGGGCTACCGCAACGTATCCTTCAACATCGGTTCCTCTTCCTGGGGTCTGGCCTCCTTTAATTCTAGCGGCAACGCTGGTCAGGTGATCCGCCTGGACTTCAACGTAGGTGACTTCGGTGTTTCCTTGTCCACAGACAACCGTGGCAACTTTGCTCCTACCGCCGGTGTGGGCTCCGACCACGAAGATTCGATCGCTGTTTCCTACAACTTCGGTGGCTGGAAAGTTGCTGCTGGTTACGCTTCCGAAGGCGCTGGCGACGACATCTGGTCTTTGTCCGCTGTTGGCAAAATCGGCGACTTCGGCCTGGGTCTGGGTTACTCCGATCGCAAAACTGTAGGTACCAAAGTTGTTCTGGAAGGTTCCTATAACTTCGGTTCCACCAACGTAACCGCATTCGTTGCTAAAACCAGCGAAGACGTTCTGGGTTCCGCAGGTATCGGCGCAGCTGGTTCCGAAACTGAATACGGCATTGGCTTCACCCACTCCCTGGGCGGCGCAACACTGGC
>CAMZLM010000141.1 GCA_947311485.1 uncultured Paracoccaceae bacterium
GAAACCTGCGAGGATGTCGCGCGCATTGCCCTGGACGAAGCATTGCTGGAACTGACCGCGAAATTTGGCCCACGTATTGACAGCTGGCGCTGGGGACAGGCCCATATCGCCATGCAGGACCATCAGGTTCTGGGCAAAGTGCCATTGCTTGGCTGGTTCACCAACATCCGTCAGGAAACATCCGGCGGGGACAACACCCTGCAACGCGCCCGCACCAGCGGCAGTGGCGACACGCCCTATGCCAACGTCCACGCCGCCGGTTTTCGCGCGGTGATCGATTTTTCCGATCTGGACAGTTCGGTGTACGTCATCGCCACCGGCCAGTCGGGCCATTTTCTGTCACGTCATTATGACGACATGTCCGGCCTGTGGCGGCGCGGCGAATATATCCTGATGTCGCTGGATCCGGAACTCGCACGCGGCGGCGCTGTCGGGGTAACGCATTTATTGCCCAAAGCGCCCTAGATCAATCCTCTTTCGGGTGGTTGTCATATTCATCCGAAAGAATCCGCATGGCGTTGCCTTGTGAATCGTCATACTGGTCCGATTTGATCGTCCAGAAAAAAGCCACAAGCCCCATTCCCCCCAAAAACAGGGAAATCGGTACAAGATACAGTAACGCGGTCATGTTTTGCTCCTCAGCAAGCGCAGGGCGTTCAGGGAAACCAGAATGGAACTGCTGGACATGGCAATTGCCGCCGCCAGAGGCGAGGCATAGCCCAACAGCGCCAGAGGCACCGCCACAAGGTTATAGACACCGGCAATGGTGAAATTCTCGAGTATCCGCGCGCGGGCCTGACGCGACAAGCGAATGGCGCGGGGGATCTGGGTCAGATCATTGCTCAGCAGGATCAAATCGGCGCTGGCGCGGGTGGCGTCAATGGCGCTGGCCGGTGCCACAGACACAAACGCCCCGCTCATGGCGGCGGCATCGTTCAGGCCATCGCCCACCATCAGGGTTTTGTCGCCAAGCGCCTCGATCCGGCGCAGCTTGGCCTCTGGCAAGACCTGTGCCTCGACGTTTTCAATACCGAGCGCTTCAGCCAAAGGCGCGGCGACCTCGGCGCGGTCCCCTGTCAGCATGTAAACCGGTAGCCCGTCGTTCTTAAGCTCCTGCACCGTGGCACGGGCATCTTCGCGGGGGGGATCGGTAAACGCGAGCGCAACCGGCGCATCATCGCCCCATTGCAGCCAGCTCTGCACACCGCCGCCGGTTTGCGGCCCCACACCGAGCCATTCCGCCCGACCAAGCCGCAGCGGCCGGCCCTCGTAGCGGCCTTGCAATCCCTTGCCGGCCAATTCGGTGATGTCGGTTACCCCGGCCACATCCACACCGCGCGCTTTAGCGGCGGCAAGTACGGATTTTGACAGCGGATGCGCACTGGCCCCCGCCAGCCCTGCGGCAAGGCTCAACACCTGCGGATCGGTGTCCTCGGCCAATTCGGCGTGGCCCTTGGTCAAGGTGCCGGTTTTATCAAAAACCGCCGCATTCACCTGTGCCAGCCGTTCAATGGCGCTGCCGTCCTTGACCAGCACCCCGGCCTGAAACAGCCGGCTGACGGTTGCGGTCATCACCGCCGGCACCGCAAGCCCAAGCGCACAGGGGCAGGTAATAATCAACACCGCCACCGCAATATTCAACGAATGGCGCATGTCGCCGGTGATCAGGTACCAGCCAACGAAACCGGCAAAGGCCACCAAATGCACCACCGGCGCATAAATTCCCGCCGCGCGTTCCGCCAATCCGGTATACCGCGATTTTGCGGCCTCTGCGAGGCTGACCAATTCGGTGATCTGGCGCAACACACTGTCATCGGCATCGCCGGTGATTTCGACTTCTATCGGGCCGGTCAGGTTCAGCGTGCCGGTGAAAACCCCGGCCCCGACATCCACGGATTCCGGCAGGGTTTCACCGGTCAGCAAGGATTTATCCAGATCAGAACTGCCCGCCACCACGCGCCCGTCCACCGGCACCGCCATGCCCGGCTGCACCAACACCCGATCCCCGCGTTTCAGCTCTGCAATCGGCATGGCCCGGGTTTCGCCGTTTTCAATCAACAGCGCGGTTTTTGTCTCCAGCGCCGCCAGTTCCAACGCCGCAGAACGCGCCGCCATGCGGGTCCGGTGGTTCAGATACCGCCCCAGCAACAAAAAGAATGTCAGGCTTAACGCCGCATCGAAATAGGCGTCCTCGCCCCCGATCGACGTTTCATACAACGACAAAGCCGTCGCCAACAGGATCGCCAGTGAAATCGGCACATCCATGTTCAGTTTGCCCTTGCTCAGCGCCGCCCAGCCGCTGACGAAAAACGGCACCCCGGTAAAGGCCACGGTCGGCATCGCAATCGCGGCGGAAATCCAGTGCAGGAAATTGCGGGTCTCGCCCTCGGCCCCTGCCCAAACGGAAACCGACAGCAGCATCACATTCATCATCGCAAAACCGGCCACGCCAAGGCGCATCAACAAACGGCGGCCTTCGCGGTCCACCCCGTTCTCCAGCGTGGTTTCATCGAGCGGCTGTGCCAGATGGCCAACGCTGGCAAGTTTGGCAATGATCGCATCGCCCATCACCGGATCCGCATCGACAAACAACCGTTTCAACGACAGGTTCAAACGGGCATCGCGCACCCCCGGCAGGGATTTCACCGCGTTTTCCACGGTGCCGATACAGCCGGCGCAATGCACATCGGGCACGGAAAACAGCAGCTTGCCGGCCTGTTCGCTCGCCGTCATTTCGATTTGGTCTTCGGGAATGGCGACACAGGCCGGGCAGCTGGCAACGCTCATGGCGTTTACTCCACTATTAAAGACTGGATTTGACGGAATTCGTTACCGAACTGGTCAATGGCATGAATGCGAACCTGCCAGTTCCCCGGTGCCAGATCCGTTGCCCCCCGATGGCTGTCGGCAAAGCTGTCCATTTCCACCACCCGATCCTCGCGGTCATAGGTGGCGCGTCCGGCGATGACATTCAGTTCCTTCAACGGCACGCTTTTGCCACTGCCATCCCGCACGGTGACCACAAGGTCGCCTTTTTGATAGTCGGATACCACGATCCAGTTCAGCGCCTCTTGTGCCTTGCGGCGCTGATCAAACCCGAGCGCGGCGGAATAGGCGTTTCGGGTTTCCAGACCGGGCCAGGACCCGATCGCGGAATATAACAGGACCATATTCACCGCAATAATCACGCCGAACCCGCCGACAAACAGCGCGAGCACCTTGCGGCCCGTGCGTTGCGAGGCTGTTTTTGTCGAACTCATTCTGCATCTCCTGCAAAAATAGTGTCTACATTGGTTTTATCATGGGTTTCGACATCTTCAATCCAGAACCGCACCGGCGTGCTGGCCGAATGGGCTGCCGAATAATCCGGTTTGGCCAACAAATATACCCGCTTGTGTATGGTCTTGTTGGCGGGGACTTCGATGTTCAAATCAGACTGGCCCTGCAGGTCCAACCGCAGCGGATCATCCGCCTTGACCGACAGATGGAATACCCGTGTTTCACCGGTCTGGTTTGACAGGCGCAGGTCATAGGTATTGCGGATATCCCCGCTGGACAGGGTTACAAAGCGCGGGTTGCGATCAGGACGCACCGACACGCCGAAATCCGAACGGACAAACAGCATCACCAACATCGCCACGCCGATCAACGCCCACAACACGACATAGACCAGATTGCGCGGACGCAGGATGTGTTTCCAGACCGACATATGTTTGCCGCCCTTGGCCTCTGCCTCGGCGTCCACCAGGGCCACATAGTCGATCAGGCCACGGGGCTTGCCGATTTTTTCCATCATGGCGTCACAGGCATCGATACACAGGGCACAGGTGATACATTCGACCTGCTGGCCTTCGCGGATATCAATACCCTGCGGACATACATTCACACAGGCCATGCAGTCGATACAATCGCCTTCGGCCTTTCCTGGCTTCCCGCGTGGTTCCCCGCGCCATTCGCGATAGGATACGGTTAGCGAGTGTTCATCCATCATCGCCGCCTGAATACGCGGCCACGGGCACATATAGGTACAAATCTGTTCGCGCATAAAGCCACCGAACACAAAGGTAATCACCGCCATCACCACAATCGTCGCATAGGCAACAAAGGCAGCCTGCCCCGTAAACAATTCGACCATCAGCGTCGGCGCATCGGCAAAGTAGAACACCCAGGCTCCGCCTGTGGCCACACCGATCAGAAACCAGATCACCCATTTTGTGATCCGTTTCCGCCATTTATCAAAGCTCCATGGCGCACGCAGCAGACGGATACGGGCGTTACGGTCGCCCTCAATCCAGCGTTCCACCAGAATAAACAGGTCGGTCCAGACCGTTTGCGGGCAGGCATAACCACACCAGACGCGCCCAAGGGCCGAGGTAAACAGGAACAGCCCGAGGCCGGCCATAATCAACAGGCCCGCGATGAAATAAAATTCATGCGGCCAGATTTCGATCCAGAAAAAATAGAACCGCGCGTTGGCCAGATCAATCAAAACCGCCTGATCCGGCAGGCTTGCCCCCCGGTCCCAGCGAATCCAGGGGGTAATATAGTAAACCAGAAGCATCAGCCCCATCAGCCACCATTTCAAAGAACGAAACGGTCCTTTTACACGCTGCGGGAAAACCGGCTCTGCATATTCAAACAGGCGGTGTTGTTCATGTGGATCATTGCTCATCGGGGTACCATTGCATTGCTGGCGCAAATTTGCGCTGTATTCACAGGGTGATTTATTGCTCGGGAAACGAAAATCAAACGCCGATCCTGCGACAGATTGTCAGGCAGGATCGGCGCGATGATTGCCCGACCTCAGCGGCCGGAAAACCGGATATTATTCACCGCCACCAAGTTCGTGGACGTAAAAGGCAACCTGTTTGATCTGCGCATCGGAGATACGGCCAGTCCAGGCAGGCATCACGCCAAATCGGGCATAGGTGATTGTTTTTGTGATGGTATCCAGATCCTTACCATAGAGCCAGATCGCATCCGTGAGGTTCGGCGCGCCCTGCTCACGATCCCCTGTGCCGGTGTCGCCATGACAGGCCGCACAGTTATCCGCGAACAGTTCTTTGCCGGTTTCAGCCAGCGCAGCGTCATGTTCAAGATTGGACAAGGAACGTACAAAGTTGGCGATGCTGGTGATTTCTTCTTCTTCCAGAATCTCGCCAAACTTGGGCATTTCCGAGAACCGTGTGTCATCGTCGGATTCATACCGGATACCATGGGTAATCGTGGTATGGATCGTGTCGCTTTCACCGCCCCAGAGCCAATCATCATCCTGAAGGCTCGGATAGCCGGTGCCTTGGCCCCCGCCGTCAGCGCCTTCGCCGTGGCATTGTGCGCAATAGGTCCGGAAAACCGCAGCCCCGCCGGCCTTGGCAAAGTTGGCCAGTTCCGCATCGGATCCAATTTCAGCCATCGGTGTTGCCAGCAATTTCGCCGAAATCTCGGCATTTTGCTCGTTCACTTTGGCAATTTCGGCGGCCACATCGGCACGGCTGGACCAGCCCAGCAGACCCGGAGTAGCCCCGTTGATCAAAGGCCAGGCCGGATAGGCAATCGTGTAACCGATGGCCCAAACAATACACATATATAGTGTATTCAACCACCAGCGCGGCATGGGTTTGTCATACTCGCGGATGCCGTCCCATTCATGACCGGTTGTCGGATAATCCACTTCCGATTTTTTTTGCTTCTTTTTCATTTTGCATCCTCTGTCTGAGTGGCAGTGGCCGAAGGAATATCGCGATCAATATTGTCGTCGCGCAACGGAATATTGGCAGCATCGCTTTGCAAAGCACTGGCCCCCGGGCGTATGATCACCACGAATACCATGAAGAATGCAAACGCGAGGCCAACCAATGCCCAGCTATCCGCCAGTTGCCGCATGAAGGTATAAAATTCCATTATGCCCTCCTATCGGCTCTCGTCCGGGGTGAAAGTCGAGAAATCAACCATCGTGCCCAGAACTTGCAGATACGCAACCAGCGCATCCATTTCCGTGATTTCGGCCTGACCGTCAAAATTGCGCACTGTGGCACCATCATAACGTTCCTGCAAACCATCATAGTCGCTGTCCGGGTCGGCCTGGGCAAACAAGTCTGCTTCGGCGTTCTCGATCATTTCATCCGTGTAGGGAACCCCGACCATACGGTGGGTTTTCAACAGGGCTTCAACATCCAGCTCGGTGATTTTCTTGTGCTTGAGGAATTCATACGGAGGCATGATCGACACAGGCACAACCGCGCGCGGGTCGGTCAGGTGGTCCACATGCCAGGCATCCGAATACCGCCCGCCAACACGGGCCAGATCCGGCCCCGTCCGCTTGGACCCCCACTGAAACGGGTGATCATATTGTGATTCCGCTGCCAGCGAGTAGTGGCCATAACGCTCGACCTCGTCCCGAAGCGGGCGGATCATCTGGCTGTGACAGACATAACATCCCTCACGGATATAGATGTCGCGCCCCTTCAGTTCGAGAGGGGTGTAAGGGCGCATGCCCTCCACCTTCTCGATTGTGTTGTCGAGGTAGAACAGTGGTGCGATTTCCACTGTCCCGCCGATTGCGACCACCAGAAAGCTGAGTACCAGCAAAAGGGAAGCGTTGGTTTCGATCTTCTTGTGTTTATCGAAAAGTGACATTTTCGCTCTCCTTATTCTGCCGGAACGGCGTTTTGGGCGGTGGTTTCGGCTGCATCCATGGATTCAGCCTCACCTTTACCGCGAACAGTTTGCCACAGGTTGAAAACCATGATCGATGCACCGGTCAGGTACAAGATCCCGCCTGTCCCACGCACAACCAGCATCGGGAATTTCGCGGCAACCGTGTCGGCAAAAGAGTTCACAAGGAAGCCCTGCGCATCGACTTCACGCCACATCAAACCTTCCATGATCCCGCTGACCCACATAGAGGACGCGTAGAAAATGATGCCCATTGTCGCCAGCCAGAAATGCCAGTTCACCAGCTTGGTTGAATACAGCGCACGACGGCCCCACAAACGCGGCGTCATAAAGTACAGCGCCCCAAAGGTAATCATACCGTTCCAGCCCAACGCACCGGAGTGCACGTGACCAATGGTCCAGTCTGTGTAATGCGACAGCGAGTTCACAACCTTGATGGCCATCATCGGGCCTTCAAATGTGGACATGCCGTAGAACGCCAGCGAGATAACGAACATCCGCAGGATTGGATCCGAACGCAGTTTGTCCCATGCGCCTGACAATGTCATCAGACCGTTGATCATACCGCCCCAGGATGGCATCCACAGAACGATCGACATCACCATACCCAGCGTTTGCGCCCAGTCAGGCAACGCGGTGTAATGCAAGTGGTGTGGACCGGCCCAGATATACAAGAAGATCAAGGCCCAGAAGTGGATGATCGACAGTTTGTACGAAAACACCGGCTTGTTCGCCTGTTTTGGCACAAAGTAGTACATCATCCCCAGAAAGCCCGCCGTCAGGAAGAAGCCAACCGCGTTATGGCCGTACCACCACTGGGTCAACGCATCCTGCACGCCGGAAAACAGCGATACGGATTTGGACCCGAGGAAAGATACCGGAATAGCCAGATTGTTCACAATATGCAGCATCGCAATTGTCACGATGAACGACAGATAGAACCAGTTGGCCACATAGATGTGGGGTTCTTTGCGTTTCACAATCGTACCAAGGAACACAACCAGATAGGCGACCCAGACGATGGTCAACCAGATATCGGTGTACCATTCAGGTTCCGCATATTCACGCGACTGGGTTGCGCCCAGCAGATAGCCGGTAGCAGCCAGCAGAATGAAAATCTGGTAGCCCCAGAAAACAAACCAGCTCAGGTTGCCGCCAAACAGGCGCGCCGCAGAGGTGCGCTGCACCACGTAAAACGACGTTGTGATCAACCCGGTCCCGCCAAACGCAAAAATTACAGCCGATGTATGCAAAGGCCGCAAGCGCCCGAAGTTAAAGAACTCCGGCCCGAAATTCAGGTGTGGAAAAGCCAACTGAAAGGCAATCCATGTCCCCATAAAGAACCCGACAATCCCCCAAAAGGCCGTCGCGATCACACCGGCGCGGATAACATCGTCCTGATATCCGGTGTCAACAACAACCGGATCGCCGATACCGCGCAGCGTTTTGATGAAAAACAGGCCGGACGCAAACATAAAGATGAGTGCGGCGACCGTGTAAGCCAAGTCATGCCCAAAATTCGCTGCCATCGCAGCGACAAGGGCAAGCAGGCCAAAAATTAGTAGCTTGATATAGTCCATAGTGTTTCCCTGTACATTCCTGTCCGATTATCTTGTGCAACATCAGACGTGTTTCATTCCTTGATCTGGATCAATATTGCAGCATGGTTACCACAATAGTTTTAAGCATAGTAAAACAAAAGACCGCTGATTTTTACTTATAAATCAAAGGCTAAGATGCGAAACACCCGCAAATCGGCCCGTGCGGCATTTTCGCGCGTATAAAAGGGCAGCTTCGAATCGCACGAAAAACCGCGCGGTTTGTGAAATTCTCATGGCATAGAGGACAAGGCCCCCATTCCGCTAGCCCTGCGCCTCGCCCCGGCTTTTGCCGACCACATCCTGTGCCAGAACCGCCGCCATGAACGGCGTCAGATCACCATCCAGCACGCCTTGGCTGTCAGATGTTTCATGGTTGGTGCGCAGATCCTTGACCATTTGATAAGGTTGCAGAACATAGGACCGGATCTGGTTGCCCCAGCCCGCGTCGCCCTTGTTTTCATGGGCTTCCTGAATGCTTTCGGTGCGTTTGCGCATTTCCATTTCATACAAACGCGATTTCAGCGCCGCCATACAGTTCGCCCGGTTCTGATGCTGCGATTTCTGCGACGAGGTCACCACAATATTGGTCGGAATATGGGTGATCCGCACCGCGGAATCGGTGGTGTTCACGTGCTGCCCGCCCGCGCCGGAACTGCGATAGGTATCGACGCGAATGTCGGACGGGTTGATGTCGATTTCGATATTGTCGTCGATCACCGGATAGACCCAGACCGAACTAAACGAGGTATGCCGCCGCGCGTTGCTGTCAAACGGGGAAATCCGCACCAGCCGATGCACACCGCTCTCCGATTTCAACCAGCCATAGGCGTTATGCCCCTTGATCAGATAGGTCGCCGATTTAATGCCTGCTTCCTCGCCCGAGGTTTCCGATAGCAATTCCACCGAATAGCCCTGCTTTTCCGCCCACCGCACATACATGCGCGCCAGCATCGAGGCCCAGTCGCAGCTCTCGGTGCCCCCGGCCCCGGAATTGATTTCCAGATAGGTATCGTTGGCGTCCACCTCGCCATTCAACAGGGCTTCCAGTTCCTTTTGCGCGGCCACATCGCGCAGCTTGCGAATGGCTTCTTCGGCTTCTTCGATAACCTCTTGGTCATCTTCCATTTCGCCCAGCTCGATCATGTCGATATTGTCGGTCAGATCCTGCTTCAGCGTTTTATACGCCTCCATTGAATCGACCAGAGCCTGCCGCTCGCGCATCAGTTTTTGCGCCTTGGCCGGATCATTCCACAGGTCGGGGTCCTCGGACATGGCATTGAATTCTTCAAGCCGGTATTCGGCGGTCTCCCAATCCATCCGCTGGCGCAACAACGCCAGTGATTTTTCGATTTCCGCCGCCAAGTTTTCGATTTCTGCGCGCATGATCTGCCTGCCTTGCCTTGAGTTATGCACCTTTTAGGGGGCCGGTCGCCGAATTACCATATCCGGCGACGGAAAATCTAGCCCCGTGCCGCCATATACTGCGCCAGCCGCGCCAGCCCCTCGCGGATATCTTCGGTGGAGCGCGCATAGGAAAAGCGGATCGTCTGGTGGCCGCGATGCGGATCGAAATCCAGCCCCGGCGTCACCGACACCCCCGCGCGCGCCAGAATATCGCGACACAGCGCCATGCTGTCATCGGTCAAATCGGCGACATCCGCATAGATATAGAAGGCCCCGTCCGGCGGCGCGATCTTGTCAAACCCGATTTTCGGCAGCTGATCCAGCATCAATGCGCGGTTTTCCGCATAGACCTTGCGGTTGGCGGCCAGTTCCTCCTGCGCATCCATCGCGGCCATGGCGGCGACCTGTGACACATGCGGCGCACAGATAAACATGTTTTGCGCCAAGCGTTCCACCTGCCGCACATGGCTTTCAGGCACCACCATCCAGCCAATCCGCCAGCCGGTCATGGAAAAGTATTTACTGAACGAGTTAATCACATAAACATCATCGCTGATTTCCAGCGCCGACACGGGCCGGCCTTCGTAATCAATTCCGTGATATATTTCATCCGAAATGAAGGAAATCCCCCGCTCCGCACAGCCATGGATCAGGCCGGCAAGCGTGTCCTTGTCCAGCATGGTGCCGGTCGGGTTGGCGGGCGACGCCACCAACAGACCGGATAAATTGTCAATCTTGTCAATCTCTTGCAGGGTTGGTTGAAAACGGTCCTGCACCATGGTTTGAATGCCGACCGGTTGCAGCGACAGCGCCTTGAGGATGTTGCGATAGCTGGGATACCCCGGTTCGGCAATCGCCACCTTTTCGCCCGCATCAAACAGGCTGGTAAAGGCAAGGTTAAAGCCGGCGGACGACCCCGCCGTCACCACAATCCGGTCGGGCGACAGGGTGACGCCGTACCAATCCAGATACAGTTGCGCGATCCGCGCCCGCAAATCGGGCCGGCCAAGCGCCACCGTATAGCCCAGCGTGTCGCGCCCCATCTGTTCCGCCAGAAAATCCCGCGCGATTTGCGGGGCACCGGTGCCGGGCTGGCCGACCTCCATGTGGATGATCGAGCGGCCTTTTTCCTCTTCCAGACGCGCGGCCTCCATCACGTCCATGACGATGAAAGGGTCCACATCACTGCGTTTTGAAATTCGCATGTTTAAAATCCATATTCTGCGGTTTAAGATGTTGTTTCAGGCTCGGCCGCTCCGGTCAATGGCCCAATACGCAAGCAGGTGAAATCATGCGCCCATCCATGCGAACCCGACTGACCGGCCTTCTGACGGCGGCGGTGATGACCCTGAGCGCCACCAGCGCCCATTCAGCCGGTTTGATCCGGGATGCGGAAATCGAACGCACGCTGAAATACGTCATGCAACCCCTGCTCAAGGCGGCGGGGTCTTCTGGTTCAAACATCAAGATCTATATTGTGAATGATCGCAGCATGAATGCCTTTGTTGCCGGCGGGCGCAACCTGTTTATCAATGCCGGCCTGATCCGGCGGATGAAAAATGTCGAAATGTTACAATCGGTTATGGCGCATGAACTGGGCCATATCACCGGCGGGCATGAATCCCAGCGCGCCGCGCATATCGCCGGTGCCAAGGGGGCCATGGCGATTGCAATGGCGCTCGGGCTTGCGGCGGCAGCGGCGGGCGGGGGCGCGGGCGTGGCCATTGGCGCACAGGATGCCGTGCGCCGTTCGCTGCTGGGGTTCACCCGCTCCCAAGAGGCCAGCGCCGACGAAGCCGAGGTCCGTTATCTGGTGCGCGCCGGCATCAATCCACAGGCGGCCGTGGATGTGCTCAAGATGTTTCGCGGGCAGGAATTGTTGTCCGTATCCCGTCAGGATCCCTATTTGCTCACCCATCCGCTGACGTCGGAACGGCTGGCGCGAATGAAGGCCTATGCGGCAAAATACAAGGACCGCCCCTCCACCCAGAGCGCCAATATCAAATACTGGTATGCGCGTATGGTGACCAAATTTCAAGGGTTTACCGGCAGCGCATCACGCAACCTGCGCCAGTTGGAAAAATCCGATAAATCCGAATTGGCAACGCTGGCCCGTGCCATAAGCTATCACCGCCTGCCCAAACCGAAAAAGGCCATGGCCTATGCGGCGCAGCTGGTGAAAATGCGACCCAAGGACGCCTATTATCACGAATTGCGCGGCCAGATCCTGTTGGAGAACGGCCATCCGGCGGCGGCGATCAAATCCTATCGCCGTGCCGCGCAATTGGCCCCAAAAGAAGCGCTTATTTTAGGCGGGCTTGGGCGCGCCCTGCTCGCGGTCAAATCAAAGCGCGCAGATAACGAAGCTTTGAAGGTGTTGAAACGTGCCTATGCGCGCGACCCTCTGGACGGATTTATGCTGCGAAATCTGGGGCTTGCCTATGCAAGGGCCGGTCAACCCGGCATGGCATCTGTTGTCACAGCCGAAAGATATGCCTTGCAATCCAACCTTAAACAGGCAGAAATCCACGCCAAGCGGGCGCAGCGCATGTTGCCTGCGGGCACCGTTGGCTGGCTCAAGGCCGATGACATACTGGTCGCTGCAAAACGCCTTAAGCGGCGCAAATAGGAGAATACCCGATGGGGATGATAAAAACACTGGCCTTTGTGGCTGCTACCATGGTGCCCTTTGCGGCGCAGGCCTTTGAAATCAACGCCATGAGCGATGAAGAGCGCCAGATCTTTCGCGAGGAAGTCCGCGCCTATCTGCTGGACAACCCCAGTGTGCTGGTCGAGGCCATGAACGTGCTGGAAAAACAACAGCAGGAATCGGAATTCAAAGCCGACGAATTGATGCTGCAACAAAATGCGGATGCTCTGCTCAACGATGGTATTTCACATGTTTCCGGCAACCTGAACGGCGACATCACGATTGTTGAATTCATGGATTATCGTTGTGGTTATTGCCGCAAGGCCAAGCCGGAAGTGGCGGAACTGATCAGCAGCGATGGCAATATCCGGCTGATCACCAAGGAATACCCGATTTTGGGCGATGATTCGACCGAATCCGCCAAAATGGCGATTGCCGTGCTGCAATTGTTTGGCGGTGATGCCTATCAGAAACTGCACAATGCCCTGATGAAATTCAACGGCCCGATGAACGAAAAGTCCATTCGTATGCTGGCCAAGCGCCACGAACTGGACGCGGACAAAATTCTGGCCCGTATGGACGGCCCCGAAGTCGCGGCCCATATCGAACAGATGCACGAACTCGGGCGCCGGATGCAGGTTTCCGGCACGCCGACCTTTGTAATTGGCGGCACGATTTTGCGTGGATACGTACCGCTCAAGGGCATGCGCCAAATTGTTACGGCAGAACGCAAGCTGAAGAAATAATTTTGGCCGAAAGGCCCCCGTCCAAAGCGTGCCCCCGATGGCGGCACGCTTTGGTTTGTTTTACTTGCGTGCGTTCGGGTGCAGGGTTTTGCCCAGAATATGTTCGTCATGCCCGATCACATGGCTGGCAGACCCCACAATAAGCGGATCCGGGTCCGGCGCATTGTCCAGATCACGATCCGGATAGGGGATTTTGGACAAAAAGTGGCGCATGGTATTCAGGCGAGCGCGTTTTTTGTCGTTGGATTTGATGATCGTCCAAGGCGCATCCGCCGTGTCCGTATAAAAGAACATCGCCTCTTTGGCTTCGGTGTAATCATCCCATTTCGACAGTGATGCCAGATCGACCGGCGACAGTTTCCAGCGTTTCAGAGGATCATCCTTGCGGCTGTCAAACCGGCGTTTTTGCTCGTCTCGGGTCACAGAAAACCAGTATTTATACAGACGTATTCCCGAGCGCACCATCATCCGTTCCATATCAGGCGTCTGGCGCATGAACTCCAGATATTCCGTGGGGGAACAAAACCCCATCACCCGCTCGACACCGGCACGGTTGTACCAGGAGCGGTCATAGAAAACCATTTCGCCCGCTGTCGGCAGTTGCTGTATATAGCGTTGATAGAACCA
>CAMZLM010000142.1 GCA_947311485.1 uncultured Paracoccaceae bacterium
AATCGGGAATGGGACTGGAACACACCCGGCACAGGTCACCAACAAACGCATTCGTCCACATCATATCCTGCCTCGCGGCCTACATGCTCGCTGGAAAAAAGGTCAAAATGAAAAATGTCGCTTATCCATAACTGGGGTTAAATATTCAAACGCGGCTGCCCCGGCGTCTTTTCCATTTCCGCCTTGCTGAGGACCCGTAGTCCTGCCTGATGAAACTTTTTCTCCACAACGGCCTGCAAAGAAGGGCCGAATTCCCCCACATACCCAACCGGTGGCTTTAGTTTTCGTAAATCAAAATGGATGCCTTTTATACCGCGCAATGCATCCAGCGTTTTTGACAATGGCCAGCTTTCCGGATCAAAACCCAGTACCGTCATCGCATTAACATTCTGACATATCATCGGTTCATTTTTCGCGGGTACGGACCATCCCTGTTTGCTGGCAAGTGCATCCAGAGACCTGACAATGGCGCGCGCCCTTTTCACGGAGGGTTCCTCAAACAGGCGTGTCACGTAATGGCTAATCGGGCGACACAGATCTTTTTCCTGACACAGTTTTGGATTGGGGCGAATCCGTTCCCATGTAAGCCAAATTCGGCTGCTATCCGTCTGTGCAACCGCTGGCAACCCCGCAAAAAGAACGAGTATCATCCAAATGAAACGACCAAAAAACATAGCAAACTCCGCATTCAGTTTAGGCCATGGGTCTTTCGAAACGGTAAATAGCGCTTAAAAATCCGACACAATGCCTTTTTTTTCCCAATCGCCATAGCGGGTGGGTTCGGGGCCATCACGCCCCCCCAATTCAACCGGACGGGTTACGGGTTTGGCCTGCTTGCGGCGGGCTTCGGCCTCGGCTAATGCCCGTTTGGCGGCGGCGGCGAGGCGGGATTCTCTGGTTTCTTCGGTCATGGGGCCGTTTTGCGGTGATTTTTGACAAAAGGCAAGCGTTAGGCGGTGGTAAACGCCGGCACATTGGTGCATTTAACCCCAAAGGATAGGCAGATCATGGCAGACGACCAAAAAACCGGAATAGCAGCAAGGCGCGGGGCGGTTTCCCTGTTGCAAATGGTGATCATGGAGCGATGTATGTTGTCCGAATCCGTCGCCCAGATCGACGGGCCGCTTACAAAATTGACCCCGGCAGATCGCGCGCGCGCGCAGTCGCTGGCCGGGCTGGTATTGCGCCATGTCAACCAGCTGGACGGGGTGCTGGACACATTTTTCAAGAAATCCCCCCCGCTAAAGGCGCGCAACGCGCTACGCGTCTGTGCTGCGGAAATTTTGCTCGAAGGCATCCCTGCCCATGCCGCCGTGAATGCGGCCGTACAGGTTTTGCGCTCCAGCCAGAAAACCGCGCATTTGACCGGCATGGCCAACGCGGTTGCGCGTCGTATCGAGGCCGACGGGCCGGAGCTGCTCAGGAAACAACCGGTGAAACGCCTGCCGAAATCCATTCGCGGTGCAATTACCAAGAGCTTTGGCGAACCGGCAGCACGCGCCATCGAGGCCGCGCATATGCAACGGCCTCCGGTGGATTTCACCCTGCGCGACACCGGCGAAACCGACCATTGGGCACAAGAGTTGCAGGCCGAAATCCTGCCAACCGGCAGTCTGCGTTTGCAGCGCCCCGGCCAGATTTCCAAATTGCCCGGCTATGAAGACGGGGCTTGGTGGATTCAGGATGCGGCAGCAGCCATTCCGGCGCGTTTGCTGGGGGATGTTTCCGACAAAAAGGCGCTGGACATTTGTGCAGCCCCCGGCGGCAAGACCCTGCAATTGCTGGCTGCAGGGGCCGAGGTCGAGGCCCTAGACGTATCCGAAGACCGCATGGAACGCCTGCGGGAAAATCTGGATCGCGTCGGGTTCGGGGCCTGGGTCACGGTAGATGACGCCCTGACATGGGAACCGGATGCTCCGTTTGATGCAATCCTTCTGGATGCACCCTGTTCGGCCACCGGCACCATTCGCCGGCATCCGGATTTGCCGCATGTCCGCCCCGAAATCGATTTGAAGCCGCTGTTGAAGCTACAGCAAAAGCTGTTGCAGCGCGCTATGGGCTGGCTGAAACCCGGGGGGCATCTGGTCTATAGTACCTGTTCACTGATTCCGGCAGAAGGCGAACGCCAGATCGAAACATTGTTGGCAGCATCGGCAAACGTCCGGCTGGCGGAATTTGATCCGCAAGCTTTCGGGTGTGATCCCGCATGGCAAGACACCCCCGGCACCCTGCGCCTACGGCCCGATTACTGGCCGGAACGCGGCGGTATGGACGGGTTCTTTATGGCCTTGTTGCAAAAACGTGCTTAACGAAAGCTTAATGACAGCCGGACAAAGCCTGCGTATGATTACACAAGGCAATTCTCCTGTTTGATATTGGATAATGAGAAAAATCATCTGGATCCCGAAACGGCTCGTGGCCAAATGGCACCGGTTTACACAACGTAGCGGTAACCGGCTAGCTATGCTGACAGCACGTTTTGCCCCCCCGGTACGGGCATTTATCTCCCAGCCGGAACCGCGTTCGTATGGAACCGCGGCACGGGGTATCCAGATGTCGGCCGGAAATTTTCTGGTCGCAGGTAAAATACTGGAAAACCATCAGGGGTCTTTGTGGGATTTGCCCCAGCATGATGCCGAATTCCACACGGAATTGCACGATTTTTCCTGGCTGGATGATTTGGCAGCAGCAGATACACCGATGGCGCGGACCAAGGCGCAAACCTGGCTGTTTGAATGGATTGAGCGGTATGGCTCCGGCAAAGGTCAGGCATGGAAAGCCGATGTCACCGGCCGGCGTGTCATTCGCTGGATCAACCACGCTTTGTTGGTTTTAAACCAGCAACCACCGGAAAAATCGAAAGCCTATTTCAAAAATCTGGGTGTACAGGCACATTTTCTGGCCAAACGCTGGAAGTCCGTTCCCGGTGGTCTCCCCCGTTTCGAGGCCCTGACCGGTCTGGTTTATTGCGGCATGGCGCTGGAAGGCAAGGATTACCTGTTACAGCCGGCCTTGCGTGCGCTTGCCGTGGAATGCCAACGGGAAATCGCCCGTGACGGCTCTATTCCCAGCCGCAATCCCGAAGCCCTGATGGAAGTTTTTACCCTTCTGTCATGGGTGTCCCAGACCGCCAGCACCGAACATCTGCGCATGGTACCGGAAATTCTGAAGGCCGTAGAGCGCATGGCCCCGAGTTTGCGTGCTTTGCGCCTCGGGGATGGCGGGCTGGTTCGGTTTCATGGTGGCGGCACCGGTCAGGCCGGAAAACTGGATCAGGCACTGGCCGATGCGGGATTTCGCTCTCCGGCGCGGATGCACGGAGCGATGGGCTATACCCGGCTGATTTCAGGGGCAACCCGCCTGATCATGGATACCGCGAAATTGCCCCCGGTACAGGCTGCTGATAACGCCCATGCCTGTACCTTGGCGTTCGAACTTTCCTCCGGTCAATATCCCTTGTTGGTCAATCAGGGACGGTCCTATGGATTTTCAGAGGAGGTCCGTTTGGCAACACGGTCCTCCGCCGCCCACAACACACTCACGGTTGGCGGCGCAGGATCAAGCGAATTTATGCAAACGGCATCCGGCAACAAGCTGCTGCGCAGTCCGACCGTTGTCACCGTTCTGACCGACCAAAACCGGACAGGCCGCGCCATTCGGGCCACCCATGACGGTTTTGAAACCAGCCACGGCCTAATCCATCATCGCCAGATTTCCGTCATCAACAACGGCACCAGAATTGCCGGCATCGACGAGGTAAAATGCGAAAGCGCCGCTGACCGGAGCCGGTTTAATCGCCACATTAAACGCAAAAAACACAAGGCCATTCCTTTTCGGCTGCATTTCCACATTCATCCGGATGTCACGGCAGAGCTGGATCTGAACGGCACCGCGATTTCCCTGCATCTGCCCAATCAGGAAACATGGGTGTTCCGCAAGGACGCGGGTCGTGGGGAAATGAAACTGGTGCCGTCGCTTTATATGGACCGCAACCGTCTGCGACCGCGCGCCACAAAACAGATTGTGGTAACTTCCCGCGCAATAGACTATGAGGGCCGCGTTACCTGGACCCTGACGCGTTCGGTCTGATCCGTTGCCCCTGAAATCGGGGCACACCGGCGCGTTGCAAGACATGCAAGGACTGAAAACTCCCATGCCACAAGACCACGTTCACATTCACCGCGCGCTTATTTCCGTATCCGACAAGACCGGCCTGCTTGATCTGGCCACCTCTTTGTTGATGCGCGGCGTCGATCTGCTCTCGACCGGCGGCACCGCCAAGGCCATTCGCGATGCCGGCCTGCCGGTTACCGATGTATCCGAAATCACCAATTTCCCCGAAATGATGGACGGGCGTGTCAAAACCCTGCACCCGATGGTGCATGGCGGCCTGTTGGCATTGCGGGACAATCCGGAACATGTCGAGGCCATGAATACGCACGGTATCGGGCCGATTGATCTGCTGGTGGTGAACCTGTACCCGTTCGAGGAAACCGTCGCCAAGGGGGCGGATTTTGATACCTGCATTGAAAACATCGACATCGGCGGCCCGGCCATGATTCGCGCTGCCGCCAAGAACCACGCCTTTGTCACCACCGTTGTCGATGTGGAAGACTATGAAACCCTGTTGCAGGAAATGGATGAAAACCACGCCGGCACCACACCGGCATTCCGCAAGGAAATGTCGCAACGCGCCTATGCCCGCACTGCGGCCTATGACGCGGCAGTCAGCACATGGATGGCCGATGCCATTGGCCGCAAAACCCCGCGTCGGCGCGCGATTGCCGGCACCCTTGCCCAAACGCTGCGCTACGGTGAAAACCCCCACCAGAAAGCCGCCTTTTACAAGGACGGATCCACCCGCCCGGGCGTGGCCACCGCAACCCAGTTACAGGGCAAAGAGCTGTCCTACAACAATATCAACGACACGGACGCGGCATTCGAATTGGTCGCCGAATTCGATCCGGCAGACGGGCCGGCCTGTGCCATCATCAAACACGCCAACCCTTGCGGTGTGGCGCGCGGGGCAACCTTGGCCGAGGCCTATCAGGCGGCATTCGATTGTGACCGCACATCTGCCTTTGGCGGCATCATCGCGTTGAACCAGACTTTGGACAAGGAAACCGCCGAAAAGATCGTGGAAATCTTTACCGAGGTCGTCATCGCACCGGACGCCACGGACGAGGCCCGCAAGGTTTTTATCCCCAAGAAAAACCTGCGCCTGCTGACCACCGGCGGCTTGCCGGATGTAAAAGCCCCCGGCCAGACATGGAAACAGGTGTCCGGCGGGTACCTGATTCAGGATCGAGACAACGGCTTTGTTTCCCCCGGGGATCTGAAGGTAGTCACCAAACGCGCGCCGAGCGAGCAAGAACTTGCCGATCTGATTCTGGCGTGGAAAATTGCCAAGCACGTTAAATCCAACGCGATTATTTACGTGAAAAACGGGGCGACGGTAGGTGTTGGTGCGGGCCAGATGAGCCGCGTTGACAGTGCCCATATCGCCGCGCGCAAATCGCAGGACATGGCCGATGTGCTGGGGCTGGATGAACCGCTGGCCAAAGGATCGGTTGTGGCCTCGGATGCGTTCTTTCCGTTTGCGGATGGGTTGATCACAGCGGCGCAGGCCGGCGCAACAGCGGTTATTCAACCCGGTGGCTCCATGCGCGACGCCGAAGTGATCGCCGCGGCGGACGAGGCCGGCCTAGCCATGGTGTTCACCGGCATGCGCCATTTCCGGCACTAATCAACGAAAGGGCGGAAAATGAAACGTATCTTGATGTTATCAACCCTGATTTTCCTTTTGGATCAGATCAGTAAATGGTTCGTGGTGGAATACCTCGACCTGATAATGCGTCAGGGTATCAACGTTTTTCCGCCCTATCTGAATCTGCGTATGGCTTGGAACGAAGGCGTGAATTTCGGCTTGTTTTCGGGGCAGGGTTCCGATGTCATTCGCATCCTCTTGATTGGCGTTTCCTTGGTTGTCACGGTGGGCGTTATCTGGTGGGGGCGGCGGTTTACCGGCTGGTTTGGTGCATTTCTGATCGGCTGTATTGTCGGTGGCGCGCTTGGAAATACCGTAGATCGCATCGTTTACGGCGCGGTGGCCGATTTCCTGAACATGTCCTGCTGTGGTTGGCGCAATCCCTATTCCTTCAACGTGGCGGATGTCGCGATCTTTGTCGGGGCCATCGGGCTTGTATTGTTTTCCGAACGCTTGCAGCAAAGAGCGTGACCTCCGTCAAAAACTAGGGTAAACCTTCGGCAAGTGGGTTGATAAAGGCAAGTGCAGGGATGAAAACCGGATTGTTTAAAATTGTAATTGCTGGCGTTGCAGCAAGCCTTCTGACGGGCTGTGGCGATACCCAAAGCGGTGTTGGAAAATTTTTCGCATCGCGTTCCAATGGTTCCGGACCGGATGAATTCGCCATTCTGCCCACCAAACCCCTACAAATCCCCGAGGACGTCACCGTCCTGCCGGAACCGGATTTAGGCGGCCCGAATCTGGTCGATCCACAACCGTTCCACGATGCGGTTGCCGCCATGGGTGGCCAACCGAAACGGCTCGACAGTACCCGCATAAATGGCGGCGAAGGCCCGCTTCTGACCGCGGCGACCCGTTTTGGCACCGCACAGAATATCCGCGAAGTCACCGCCGCCGAAGACCAGCAATTCCGCGATAAAAACAAACCTAAACTGTTTGAACGCTGGTTTGGCACCAACACCTATTTCCGCCGCTACGAAGGCCAAACACTGGCCGCGCGCCAAGAATTGGCCCGCATGCGCCGCGCCGGTGCACGTACGCCAACCGCCCCGCCGCCCAGTGGCAACTAGGCGTGTAGCTCCGCCCCATAAAGCCAGTCTTTGAAGCAAGCCGGAACAGTTATCATTTGCCATCCGCGAATCTTCCACTCGGGCACATGCTGATATCCGTGTAGAGGGTGCGGTCCCCCGCACCCCTTTGCTTGTCCAATCAGCTACGACCAGCCTTGATCGCAACATTCAATGCATCGGACAGAACCGCCCGGTCACCGATATGGTTGGCCAAGGTCAGCAACAACCGCGCATTCAACGCATTGCTTTCGGCATCGCTCAGGCCTTCGTGGGCGGTTAACAACTCGGCATAAAAATCATCCGCATCCACGATGTTCGGGGTGGTAATCAAATCGCTCATGTCAGCCTCCCATAGCCTGTGTCATTGCGGCGGCAATTGCCACGCTGTCCGGTGTCAGCCAACGGGCTGTGATGATTTGATCCGGCCGCAGCAAATAGACCGCAGCCTTCTGATCCCCCAGATAGCGTTCCTGCAAAAATGGCGCGTTCGCGGTTTCAAGCTTGATCACCTCCGCCTGCACACCCTTTGCCGTGACCGGCTCGACGTCACAATTGATTGCCAGTACCTGAAAACGATCGCCGGTGCGCTCGCTCAGAAAACCATCGCCCAGCGGCGCATCCGCAATCACAGACCCGACCCGGGTCTGGGCTGGCAACTTGTCCGTATCCGCACCATTCAAACCGGAACCGTCATAAATACACGGCACCGACAGGCGCCCCGAATTCACCAGCGGGCGGGCAAATTCGTTTTCTTCGGACAAATCCAGCACCGCATCACGCAACAGGCGGCTGACGGCTGATTTCGGCGTAATAAAATCGGTCGAGCGCGAGGAATTCAGGATATTTTCATCCGCCCCGTAAACCCGTTCCGCGCTATAGGTATCCAGCAGGCTTTCGTCCGCCTTGCCATCCAGCACCAGCTTCAGCTTCCAGCACAGGTTGTCCGTATCCTGCAAGCCACTGTTCGCCCCGCGTGCGCCAAATGGCGACACCTGATGCGCGGCATCTCCGGCAAACAACACGCGACCATGGCGGAAATCCTCCATCCGGCGGCACTGGAAGGTATAGATCGACACCCATTCCAGTTCGAATTCCACATCATCGCCCAACATCGCCTTGAGCCGGGAAATGACATTTTCGGGCTTCATTTCCTTTTCTTTGTCGATATCCCAGCCCAGTTGCAAATCAATGCGCCAAACCCCGTCCGGCTGTTTATGCAGCAGTGCCGACTGGCCCTTGTTGAACGGCGGATCGAACCAGAACCAGCGTTCGGTGGGGAAATCGGCCTCCATCACGACATCGGCAATCAGAAAGTTGTCTTCGAACACCCGCCCGACGAAATCCTTGCCCAGCATCCGGCGCGTGGGGGATCCGGCCCCGTCACAAGCGATCAGCCAGTCGGCCTCGATGTTATACGGCCCTTCCGGCGTGTCGATTTCGAGCGTCACATGATCGTCATGGGTGCCAATGGCGGAAACCTTGTTCTTGCCGCGAATTTCGATCGACTTGCCCGCCGCCTGCAATGCGCGCACGCGGTTCACCATATATTCTTCAAAGTAATACTGTTGCAGGTTGATAAAAGCAGGCATCTTGTGGCCGTCTTCGGGCAACAGGTTGAAATCGTAAACTTTGCGTTCCCCGAAAAACACCTTGCCCGTGTTCCAAATCACGCCTTTGTCGACCAGCACATCGCCGCATCCCAGACGGTCCATGACCTCCAGACAGCGCTTGGAAAAACAGATGGCGCGCGAACCAAAGGAAACCTTGTCGTTGTCATCCAGCACCACCACCGGAATATCCTGCTGTGCCAGATCAATTGCTGCGCCAAGGCCGACCGGCCCCGCCCCGATCACCACAACGGGGTGGCGCTTGCGTGTCATGGCGTCCTGATCCTTGGATCGTGTGTAGGAATACATGGGTATTTCAAAAATTTTATTCATGGGGTTCTCCCTAAAGATTTTCCGGTTAGCGGCCACCACCGCGCATTGCGCCCTCCTCCCCTAAGCAGCCTGCAGCCCGCCCAACCGGCGGAATGCAAATTTTGTGTTTACAGGGTCAGCCCTGCAAAGCTTCCCACATCTCGATATCGCGTTGTGCGGTCCAGATGCGTGGATGCGCGATGCCGCGGGCCTCGTCATAGGCACGGGCCACGTTGAACGGCAGGCAATGTTCGTAGATGGCGTAATCCTTGAATTTCGGATCACATTCCTCGCGCACTGCATCCCATGCATCCTTGAGCGTGCCGTTTTTGGCGGCAACACGGGCAGCAGGACGATAGGTACTCTCAACGAAATCGCGGGTGTTTTCAATAGCCTCGTTCACGCGTTCCACACCGACAAGCGCGTCACCGCGACCGGGGGCGATGCTTTGCGGGTTATAGGCCTTCACACGATCCAACGTGCTGCCCCACTCGCCAAAATACCCGTCACCGCAATAACATGCCGAATTGTATTCTACGATATCACCGCTGAACATCACCTGTTCATCCGGCACCCAGATCACGCTGTCACCTGCCGTATGCGCGCGGCCAATGTGTTTGATCTCGATCCGGCGATTACCCAGATAGACGGTCATGCTGTCGCTGAAAGTGGTGGTTGGATAGGTCAGGCCGGGGATGGATTCATAGCCTTCAAACAAGCGCGGGAAGCGTTGGAATTCGCTGTCCCAATCCTCTTGGCCTCGCTCCATCACCATGCCACGCGCCGCGTCCGACATGATGATCTGATCGGCATTGAACGCCGACGCGCCCAGCACCCGCACGGCGTGGTAGTGGGTCAGCACCACATGGCTGATCGGCTTGTCGGTGACTTCACGTACCTTTTCGATCACCTTGTTGGCCAGACGCGGGGTGGCCTGTGCCTCGACGATCATCACACTGTCGTCACCGATGATCACACCGGAATTCGGGTCGCCCTCGGCGGTAAACGCCCAGAGATCCTTGCCCACCTCTTCAAAGGTGATTTTCTTTTCTGTCATGTCCCCTTGGGACGCAAATTTCTTGGCCATGGTATTCCCCTTAGTTTTTCACGGCGGGCAGGATGGTTCCTGCACAATCGCCAAATCCGATTTGATAGCCGTCACCCTTGGCAGCCCCTTTCAAGGTCAGCCTGTCGCCATCCTCGATAAAGCTGCGGGTTTCACCGGTTTCCAGTGTGAACGGCTCCTTGCCGCCCCAGCTGATTTCCAGCAACGAACCGCGTTCGTGCTTTTCCGGTCCGGAAATCGTGCCCGAACCAAGCAGATCACCGCTGTTCATGGCGCAACCGCTGCTGGCATGGTGGCACAGTTGTTGCGCAGCGGAATAATACATCTGGTTATAATTGGTCCGCGCAATCGTCGTGGCATTGTCAGCCCCTGCCGGCTGCATCGTGACTTCCAGATCAATGTTATAGAGCATTGGTCCCGGCTCTGCCAAATAAGGCAGCAACTCCTTTTCACGGGGCGGGGTGCTGGTGCGGAAAGGTTCCAGCGCAGCCTTGGTCACCACCCACGGGCTGATCGAGGTGGCAAATGCCTTGGCCTGAAACGGGCCGAGCGGTTGATATTCCCACGCCTGAATGTCACGCGCGGACCAGTCGTTCAACAACACATAGCCAAAGATCATCTCGTCGGCCTCGGCCACAGTGATCGGCTTGCCCATCTCGCTGGCGGTACCGACAACCGCGCCCATTTCCAGTTCTATATCCAACCGCGCACAAGGGCCAAAACGCGGCACATCGTCATTCGGACCCTTCAACTGGCCATTGGGGCGCACAATATCGGTACCGGACACCACAACGGTCGAAGCACGGCCATTATAGCCAATCGGAATGTGCAGCCAATTTGGCGGCAGCGCATTTTCTGCACCGCGAAACATGGTGCCCACATTGGTCGCGTGGTGTTTACCGGCATAGAAATCCGTATATTCCGCAACCACAAACGGCATTGCCATTTCGGTTCCTTCGCGTGGAACCATCGCCACCGAAATCAGTTCGGCATCCCCGCTGAGCGCATCATCGCCGCCGTCAGACAGCAGATCCATCAAACGGGCGCGCAGGGCGTCCCATGTTTCCTTGCCCGCGTCCATCAGTTCGTTCAAAAACGGCAGATCAAACAGTGGCTCGTCGGACACGGCAATCACGCCGTCATCTTCCAGAACCGCCAGATCCACGATCATATCACCGATGGCGACACAGCAATGGGCTTCGTCGTCTTCGGTAATGAACACGCCATAGGGCAAGTTGTTCAGGGGGAATGGGGTATCGGGAGTGTTCGCACTCTCTACCCAGCTTTTCAATAGTGCCATTGTCAGGCTCCTTGTTAGTCTTTCAGTCCGGGCGTGCCGTCGAATTTGCGTTCCAGATCGGACCAGCACTCCGCATAATCCTGTTGTAGCGGGGCTTTGTCTGCCGCGAAACGGGTGAGTTGCTGGGGAAAGCGGGTTTCGATCATGAACGACATGGTATTGCGCAGCTTGACCGGCTCCCAGCTCTCGGTGGTAGCGTGGTCAAAGGCGGCTTTATCGGGGCCGTGGGGCAGCATGCAATTATGCAGGCTGATCCCGCCGGGGATGAACCCCTCTGGCTTAGCGTCATAAACCCCGTAAATATTACCCATCAATTCGGACATGATGTTCTTGTGATACCACGGCGGGCGAAAGGTGTCCTCTTGTGGCAACCAGCGTTCGGGGAAGATCACGAAATCAATATTCGCGGTGCCTTCCTCGGCGGTGGGTGCGGTCAGAACGGTGAATATCGACGGGTCGGGATGGTCAAAAGTAATAGACCCCACGGCGGCAAAGGTACGCAGATCGTATTTATAGGGCGCATAATTGCCGTGCCACGCCACCACATCCAGCGGCGAATGGCCAATTTCTGTTTCGTGGAACTGGCCGCACCATTTCACGATCACCTTGCAAGGGGTTTCCTTATCCTCGAACGCCGCCACAGGGGTTTTGAAATCGCGCGGGTTGGCCATGCAGTTCGCCCCAATCGGCCCACGTCCGGGCAGGGTGAACTTGGCCCCGTAGTTTTCACAGACAAAGCCGCGCGCCTGACCATCGGGCAGGGAAACCTTGAACACCATACCGCGCGGGAGGATGCAGATTTCCAGCGGTTCCAGATCAATGATGCCGAATTCGGTGAATACTTTCAGGCGGCCATCCTGCGGGATCACCAGCAATTCGCTATCGGCGGAATAAAAATAATCATCCACCATATCCTGATTGGCCAGATACACATGGGTCGCCATACCCACCTGTGTATTCACATCGCCAGCCGTGGTGATACTGCGCATACCGGTCAGAAAATTCAACGGCTCGTCGGCGGGAAACGGCACCGGATCCCAACGGTATTGCCCCAGCGAGATCACATCCTCGATCACATGCGGCGCGGTTTTCCACAGTGGCAGGTCGATCTTGGTGAACTTGCTCACATGTTTCACCGACGGGCGGATGCGGTACATCCAGCTGCGCTCCAATGTGGATTTAGGCGCGGTGAAGGGCGAGCCGGACAGCTGTTCCGCATACAGCCCGTAATTCACCCGCTGCGGGCTATTGCGCCCCACGGGCAGCGCGCCGGGCAGGGCCTCGGTTTCAAAATCATTGCCAAAGCCGGGCATATAGCCGGGCGTCACGCCACAGCTGTCTGGCGCGATAGTCACGGTTTTCGGGTCGATTG
>CAMZLM010000143.1 GCA_947311485.1 uncultured Paracoccaceae bacterium
CTTCTCTCCTGAATTTTGAAACCTTACCGCTCACGCGGGTTTCAAAATTCAGGAGAGAAGATCATCAGGGGATTCGCTGAAGCGAACCGGCTGGAAGCCGGTGGTTTATCTCCAATAGGTGGAAAATCAACAGGCAGAATGCTGGTATTCGAAATATCGAGGGCCAATAGCCAACACCTCAGCGAAGGCACTTGTTTCGCTGAAGTCTCTTTAATTTTACTAAATTTAATGAAAAATTTACCTCATATTTCTATCAGTTACCGAATATTTCAATCTACTGGCGTTTGAGCGCATGTTTAATATTCGAGGTGAGGGCAATGAAACCACTAAAACACACAAAATACGCGGCAAGCGTCACAACTCTGGGGTTAGCGTTCCTCGGGCTCGGCACAGAAACGGCATGGGCAATTCCCTCCCCCGAACTTGTGATCGGATCGGTTTCTTCACTCGGACAAATATTCGCCTTGGGCGCGGCCATGCTGGGCGGCGGCGCGGCACTGGCCGGATCCCGTTCCAAGGGCAAAATCGGGGCGCAAAATTCAAAGCTACTGGTGCGCGGCGGGCTGGCGGTTCTGATTGTTTGCCTCGTATCTGTTGGCTTGAATATCTGGCAATACACCAATGCCCAAAATGCGCGGCTTCAGCATTTGCAGGCCACGCTGAACCGCCCGGCGGAATCCAAAGGGAGCAAAATTCAGGATAAAAACCTCAAGGTCATGAGCTATACCGAGCAAACCGAAAACCCGCTTGGCATGACAACACAAGAGGCTGAAACCCTGCTGGCACGGGTCCGGTCGGGCGACACATCCGTTCTGTTTCTGGATGTGCGCGAAACCGGTGAAAACCAGATGGGGACATTGCCTGGGGCCAAGCATATTCGCTATCCGGACCTAAAGGCCAATGGCATTGATACCGCTGGAAAACAGTTGGTTTTGTTTTGTCACAATGGCAATCGCAGTTCTGAAACCTGCGCCGATCTGGCGGCCGAGGGGGTCGATTGCAAGTTCATTGCCGGCGGGTTGGAAAAATGGATTGTTGAAGGACGTGATTTCACCGACAAAAAGGTTCGCGGCCTGTCCGATTTGCGCGCCATGCCCAGCTATGAGAACGATCGCACCTTGTTGGATACGCAGCAGGTCAAAAATCTGATTGCTCAGGAAAACGTGCAATTCGTCGATCTGCGCTATCCCGCTGATTTCGCCACCGGGCATTTGCCCGACGCCATCAACATTCCCCTGCGCGCCATGCCCACAGCCAAGCTGAATGCAGCAATTTCCGACCTGCCCGACAGGCCGATTGTTGCTGCGTGCTATGACCGGCGCAGTTGCTTCATGTCACAGGTTCTGGGACTGGAACTGACCAAAGCCGGCAAGGATTTTCGGGGCCGTTACACGGTGCCCTGGGAGTATTTCATCCCCAAAAAACCAAAACCCCATGTGGCAGCATGGCTGGCAGAACACAACATGACCTATTGGCAGAAAACCCTGAACCTGCTGGCGAGCGGTCTGTTGTGGGTCGGCGAGCGTAGCCATATTTTACTGGCTGTTTTCCTGCTGGCACTGGTATCGCGTATTCTGATCTTGCCGATTGCGATCAAGGCCGAAAAGGACCAGCTGATCATCGCCCGGACCAAACCGGAACTTGCCGCGCTCAAAGAGCGGCTCAAGGATGACCCCCAACGCATGAGCCGGGCAATGCGGAGCTTTTATGCGCGCCACGGCCTGACGCCGATGCGCAACATGCTGGCACTTGCCTTTCTGCCGTTGATGATGCTTGGCCTTGGGGCTGTTGAAAAGGCAGCCGACAGTGTCGGGCCGGTTTTATGGCTGGCGGATGCAGGCGCACCGGACCCGAGCTATGTGTTGCCGATCCTGTTTACACTGCTTGGCGGGGCCTATCTGCAAATGGCGCTCACATCTACCTTGCGGGGGCGGATTCTGTCCTGGACACTGGGCGCGCCTTTGCTGTTTTTACTGGTGTTTCGCCTGTCTGCGCTCGGAAATTTTTACCTTTGCACCGCCTTGACCCTACTTTTGATACAACGGGCGTTTGTTACCGGCAAAGTAGCCGATCTTCTGACGGCTCTACGCAAACGGCGCAGAGCTTATCAGATCAGCCGCGACCACGGTATTATCCCGCTTGCGGCCACAGATTTTTTGCAGGGCTGCGGCAATAAGGCTTTGCGGTTGTCACAAATGGCCTGGGCCGGAATTTCGGTGCCAAATGGCGTCGTGCTGAACCATCACTTCTTGCAGCACTTTGATACGGCAAATGCTCGTGAGCGGCGCAAATTGCTGGACCGGATCTGGCATATGGCCGGCCAAAAACCACTCGCTGTCCGCAGTTCCGCCGCCGCCGAAGATGGCGACAACCAGAGCTTTGCCGGCGTGTTCGAAAGCGAACTGGATGTTGACCGTGACGGGTTGGAGGGCGCAATAGAGCGTGTTTATGCCTCCTTTAGTGCCGCACATGTGGGCAGCTATGCCCATGATGGCAGCGATACGGATGTCAACATTCTGGTGCAGCAGATGGTGCAGGCAGAGTATTCCGGCGTGCTGTTTTCCCGCGACCCACAGGCCGCAGGCATGATGGTTCTGGAATATGTCAAAGGCACCGCCGATGATTTGGTTTCCGGTCGTGTAACCCCGCAAACCCTGCGTATTTCCCGTCTGACAGGACAGGTGGAAAACGATGCCGAATGCCCGGTCGATTTGCAGGAACTGCGCAAAATCGGCCTCAAGGCCGAAGCCCTGTTCGACCACCCCCAAGACATCGAATGGACATGGCAGGGCGGCATTGTGCGTCTGGTACAAAGCCGCGACATTACCACGCTCGGGGCCGGTGCGCCGACAGAAAGTGCCCTCTTTCATGAATGGGCACGGGTGATCGACCGTGTTGCCGATCCCGACCCGGAAAAGATCGTGCTCGAACTGGACGAAATGTCCGAAGTTTTGCCACGCCCGACACCGTTGTCCCTGTCCTACATGCAGGAAATCTGGGCACCGGGCGGCAGTGTTGATCTGGCCTGCCGCCGCTTGAGGCTGGGCTATAATCCGGACGAAACCGCCCCGTCACATTTGTTGACTGTATTTGGCCGGCTTTATTCCGATCTGGCCCTTAAGGATGCAAACAAAGTCGAACTGAACGCCACCGCCATGCGCCGCCTGCGCAAGATGGACACGGAAGTAGAGAGCAGCTATCATAATGATTTCATGCCGGAATACCTTGCCAGTGTGAACCTGTGGAACGCCGTTGATTTCACCAAACTCACCGACAAGGCCCTGCGTGAACAGCTCGCAGCGATTTATGACGACTTTGTGCATTGGACACACACTGAAATCGAAACCATCAACATCGCTGCGGCCTATTACAGTGCGCAAGCCAAAACCGCCTGCGAGGCAGCAGGGCTGTCCGCACAGGATCTGCTGGCTGGGGATGTGTCCTTTAGTCCGGCAGGTTTGATCCAGCAGGCCACCACCAAACCAGAGGATCAACGCCGCGAATGGTTACAACAACAAATGGGGCACCGGTCTGTGTTTGACTATGAACTGAGCGAGCCGCGTTACAGCGAAATTCCCGAGACATTGGAAATGCTGCTGCGTCCGGCCCTCTCGGCAACAGCCCCCCAACCAACCACAAAACCGGTCGAAGTACAGGATACGGAACTCGCCCGGCTCATTGACCGCGCACGCCGGTATCAGGCGCTCAAGGAAGAGGCCAAGCATAACGCCCTGCAACATCTGTCGGTGATCCGGCGTGCTGTGGTGGCCATGGATCGGATGTTCGGGACTGACGGGTTGATTTTTTACATGTCCTTTGCGGATATTCTGGATGCCGGTGCCGATACAGAACGGCTCATCACCCAGGCACGCCAAACCCGTGATGACATGCGGTTGTTCAACAAAACGCCTTCCCTCCCCGCACGGATCAACACCGCAACGCTTGAACTGGCCTCCAGCCCTTTTGGCAAGGCGGGTGCCGGAGCCGGAGAGAACAAGCTGGGCAGTTGGGTGTCGGGCACCAGACCAATCGCAGGGCGCGCCTATGTGGTGGATTATGAAACTTCCGCCAATGGCAGCCCGCTTGAAGGCTTCGAGGAGGGCGATGTCCTGCTGTGTTCCATGGTCCACCCCATGTGGCTACCTTATGTGTTGAAATCCGCAGGCGTGGTGTCAGAGGTCGGCGGTTGGCTCAGTCATATCTCGATTGTGGCACGTGAGCACGGGGTGCCGATGTTGGTTGGCGCGGATGGTCTGGCCCGCTTTGAAACGGGACAGATGATCGAGGTCAGCGAGATCGGCGAGATCACGGTACAAGAGGAAAGCAAAGTGGTACGAATTGCGGAATAAGCATTAAACGCGTTTAACCGCCTTCATGAAACGGTCCCGGATCACAACCGGATCCATGGTAATCACCGGCACCGTTGCATTGCCGCTGGAGCATTTGCAAATGATCACCGTCATTTTGCCACTGCCCAGCGCCGTTTGCAGCACGTCGGTGATTTCCACTGCCGGACATTCCACCACGGTTTCGCACCCGCTCGCCCGCGCCAACGCCGTGAGCGAGGTTTTCTGTCCTGCATAGGTCGGCTGATCACCCGTCGATCCATAGCTGCCATTATCGATCACCAGCAGCACAAAATTATCCGCCACATTATTTGCAATCGTCGGCAACGTGCCCAGATTGGTCAGAACAGAACCATCCCCGTCAATCGACACCACTATTTTATCCTGCACCAGCGCCAACCCCAGCCCGATGCTGGATGACAGCCCCATCGTCCCCAGCATATAAAAATTGCTGTCCTGATCGTCCAGCATATGCAGTTCCTGACTGGGGGAACCGATATTGCAAACCACCAGATGGTCACGGATCAACGGCGCTATCGCCTTGAGAATGTCAAAACGGGTCATGCATTCACCCCTTTCCAGAAGCTGGCGTCGGTCAGAATGGCAACCGGCTTGTTGCACATAAAGGTATGTTTCAGGATTCTGTCCAGTTCGGCCAAATCATCCGGTTTGTGAAAATGGTAGGTCGGGATATGCAGTTGCGCCAACAGCGCCTTGGTGTGCAGGGCCATCTCCACCTGACAGGCAACCGGCTCGCCCACTTCCCCGCGATAGGAAATCAGCATGGGCAGCGGCAAACGGTAAAACTGCGTCAGGGTTGCCAGCGTATTCAGCGTCACCCCCAGCGCCGTGTTCTGCATCAGGATCGCGGCACGTTTTCCGCCCATAAAGGCACCGGCACACAGGCCCATGCCCTCGTCTTCCTTGTTGCAGGGGACATGATGAATTTCAGGAGTTTCCCCCAACTGATCAATCACCCCTGCAAGCTGCTTGCAGGGGACGGAGGTCACAAATTCAATCCGGTTAGAGACAAAATCCGCTATGATTTTCTGATGGGCTGACACGAAATAGATCCTTTGGTCTTTTTGGCACCTTGGAACGATAGTTTACCCTGTTTCAATTGCTTTTAACAGGTTAAGCTGTAAGCAACGGCCTTCTTTTCAATGGACCTGAAATAATGACCACACAACAGCCTGTGAATGACACCATTTCAACCGAAATCCAGAACGGTGTTGGCCTGATTTGCATCGACAACCCGCCGGTCAATGCCTGCGGTCAAGCGGTGCGCGCCGGCCTGCTGGAGGCACTGGACCAGTTGAACAATAACGACGCGGTGCAGGTGATCGCGCTCTATGCCGCTGGCCGGACTTTTGTCGCCGGTGCCGATATCCGCGAATTCGGCAAACCGCCGATGGAACCGGGCTTACCCGATGTCTGTGATCAACTGGAAGCCAGTACCAAGCCGCTGGTTTCGGTCTTGCACGGGACCACCCTTGGCGGTGGGCTGGAAATCGCGCTGGCCACCCATGCCCGCGTCGGAATCACAGGCCTGCGGGTTGGCCTGCCGGAGGTATTGCTCGGCATTCTGCCCGGGGCCGGCGGCACCCAACGCACCCCGCGCCTGACCGGCATTCCGGCCGCGCTTGATATGATTCTGTCAGGGCGTCAGGTACCGGTCGAGGAGGCCCTGAAGCTCGGGCTGGTGGATGTGATTTCTGACGCCACGCCGCGCGATGCCGCGCTTGCGGCCGGTCAGGACGTGATCGCCGGCAAACTGCAAATCCGCCGCACCGGCGAATTAAGCGTCACACCGGATGACGCCGCGATTGGTGCCGCCAAAGCCAAGGCAAAACCGCTGCTGTTCAACCCGCCCCGCATAATCGAGGCCATCGCCGCCAGCACCGGCCCGCTGGCAGAGGGGCAGGCGCTGGAACGCAAGCTGTTCTGGGACTGCCTGAATTCCGACCAAAGCGCAGGCCTGCGCCATGCCTTTTTCGCCGAACGTGCCGTGGCCAAAGTGCCCGAAGCCCGCGAAGCCCCGCGCCCTGTGGACAGCATGGGCGTAATCGGCGGTGGCACCATGGGGTCGGGCATCGCCACCTCTGCTTTGCTGGCCGGAATGGAGGTCACCCTGATCGAGGTCGCCCAAGAAGCACTGGATCGTGGCGTCGGCACCATCACCAAAAACCTGCAAGGGGCGGTCAAACGCGGCAAGTTGGCAGCGGAACAACTGGACCCGACATTGGCCAAACTAACCACCAGCACAGACATGCAATCACTGGCAACGGTTGATCTGGTGGTCGAAGCCGTGTTTGAAAACATGGATGTAAAAAAGGAAATCTTTACCAATCTGGATCGCATTTGCAAACCGGGCGCGGTGCTGGCCTCCAATACCAGCTATCTGGATATCAACGAAATAGCCGCCGTCACCAACCGGCCTTCGGACGTGCTGGGCCTGCACTTTTTCTCCCCTGCGCATGTGATGCGTTTACTGGAAATCGTGGTCGCCGACAAAACCGCACCGGATGTGGTGGCCACCGGTTTCGCGCTGGCCAAACGTATGCGCAAAATCGGGGTGCGTGCCGGTGTTTGTGACGGTTTTATCGGCAACCGGATCCTGTCACATTACCTCAAGGTCACCACCTATATGCTGATGGACGGAGCCAGCCCCGAACAGATCGATAAGGCACTGGAAGGTTTCGGTTTCGCCATGGGGCCGTTTCGCGTTTCCGATCTGGCGGGGATCGACATCGGTTGGGCCGAGCGCAAACGCAAGGCCCCGATGCGCCCAGCGGCAGAACGCTATGTCCCGATCGCAGACAAGATCGCGGAACAGGGCTGGTTCGGACGCAAGACCGGACAAGGCTATTATGTTTACGGGGCAGATGGCCCCTACCCCAATCCGGCGGCACTGGAAATCGTTGATCAGGAACGCGCGGCGGCAGGGGTTTCCCCGCGTGAATTCACCGATCAGGAAATTGTCGATCGTTACATGACCGCCATGATTTCAGAGGCCGCCCGCGTGGTCGAAGACGGCATCGCCCTGCGCCCGATCGATGTGGATGCGGTCTACCTGTTCGGCTATGGTTTTCCACGTTTCCGCGGCGGCCCGTTGCATTACGCGGACAGTATCGGCGCGGCGGAACTGATCAAGCGGATCGAAACCTATGCCAAGGAAGACAGTCATTATTGGCAGGTGCCGGACATCCTGCGCAAAATGGCCGCTGATGGCAGCAAATTTTCCGATCTGAACAAGTAATAAACGTTGGCGGGTCAACCCTGACCCGCCGCCTTTAGCCCAGCATCGGCGAACATCGGCACATAGGCCCCGAGCTTCTTGCCCCGTTCGGGATCCGACGCATTACCATCCACCGCGCGGCGCATCACCCCTTGCAGGATTGCTCCCATGCGAAAAAATGAAAACGCCAGATAAAAGCCGAAGTTTTCAATCGGGGGCAACCCGCGACGTTTGCAATAATCCGCAATGAAGGCCGCATCCGACGGCAGGCCCAGCGCCGCCCGATCCACATCGGCCAGACCACGGCCTTCTGCCCCGGGTGGCATTTGCCATTGCATGATCAGCGCGGCCAGATCCGCATAGGGGTGCCCCGTGGTGGACAATTCCCAATCCAGCATCGCCACACATTCCGGCGCGTCATTGGCAAACAACATGTTGTCGATGCGGAAATCCCCATGAACCAGCGTGCGTTGCCCGTCATCCGGCGGAATATTGGCCATCAGCCAATCGCCAAGGGCCTCCATTTTAGGTATTTCGTCAATCTTGGAGGCTGCATATTGCTTGGCCCAACGGCTGGTCTGGCGCTCATAGTAATTTCCCTCGGGACCGTAATCGGACAGGCCGGTTGCCTGTAAATCGACCGTATGAATGGCCGCCAGAACACGACCCATTTCAACCATGATCGCACGGCGCTCCGCCTTTTCCAGCCCGGACAAACGCGGATCAGTCAGATTGCGAGCCTTGACCGCCTGCATCACATAAAACATGGAGCCGGTCACGCGATCATCATCACAAAGCACATGCATTTGCGCCACAGGAACATCCGTCCCCTGTAGGGCCTGTTGCACACGAAATTCACGGTCCACAGCATGGGCGGATTTCAACAGCTTGCCCGGCGGTTTGCGCCGCAACACATATTCACCGGAACCGGCCGTTAACCAGAAAGTCGGGTTTGATTGCCCCCCCGGAATTTTGCGAGCCTCAAGCGGGCCTTTGAAGCCCGCCATGTTATCGGTCAGCCAGCGTTCGACACTGGCGATATCCAGATCAGTGTTCATCGTTTGACATTCATGTATTTGCGCAACTCGGCACGCGCTACCTGTCGGCGATGCACCGCATCCGGCCCATCGGCAAAACGCAACGTGCGAATGGCGGTGTACATTTCAGACAGCGGTTGATCCTGTGAAATTCCCCCCGCCCCATAGATTTGCATGGTTTCATCAATGATCCGGGACGCCACAAGCGGGGCGACAACCTTGATCTTTGAAATCCACGGCTGGGCCTCTGCCACGCCCACGGTATCCATCATATACGCCGCCTTCAGGCACAACAAACGCGCCATTTCAATATCCATCCGCGCATTGGCGATAATGTCGTAGTTTGCACCAAGGTCGGCGATTTTTTTGCCGAAAGCCTCGCGCGTCAAACCACGTTCGCACATCATTTGCAGGGCTTTTTCCGCCTGACCGATGGCGCGCATGCAATGGTGGATACGCCCCGGCCCAAGCCGCCCTTGGGCCACTTCGAAACCGCGTCCTTCGCCCAGAATCAGCGCGCTGGCCGGCACGCGCACATTGTCAAAACGGATATGCATATGCCCGTGGGGCGCGTCGTCATGCCCAAACACATGCATGGGGCGCACGACTTCTATTCCCGGTGTGTCTGCCGCCATAACCAGCATCGAATGGCGCGCATGTTTGGCCGCATCTGGATCGGTACAAACCATCACAATATAAACCTGACAGCGCGAATCGCCGGCACCGGAGGCCCACCATTTTTCCCCGTTCAGCACATATTCATCCCCGTCCCGCACCGCAGAAAAGGCCAGTTGCGCGGCATCCGAACTGGCCACATCCGGTTCGGTCATCAGATAGGCAGACCGGATTTCCCCGTTCAGCAGCGGCTTCAACCAGCGTTCCTTGTGCGCGTCCGATCCATAACGTTCCAGCACTTCCATATTGCCCGTATCCGGCGCAGAGCAATTGAACACTTCGGCGGCAATCGACACCTTGCCCATTTCTTCGGCCAGATAGGCATATTCCACGGTGCTGAGGCCAAAGCCACGGTCGCTGTCGGTGAGCCAAAAATTCCACAGGCCCTTGGCTTTGGCGCTGGCCTTGAGTGTATCCAGAATTTCGATCTGCCGGTCTGTATGTTTAAAACGGTTCCCCGACGGGTGTTTGCCGGTCTCTGCATGGTATTCCGCATCCAGCGGTGCGATTTCCTGTTCCACCATCTGGCGCACTTGCGCAATCAGCGGTTTGACTTTCTCGGTAATTCCCAAATCCATCTGCCGTTTTCCCTTGCTTGACTATTTGGTCAAAGCATCCGGCATCCGCAATTTAATGGCAAGGAAAATAGTCAACATGACGGGACGTCAACCCTTGCGCGCCTTGTTTTTGGCCTCTTGTGCCTTGCGGCCATAGGCCATGATCCGCTCGGCCTCTTGCATGCTCAGGGTTTTGGTCGGAGGGCAAAGCAACAACCGACCGAAAAGGGCGCGGTATTCCTCGTCCAGCATCAGGGTATCAAACCGCGCATGACGCCACTGGCAGGCCCGCCGGTGTAGTTCTGTCAGCTCTGTATCCGCTTTCAACCGCGCCAGAAATTCATCGGTTGTCGGCCAGAGCGACAGGATGCTTTGATCCTCAACCTGATTAAAATCCCGCTCGACCCAGTAATCCATACCCAACCGGTGTTCAGCATGTACCGCACGCCCCCGATCCCGTTTCAAAAGATAGCTTTGCTTGGCCCCGAGCGGATAATGGTTCAACTGCACCAGCGTGGTATTATCCTGCCAGAAGTTCGAAAATATCTTCTGCTTCTTGTATACATCCGGCAGTTTTCGCCCGGCCCCGTCATACCATCGCGCCTGCGTGAGCCGTTCTTTACGTGGCTGGCGCGGACGGTGGATGCCGAGCTTTCCATATGTACCATCGTTTCGGTACAGGGTTTTGAACAGTGCTGATTTCCACGGCCAATAACACGGCGTGGGCGCGGCACGGGTGAATTGTTGCAGGACCGGTTGATCGACAAAATCCACCACACCGTTATTGCCAAACACCCGCCACGTCAGCGGAATCGCGGTTGCATCCGGCAGGGCCGCAAACAAATCGGGCAAGCGGCGGTTTCCCACGTGGATGTTCACAAATTCATCCACATCCATCGGTAACAACCAATCGGCCTGTTTGACCAACGGGTGTTTATCCGCCTGTTTCAATGCCCCCCATTGTACTCCGCCTTCGTCCTTGCTGGTGTTGCGTTCATGGGTCAGATGGCCCAGCGCCTGCAAACGGTCCAGCATAACATCCGTGCCATCCGTGCAGTCATTAGAATACACTAGGAAATCGGTGAAGCCTACCGCCTGATGATGCGCCAACCATTCCAGCAGGAATGCGGCCTCGTTGCGCACAGTGATGATAATCAGGGCGCGCAACTAGCTCTCCAAGTCATTGCTCAGACACCATGCCACGCGTTCAAGATCGTTCAGGTCCAGATCAAGCGCCTGTTGATACAGCTCTTCGAACTCCGGGTTTTTATGCAATTCTTTGGCTTTGGCCTCATGCCATTTTAGCCCCTGTTGATGAATGCCGACAAGCGTGTCATCCGATTTCAAACGGGCGATTTCCGCATTGGTACGATCCAGATTGCGCTGAATGGTAATGTCCTTGTGCTGGTTGAAATCCATCCGCAGCCAGTAATTCACCCCGATAGAGCGGTCCACATGCAAGGCCCGCCCGCGCTGACGTTTGATCAGATAGCTTTCGGCAGACCGGAGCGCGTAATGGTTCAACTGAATCAGATCATACCCGATCGATTTTACCGATGACCGCCAACCACCGTCGGCAATACTCCCGCCTATGGGTGCGCCGTTGCCGTTCACCCATTTCACCTGATCGCGCTTTCCCTCGCGCAGTTTGGTGGTGCGGTGGCAACTGATTTTCTCATAGGCATTGATATTGCGATACAAGGTTTTGAACCCCCACACCGTATGCGGTTTGGGGCAATATTTCGGCGCGGCACCGGTGAATTGTTCAATCACGGGCTTATCTGCCAATTGCAAAACACCGTTATGCCCGAACAACCGCCATGTCATCGCAACATTGGTTGCATCCCCGATCCGATCGAGAAATTCCGGCAACGTCCCATTGCCGAAACGCACGTTGATAAATTCGTCCACATCAATGTGTGCAACCCATTCGGCATTTGTGACCAGCGGATGTTTTACCGCCCGGTTCAGCGCCGCTTGCTGGGGTGAGTTGCCCTTCCAGTCGTTGTTGTCCTCATGGATCAAAACACCCATTTCCTGCAACCGGTCCAGAATTTCCGTGGTCCCGTCCTCGCAGCCATTGGTATAAATTATGAACCCGTCCACCCCGATGGCGCGATGATAGGCGATCCATTCGATAATATAGGGGGCCTCGTTTTTCATACAGGCAACGATGACATTACCGGTTGATTTACCCCTGAGTTTGCGCGGTTCAATCGGGGTATACTGGGGCATCTCGGCGGTTTCATCCACCGATCCCAGCCGATTATGCGGACAGAACCGGCTGACCGCCAGTTTTGCCAACTCTTTTTTAGCGGCATTAGGCAGGTATTTTTTGCCCGTTTCGGACATAAACTGGTTACGGTCCACTTTCTCTGCGCGCTTGGTGGTGATCGCATCCATTTCAGCGCGATGTTCCTTGGTCAGCTTGTCAATTTTCCGGCTAAAGGGCTGCACCAGTTTGCGCGGGTTGAAATCGCTTTCAACCGGTTCCTCTTGCCAGTCCTGTGTCTCCGGCGACGGGGCCAGCGCGGTTTTGCCAAGCGCCGGAAACGCAACCATCAGGCGCGCATTGCTGCTCTCGAACCGGGAACTGAAACCGGACAGCGCCCCGGCGTCAATCGGCGGGCCATCAACAGCAACAGACTTTGTAATCTTCTGACGGATTTGCCGGTCGAGAATTTTGCCTTGCTCCATCAGTTGCAACAAATACCCGTTCACCTTGCGTGCCCGTGCCATGGTTGCGGCTGACGGTAAATCATTGCCGGATTGTGCCTCCCCCTTGCCAACGCCGATGGGGAGGTCAAAGCTCGCGGTGATTTCATCTATCAGGTCGCGCGACGCAAAAAGCGCCGGATCATAGGGGCGGCAGCGCACGGAAGTTTCACCAAAAACTCCCTGCCAACGCGCCACCAGTGCTGTGTAATCGAGCCAAAATGGCGGGGCCTGAATTTCAGGGAACTGGTTCAACTGCGGCTCAAACGGCTTGCGCGCTGCCATCGCCGCGTCAAACCAACCATCCCCCTTAAGCGTCAATTCCTGCGCGAGCGATTCATAACGGCCTTGCAAAATGGACTCACCGTAGTGCCCCAACAATACCCGCGCCTGTTCCTGCAAGTGCATGACTATTGTGATGTCACGGCCAAACTCCAACAAGAAATCCCGCAACCGTGTGAGTTCGCTTTCAGTCACCAAAACAGAACTCAGCTGATGCGCGCTCAGGATCATCGACAGCGGGTTGCTTTTTGAAACCTCTGCCTTGAGCGCCTTGCGCAGGTTATCGCGCAACCCCGATTGTTTGCGCGCGGGCGCATGGCCTCGCTGTAAACGCAACGGGTCTATGTGGTCGGGGTCCGTCATCGCCATCAACAGCCGTGTGTGGTTTTTGCGCCCCGGTGACATGGGAAACAGCACACCCTTTTTCATCAACTGCCCGCGTTTGTCGTTCAGAGTATTCTGGATCTGTTCGGCACCGCAGAACGGCAAACCAATGTGCAGAAAAATTTTCATGTGTCGCTTTCCATCGCCTGCGGTTCATCCACCGGCACCGTTGTTTTACCAATATTCGCCCGTCCCCACCAAGGCAGGTCATAGCCTAAAAAATCACTGATCTTTTCCGGTGCCTTGGGGTCGGCAATATCGTATTCGAGAAAATTGGGGTCATCGCCAAAAACCTTGCGCAAGAACATGTAATGCCCGTTAATCCATTTTTCCCGCTGATGCCCCTTGTCTCCATAGCCAAGCGGCAAGCCCGGTATCGCATGGATCTTGAGCCGTTTACGCCCGAGATTGGACCAGCGCATCATTGAATCGCTCAGCGCGGCCGGATCACGATAACTGAGCAAAAACTTGGCCGTCGGATGATAGGCCCGAATTTTCATCAACAGGCCGTAATCGGTTTGCGGCCACATGTTGGATCCGTCCCGGACAATATCCATCTGTGAAATTGCATCGAATTTGCGCAGGCGTGACAGGGGATCCTTGCCTTGAAAGTAGCTCGCATAGATCAACCCGCCAACGGATTTCTTACGCCGCACCTTCCAGTCAGCCACCCGGTACCCAGCCCGTTTCAGGGCCTCCCCCAGCGTCGTCGTGCCGGATTTGGGCAAGCCAAGGTTAAGCACCTTGTCGCGTCTCGGCTCTTCTTGGGGGGCATCTTCAACCATGTTTACCTTCTACATTTTTACCGTATTATTTTGTGAGCAACCGCTCCTGCAGGGCGCGGTATTGCGGGAACTCCATCAATTCCTGATACCGCGTTTTATGCGCCGCTACTGCCCGGTCATGCCATTCCGCGATCCCGTCCAGTGATTTAAGGCGCGCGATTTCCTGTTTCAAGGGTTCCATGTATTTCAGGATACGGTCATCGGTGTGACTGTCGTCATTGCGTTGTACCCAGTAGTCATCCTCGAAATCCCGGTGTTCGCGATTTACATCCCCGCGATCCGCCTTGACCACATAGCTGTCCAGCGACCGCAGTGCGTAGTGGTTCAGCGTGGCAAAATCGCGAGCACCCTTGGCCGGAAATTTGCGAATCCGGCCCTTGGCCTTGATAAAGGTGAACCGGTCCGGCACCTGACGGCCCGAGCAATCGGTCCAGGGCGGGGCTACGTCCACCTTCTTTTTCAAAAACGGGCGGTGCGCACCGAAGTACTGATAATCCAGATCCCAGCGGGTCAGGGTTTTTACCTCGATTGCGGTTTGATCATACCATTTGTCGGGATCGTGGCATTTGGTAAACTGCCCTATCACCGGTTCATCTACGTAATCTGTCACCCCCGCATTGGCCATCATCAGGAAGGTCGCGGAAATGGCCTGCGGGTTACCACAGGCGGCAATCAAATCATTCAGGTGGCCATCGCCCACATGGATATTCAGGAATTCATCCACATCCGAAACCCACACCCAATCCGCACGCTTGACGATCAGTTCATGTTTGCACGCCTTGAGCGCAACCATCTGATAGGCGCGGTTGTCCGTGGCCGGATTGGGCAGATGCTGCACAACACCATGCCCCGCCAGCGCATCCAGCAGATCATCGGTATGGTCGGTGCAGTCGTTGGAATAAAACAGAAAATCGGTCACCCCGATAATCCGGTTGAACGCAATCCACTCCAGCAGGAAGGGACCTTCGTTTTTCACGCAGGTAACGGCGGTAATTTTCATCTGTTTGCTCTTTGCCTACGGCCTTGTGCCGTTTTTCTTTGGGATACAGCCTAATGGCATAAAAAGGCAAAGTAACCGTAAAAATGGCCCTGACACAGGTCAGAGCCATGAAAAAGCACCGGTTATGGCCTATCTGCCACGGATTCGCGGATCCAGCGCATCGCGCAACCCGTCACCGATGTAGTTCACCGACAGCACGGTCAGGCTGATGCACAGCCCCGGCCAGATCACTCGTTCGGGGTACAGCTCCATCCGGTCGGTCGCATCAAACAACAGCTTGCCCCATGTGGGGAAATCCGACGGAAAGCCCAGCCCCAGAAACGACAGCGCGCTTTCGGTGATGATCGCATTGGCCAGCCCCAGCGTGGCAGACACCATAATCGGCGACAGCACATTGGGCAGCAAATGGCGCGTAATCATTTTACCGGACGACGTCCCGATAGATTTCGCCGCCAGAATAAATTCGCGTTCCTTGAGCGCAAGCACATCCCCGCGCACAATCCGCGCCGTTTGCATCCAGCTGGTGATGCCGATACCGATCACCACCAGAATGAATATCCCGCCTTCGGGGCCAACGGCCTGCCGCAGGGCGTCGCGAAACAGCAGCATGATCACCAACAACAGCGGCAACAGAGGCAAGGCAAGAAACAGATCGGTCAGGCGCATCAACAACCCGTCAAACCGTTTGAAATAGCCGGCAACCACGCCGATTGCGGTACCAAGAAAAATCGACAGCAACATCGCGGTCCAACCAACGGCCATGGACACCTGCCCCCCAGCCATCAATTTTGCCATCGTATCCCGGCCCAGATTATCCGTGCCAAGCGGATGCCCCCAGGACACCTTGGCCCCGTTTTCCCAAAGAAACGTATAAATCGGGCGAATGTCCTTGGCGCGAATATCCAGTTTTTGCGGATCAAGCGTCCACACATAAGGCCCCAGCAAAACTGCTGCGGTGATAAAGATCAGAAAACCACCGCCCATCATGGCACCTTTGTGGGATTTGAACTGGTCCCACACATCCCACCACTGGCTGCGGGCTTCTTGTTCGAGCTGCGGTGCGATATCAGTCATAACGGATCCTCGGGTCCAGAACGCCATAGAGGACGTCTGCAATCAGGTTGAAAAGCACGATCAGGATCGCAAAGATAAAGGTCAGGGTCTGCACCATCGGCAGGTCGTTGGCCTGAATGGCGGTGATCAACAGCTGGCCAAGACCGTTCACCTTGAACACCTGTTCGGTAATAATCGCCCCGCCAAACACCTGCGGCACGCCCAGCGCAATCACGGTTACCACAGGGATCATTGAATTGCGCAGCACATGCACCAGCACCACGACCTTTTCCGACAGGCCCTTGGCCCGCGCGGTACGCACATAATCCTGATTAAGGTTATCCAGCATGGACGCCCGCATAAACCGCCCGATCTGCGCTGCATTATACAGCGCCAGCACCGACACCGGCATCAACATTTGCTTAAGCTGGAAGACAAATGAATCCCAATCATTCACCACATGGGTTGTGTCATAGATCGACGGAAACCAGTGCAGTTTCACCGAAAAGATCACAATCAGCAAAACACCGGTGAAAAACGTTGGCACCGAAAACCCGACCATGGAAATAAACGTGCCGACCTGGTCGAACACCGAATACTGTTTATAGGCGGAAATAATCCCAAGCGGCAGAGCAATCATAATACCCAGCACATAGGACATGCCCACGACCCACAAGGTTTGTGGCATCCGCTGGGCGACGATATCCATCACTGGCGAACGGGTTTGCCAGGAAATCACCCGCTGCATACCATCGGAATATCCTGTGCTGAAGAAATAGTCGAACAAATGCAGCGGTTCGACCCAGAAGAACTGCACCAGCCATTTCCAGTATTGAATATGGATCGGCTGCCCAAGGCCCAAGGCCTCGCGCATTTTTTGTTTTACTTCGGCGGGAACGGTCAACGGCACCTGTGCCATCGGATCACCCGGGGCCAGTTGCAGCAACAAAAAGATTACCAAAGAAATGAACACAAGCGTCGGTATCGCAAATAACAAGCGACGGATGGTATAATTCAGCATGGACGCCTCGGTTCAAAGCTCTGGGTAAAGGAAACCCCGGCGCGGCAGGCCGCACCGAGGCAGATTCAGGCATTACTTACTTGATACGGGACCAGTCAGCAACATTCCACATTTGAGTATCCCAAACATTCAGCTTCACACCAGCCAATGTTTTGGCATGGGCGGACGAACCACCACGGTGTACCAGCGGAATGATGATGTAGTTTTGCATCAGGATATCATTCAGAGCCTTACCAATACGGGCGCGCTCTTCCAGATCCGCAGTTTTGCGCATCTCGTCGTGCAGCTTGTCGTATTCGGCATTACAATGACGCGGAATGTTTTCACCCTGCCACTGTGTTTCGGGGCGTGGCTCCGCATCACAGCGCCAGCTGCCCAGATAGGTCTGCGGGTCTGTACCAGAGAAGTTGTTGGCATACATTTCAACGTCGGCAAAGAACTTCTGGAAAGTATCAGGGGAACCCGGATCACCCCCAAAGAACACAGACGCATCAAGGTTGCGCAATTCGGTTTCAACACCGATCTGTTTCCACCAGTCTTTGATCAAAGCCTGGAAATCCTGACGCACAGCGTTGGTGGATGTTTGATACAGCATCGACAGGCGCACGCCGTCTTTGGCACGCACGCCGTCGGATCCTTTGACCCAACCGGCATCGTCCAGCAACTTGTTCGCGCCGGCAATGTCCTGCGTCAGACAGCCGTCGTTTGCCGTAGAGTTATACGCCGCCGGAGCAGGCACAACGTTACAGGTCAGCTTGCCCGCAGGGCCATAGCCGATTTCACGCAGCAATTCACGGTCGATCGCCATCGACAGGGCCTTGCGTACATTGATGTCGCTCAGGAACGGATGCGGGTGCTTGCGGGTGGCGCGCTCGTCGCCCCACTTCGGGTCCGGATCGGTCTGGTTGACCATGATACGTTCGACAAGCGGGCCAAAGCCAACAACCTGAACACCTTTGCCGCCTTCGGCCATTTTCGCCATCACGTCCGGTGCCAATTGCAAGTTCCAGGCGTAATCGAATTCGCCGGTTTCAAACACGGCACGCGCGGCTGCGGTTGCGTCTCCGCCACCTTTGAAGGTCAGCGTGGCAAAGGCCGGTTTGCTGGCATCACGATAGTTTTCGTTGGCAACCATGGTGATCACGTCGTTTGGACGGAACTCCTTGACGGTGAACGGGCCGGTACCGACCGGGTTAAAGTTTTCATCCGTACAGGACGGGGCCGCAGCACCGGTACAGTTCTTGAACTGCGCCTCTTGAAGGATTGGCTGCTCGCCCCCCACAAACGGGCCATACGGGAAGGGTGTTGGTTTATCAAACGACACCTTAACAGTCAGGTCGTCGATTACATCAACGCTTGTTACACCACCGAATTTGGACAACTGCGCACAACCGCCATCCGGGTTCATGCAGTAGTCAGCCGTGAATTTTACGTCTTTTGCCGTAAACGCCGTACCGTCGGACCATTTCAGGCCCGCTTTGATTTTCCAGGTGATGGATTTCAGATCTTCGCTCACGCCACCGTTTTTAACAGTGGGGATTTCAGCCGCCAACCAAGGGATCAGCGCGCCGTTTTCGTCATAGCGGCCCAGCGGTTCGATAACCAAAGCAGAAGCATCGATATCTTTGGTCCCACCAGACAGGTATGGATTCAAAATCGATGGTGCTTGCCAGTAAATAATCTTCAGTTCGCCATCGGAACCACGGTCCGCAACAGCCATTGAAGCCATAGACAGAGCAAGCGCGCTCCCCATAGCGAGTGTTTTAAGTGTCATATTATTCTCCCAGTTAGTTATTGTTGGCCCCAAGGTTTCGGGCGTCTCTGCGCCGCTTTGAGTAAACATCGAACCCCTATGCGCCATAAAACAAGCCAATTTTGTTGGAAAACCTCCAAAATTATCAATATTTTCTGGCGTTATACCCTCCCGTAAGCTTCAGAAGCTCACCAATTGGCGACTCTGTCGTTCGTTTGTCTGGGGGCGACGATAGCCCAATTCACGAGAATTGCACGATTTTTTTTCAAATTTCAGCATTTTTTGACTATCCGGATAATTTCTCTTGACCCTCGGCTGTGCAATTCACAGACTCCGCCAAACACTTTTATCAGGAACTCCCCATGCCCAAGCAATACACGCCACTGGAAATGATGGCCAAGCTGATCAGCTTTCCCACGGTTTCAAGCGAAACAAATTTGCCGCTTGTCGAATTCGTCGCGGATTATCTGAAATCATGGGGGGTGGAACCGCACCTGATTTACAATGACGAAGGTAACAAGGCAAACCTCTATGCCCATATCGGCCCCATGATCGAAGGCGGGGTCATCCTGTCGGGCCATACCGATGTGGTACCGGTTGTAGGTCAGAACTGGGATACGGACCCTTGGACTGTTGTCGAAAAAGATGGCAAATATTTCGGGCGCGGCACTTGTGACATGAAGGGCTTTGATGCCATCGCACTGGCTGCCGTGCCCGACATGCTGTCTGCCGATTTAAAACATCCCATCCAGATTGCCCTGTCTTATGATGAGGAAATCGGCTGTGAAGGGGTGATCCCGATGATTGCGGAGCTGGCGGATAAAATGCCCAAAGCAGCCATGGCCATCATTGGCGAACCCTCCATGATGAAGGCTGTTACCGGCCATAAAGGCGGCGTTGGATTTCTAACCGAAGTAAAAGGCTTCGAGGTACACTCCTCTTTGGTTCACACCGGTGTTTCTGCCGTGATGATAGCGGCCCATCTGGTGGAGTGGCATAACCAACAAATGGAACAGGCCATGAAAAATGCAGATCCCGCCTGCGCATTCGAACCTCCTTTTACCACGTATCATGTGGGGATCATCAACGGCGGAACCGCAGGAAATATCACCGCCAAAGATTGTTGGTTTGTCTCTGATTACCGAGTGTTGCCAACAGAAGACCCAGATGAAATCCGCGCCCGCTATCGGGCCAAAGTGGCCGAAGTCGAAGCAAAGATGCGGAGAACTCGCCCCGAAACATCCATTACGCTTACATCCCGTTTCGGTGTTCCCGGCCTTAAGCCCGAAGACAACGGCCCAGCCGAAGCATTGGTACGCCGCCTGACCGGCGACAATTCGGATAACGTTGTATCCTATGGGACCGAAGCCGGTCACTTTCAGAATGCCGGCTTTTCCACTGTTATCTGTGGCCCGGGCAACATAGAACAGGCCCATCAACCCAATGAATATGTAACGGTTGCCCAATTCGAGACAGCCGTTACTTTTATGCAAAACCTAATCAAACAGCAGAGCTGAGGAACCACGTCATGCCCCTGATCAACCGATTTGCAGAATTGCACAGCGACATTACCGAATGGCGACGGGATTTTCACGAAAACCCCGAACTGATGTATGACACCCACCGCACCGCCGATATTGTCGCCGAAAAATTGCGCGCATTTGGCTGTGATACGGTCAAAACAGGCGTCGGGCGCACCGGCGTTGTTGGCGTCATTCACGGCAAACAGAAAAATTCCGGCAAGGTTATGGGCCTGCGCGCCGACATGGACGCGCTGCCGATTTATGAACAAACCGGCCTGCCCTATGCCTCCAAAACCGAAGGAAAAATGCATGCCTGCGGCCATGACGGCCACACGGCAATGCTGCTGGGGGCCGCGCAATATCTGGCGGAAACCCGCAATTTTGACGGCACCGCCGTAGTGATATTCCAACCCGCCGAAGAAGGCGGAGCCGGCGGCAAGGCCATGGTGGATGATGGCCTGATGGAAGAATTCGGCATTCAGGAAGTCTATGGCATGCACAACTGGCCCGGCCTGCCGGTTGGCCAGTTCGCCATTCGCGATGGGGCCTTTTTTGCGGCCACCGATTTGCTCGACATCAAAATCACCGGCAAGGGCTGTCATGCAGCAATGCCAAATGACGGGGTCGATACAACGCTGGTGGCCTCTGCCATTGTGATGAACCTGCAATCCATCGTATCGCGCAACACCAACCCGCTTGAATCGCTGGTGGTGTCGATCACCAGCTTTGAAACCGAAAGCAAAGCGTTCAATGTGATTCCTGAATTTGTACAGCTCAAGGGAACCGTGCGCACGCTGTCACCGGAAATCCGTGATCTGGCGCAGGAACGCATCACCACGATCATTAAAAACACTGCTGCAGCATACGGGGCCACTGCGGAGCTTGATTACAACCGCAACTATCCGGTGATGATCAACACGACCAACGAAACCGACTTTGCCGTAAAAACCGCCCAAAACGTAGCGGGCGAACAAAACGTCGATCCAAACACCCCCCAGGTTATGGGCGGTGAGGATTTCGCCTTTATGCTGGAGGCCCGCCCGGGCGCTTATATCCTGATCGGTAACGGCGAAGGCGCGAATGTGCATCACCCGTTGTACAATTTCAACGACGACGCCATCCCCGCAGGCTGTTCCTATTGGGCCAGCCTGATCGAACAAGGAATGCCGGCGAGCTGATCCATGACCGATAAACATCGGCCAGTTTCAGGCTTCTTCGAGGCACACACAGGCAGGCTATTCCAAACGGATTAGCCTGCCCAACCTGACCTTTGCTACCAAGGGACCGGAGTAATCCATCATGCTGTCAAGATTTGTTCTGCTGATTTGCCTGTTATCAATACAGCTTATCCCGGCCACAGCAAAAACACTCAGCCATCAAGAAGCACTTAACGCCGTGATGCCGCCTGCCGGTAAAATCTGGCATGGCACCTATGTCGGAAAAATGGTGCCACATCCCAAATACGGGGAGGTAGAAGTTGCGCCGATACGAGGTATTACAGCCTATGAACGGGCCGTTAACCACAAAGTCGGCTGGATCACCTTTAACGATGACTGGTTTCAAACCCGACGCTTTCCAAGCAAACGCACCCATGCGATCCGCGCGCACGGGGCAATCCCCTATGTCCGTCTCATGATGCGCTCAGACCCGTTTCAAGACCACAAGGAACCCCTGTTCACCACGCGGGCCATTGCCGCCGGGAAATTCGATCAGGACCTGCAAAAATGGATGCGCGGAGCCGCCAAATTCGGCAGTCCCCTGCTGGTGGAATACGGTACCGAGGTTAACGGAGACTGGTTCCCGTGGAATGGGAAATGGGCCGGTTACAGAAAGGGTGCGACCCTGTTTGCCAAAGCCTATCGCCGCATCATCCGCATTGCCCGCAAAAACGGGGCCAGCAATATTGTCTGGGTTTTCCATGTCAATCATCTGGACGGTCCGCAAAAAACATGGAACCGTATGGAGAATTACTATCCGGGTGACCGCTTCATCGATTGGCTGGGCATTTCGATCTATTCAACCATGAACCCCTATGAGTCTTACAAAGTCCCGTTTCGCCATGTCGGCAAAACCATTGCACGGCTGGAAAAAATGGCACCGGAAAAGCCGATTATCCTGTCTGAATTCGGCACCGACATTCGCAACCCCTATGAACCCGCCGGCCCTTGGGCCAGAGGAGCCTTGCGTGATTTGATCAACAACCGCTGGCCGAAAATCATCGGCTTCAACTGGTGGAACGAACGCTGGCCCAACGGTAATAATCCCAAGCGCGCAACCGATCTGCGGGTCAAGGCAAGCCCCGCCCTGCGCCGCATATTCAACCGTCAATTGGCCAGCCCGAGGATTGCCCCTTGAAACCCGAGGCTATGGGTCCAACCGCACCGCACCAAGCGAAGCATTCCCCACCAGTGACGCATAGGCCTTGAGCGCGCGGCTGACCTTGCGTTTGCGGGGTTTGGCCGGTTTCCAGGCATCCTTGCCTTTGGCCTCCATTTCGGCGCGACGGGCGGCCAGTTCTTCTTCGCTTACCCGCAAGATCATCGACCGGTTGGGGATGTCGATGTCGATCATGTCGCCCTCGACGATCAGGCCGATGTTGCCGCCCTCTGCCGCCTCTGGTGACACGTGCCCGATGGACAGGCCGGATGTCCCACCTGAAAAGCGCCCATCTGTGATCAGCGCGCAAGCTTTGCCGAGGCGCATGGATTTCAGGTATGACGTCGGATACAGCATTTCCTGCATTCCCGGCCCACCGCGCGGGCCTTCGTAGCGGATTACCACCACGTCGCCGGCTTTGACCTCTTTGTTCAGAATACGGTTCACCGCCTCGTCCTGGCTCTCGCAGACAATCGCAGGGCCGCTGAAGGTCAGGTTATCGTCATCGACTCCTGCCGTTTTCACAACACAGCCTTCCTGCGAAATATTACCATAAAGCACGGCAAGGCCGCCCTCTTTGGAGTGGGCATGTTCCATCGACCGGATCACCCCGTTGACGCGATCCACATCCAGTTCCTTGTAGCGGCGCGACTGGCTGAATGCCTCTGTTGTGCGCACGCCACCGGGGGCTGCCAAATACATTTCATGCACGTCCTGATCATTGGTGACGGTCACATCCCATTTTTTCAGAGCCTCGGCCATGGTGGCAGAATGGATGGTCGGCAAAGAGGTATCGAGCAGCCCCGCCCGATCAATTTCGCCAAGGATCCCGAAAATACCGCCAGCGCGATGCACATCTTCCATGTGGACGTTGGCAACTGCCGGCGCGACCTTGCACAGGCAGGGGGTGACGCGGCTCAGACGGTCGATATCCTCGACCTTGAAATCCACCTCGGCCTCATAGGCGATTGCCAGCAGGTGTAGAATGGTATTTGTGGACCCGCCCATGACAATATCCAGCGTCATGGCATTTTCAAACGCGGCTTTGGTCGCGATCCCGCGTGCGGAAACGGATTTATTGCCATTTTCGTAATAATCTTTGGTCAGTTCGACAATCTTGCGCCCCGCCTGTTTGAACAGCTTTTCGCGGTCTGCGTGGGTGGCCAGAATGGAACCGTTGCCCGGCAACGCAAGGCCCAGTGCCTCGGCCAGACAGTTCATGGAGTTGGCCGTAAACATACCGGAACAGGATCCGCAGGTCGGGCAGGCACCTTCTTCAAACGCCTGCACATCGGCGTCTGAACGATCCGGATTGGCCGCTTCGATCATCGCATCAATCAGATCAACGGATTTCAGTTCGCCATCAATATCGACCTTGCCGGCCTCCATCGGGCCACCCGAAACAAACACCACCGGAATATCCAGCCGCATTGCCGCCATCAACATGCCCGGCGTGATTTTATCGCAGTTGGAAATACACACCATCGCATCGGCACAATGGCCGTTGACCATATATTCCACACTGTCGGCGATCACCTCACGCGAAGGCAGAGAATACAGCATCCCGTCGTGGCCCATGGCGATTCCATCATCAATGGCGATGGTGTTGAATTCTTTGGCAATGCCGCCGGCGGCCTCTACCTCTTTGGCGACCAGCTGGCCCAGATCCTTAAGATGCACATGCCCCGGCACAAACTGGGTGAAAGAGTTCACAATCGCAATGATCGGCTTACCGAAATCCCCGTCCTGCACGCCGGTTGCCCGCCACAAAGCACGCGCCCCCGCCATATTGCGGCCATGGGTAGAAGTTCTGGAACGATAAGGGATCATCGGCTTGCCTTTCGGAATATCTGTGTTGCGCCTGTTATTGCCGGACTCGCCGCGGAATTCCAGCCATTTATAGCGACAGCCGGCAACCTGCATGGACAAACCCGCCGAGCAGCCCTAAATACCCTTCGAATCCGGTCCGAAAGGCACACCATGATCCGCCATATCGTTTTCTTCAGCGTCAAAGACAAAGCCGATTTACAAACTGTCCTGAACGGGCTGCGGTTGTTGTGCAATATTCCGGTACGCGGGGGGCGGGTAGAGATCAGCGAGAATCTCCATACCGACGCCCTGTCCGATGACGTCGATATCGTGGTTTACGGCGAATTTGACGATCAAGCAGCGCTGGACGCCTATAAGGCGCACCAGTTGTATCAGGACTCCATCGCCATCGTGCGCCCCCTGCGGGAATTGCGCATTGCTGCCGATGTTATGGCACAATCATAACCTTGCCATCCTTGCGCTGTGTCGCCTCCGCCAAACCGCGGACAACCTGCCGCAGGGGCAATTCCACCGACACATCGGTTTTCCACGCGCCGCTGGCAAAACGTTGCTGGACCTCTCCGGCGATACGGGCCACATCCTTGGGCGGGGTTTCCCCCATCCAGCGGGTCAGCCAGAAACCCTCGATCTGTTTGCCCTGAAAGATCAACTGCCCCATCTGGGTCATTGGGAATAGTTCAGGGCTGAGCTTGCCATAACTGATCCAGCGGGCGTTGTTCGGCATCAGGGTAAACACCTTTTCGGAAATAGCATCCGTGACCGCATCCAGAAACACCCGTGGCTTCAACGCGCGGCTGGCTTTGGCGAATTGTTCGGCAAAATCGGAGGCCGTCACGTCCAGTACCTCGGTTGCGCCAAGCGCCTTTAACGGCTTGATCGCTTCTGCCCGACGCACCAGCGCAATTGTGTTCAGACCCTTGTCCCTGGCCAGCCCGATCATCAGCTTGCCCAGTTGGCTGGTCGCAGCCGAAATCACCAGCGCATCACCGGCTTGTGCCGCAATATCCACCATCGCCATTGCCGTCATCGGATTCACGATTTGCGCCGCCCCGTCCACATCCGACACCGCCGGATGCAACGGCACGCACATTTTCGCATCGGCGACCAAGTACTCCGACCACGCCCCCGCAGCCCCGCAAACAAAAGAAACCCGCTTGTCCTGCAACCCTTCAGCACCGGCCCCGCAGGCGACCACATCGCCACAACCCTCGAACCCTGCCGCCAGACCTTTGACCCGTGGCTGGCCGTATTCACCTTTGATGAAATGCAAATCCGACGGGTTGACCGATGCCATCCGCAGCCGGATCAACACCTGCCCCGCCGCCGGTTCCGGTATGGGCAACACCCCGTCCTCCAAATATTCCGCAGCATCGGCAATCGCCGGTCCCTCTTGACGACCGGAATATCCGTCCTGTTTCTGGATTACGGCGAAAGTCTCGTTAGGTAATTCGGTCATAGCATTCCCTTTGCGCAAAAAACTCTGGGAAAGCAAAGCTGCTTCCCCCTATCATGTCAATCAAACGGGCGTGTAACGCTGTGTAACAACGGGGAAGAAAAATGCTGAACGAACTTTTTGGCCTGAATGGCAAAACCGCACTGGTCACCGGCGGCGGCACAGGGATCGGCGCAATGATCGCCAAAGGGCTGGCCGGTGCCGGTGCAAGGGTGCTGATCTGCTCGCGCAAAATCGAGGTGGTCGAGGCCATGGCCGCCGAACTGAACGCCGCCGGCCTCCCCGGAACGGTCGAGGCCTTTGCCGGTGATGTGGGTAGTGAAGCTGGCGTCGAAGCCATCGTCGCCGAGGTTGCCAAACGGGCCGACACCCTGAATATTCTGGTGAACAATGCGGGGATTACCTGGGGCATGCCGCTAGGAAAATTCCCGTTCAAAGCTTGGGAAAAGGTGATGAACGTCAATGTGGCCGGTCTGTTTCACCTGAGCCAAAGTCTGCTGCCGATGTTGATGAAATCCGGCACAGCGGCAGATCCGGCACGGATTGTAAACCTTGGGTCGGTGATGGGCACACGGCCCATGGGGGACGGGGCCTATTCCTATGCCGCCAGCAAGGCCGCCGTGCATCACCTGACTGAAATTCTGGCCAAAGAACTCGCCGGTCATCACATCACGGTCAACGCGTTGGCCCCCGGCCCGTTCCAATCCAACATGACCGCTTTTGCCACCGCCAGCGATGAACAGGCAGAGGCCGTGGGCAAAGATGTGCCACTAGGCCGGATCGGCACACCAAGCGATGCGCAGGGGGCAACGGTTTTTCTATGTTCCAAGGCAGGGGCCTATGTCACCGGCTCCATTGTACCGATTGACGGCGGGCTGCATGTCGTGACCAGCGGCAATATTTTTGCCAGCGCACTGGGATAACCCGTAGGGTGTGCGGCTCCCCGCACACCGTTAATCTGCTTTAAAATCCGGCAATTCACAAAACCCTTGTGGCGGAATATCCAGCGCCGCATTGAATTTGCTCGACAGGTTTTGAAACGCAATCATGCCGGTCAGTTCAACAATCCCGTCCTCGTCAAAATGTCGGCGCAGGGCCTCCATCATCTGGTCCGTAATCTGACCATCCGTATAGGTTACCGCCTCTGTGTAATCCAGCACCGCCCGCTCCAGTTCGCTGAACCGGTCACTGTTTCGCCAGTCCCGTAATGCCAGCATTTTTTCCGGACTTGCCCCGCGTTTTTGCAAGGTGGCCCCGTTGATATCCACACAGAATTCGCAATGATTGATCTGCGACACCCGTACGGTCACCATAGAGCGCAACACGCCGTCCAACGGTGAAGATTTCCGGTTCAGCGCCCCATAGAGCAACGCCACCGAAGCAAACACCCACTTGGACCGCCCCCACAACATCCCGGGCAATAATACTTCGCCATAGGTGTGTTTCTGCTTGGCAAAAAACAGTCGGATGAACCATGGGTATTGATGAATCGGTTTTGGTTGAACACGCATATCGGAGTCCTTGTCATGCATTCCATTTTTTGCATCTATGCCGCCCCTATCGTTGCGTTTCCATGATCTTTGTCATGTTGCGCCAATCAAAAACCCGTGTATTCTGCGCCCAAGCCTAAAGAGGACGGAACATGGAAATCAATACAATCGGTGTTATCGGTGCGGGTCATATGGGAATCGGCATTGCTCAAGTATTTGCCAGTGCCGGATTTGCCGTGGTTCTTTATGACAACAACCCCGACACCCTGACAGAAGCGCCACAAAATATGGCTGCCAGCCTGACGCGCCTGCAGGAGTCAAACAAAGAAGCCATCTTGGCCAATCTGACACTCGCGGAGAACCTGATTGATACCGCGCAGGCAGATTTGATCATCGAAGCCGCCACCGAAGACGAAACCATCAAAGGCGCTATTTTTAAGGAACTGCTGCCCCATCTGGCCCCCCACACGATCCTGACCTCTACCACATCTGCCATCAGCATCACGCGGCTTGCCTCGCGCACGGACCGGCCCGAACGGTTCATGGGGATGCATTTCATGAAACCCGTACCGGTGATGAAACTGGTAGAACTGATCCGTGGCATCGCTACGGACGAGGAAACGTTTAAAACCGTGGAGGCCCTGTGTGTAAAGCTGGGTAAAGAGACCTCCGTATCCGAGGATTTCCCTGCCTTTATCGTCAACCGTATTCTGATGCCGATGATCAACGAGGCCATCTATGCCGTATATGAGGGCGTCGGCACTGTGGTGAACATCGACAAATCGCTCAAGCTCGGCGCGAACCATCCGATGGGTCCGTTGGAACTGGCCGATTTTATTGGTCTGGATATTGTGCTGGCCAATCTGAATGCCTTGCATGACGGGCTGGCGGATAACAAATACCGCCCCTGTCCTTTGCTGGTCAAATACGTCGAAGCCGGCTGGTTTGGCCGCAAGACCGACCGCGGATTTTATGATTACACCGTCGTCCCGCCTGTCCCCACACGTTAGGAAACCCCATGCGCCGCCTGATTTCCCAAGGCTCCCCCTATGAAACTAAAATCGGGTATTCCCGTGCAGTTGTGGATGGCAACTGGATTTTCGTTTCCGGCACCACAGGATATGATTACGAAACCATGGAAATTTCATCCGATCCTTATGAGCAAACCGTGCAAACCCTGAAAAACATTGCCTGGGCGCTTGATCAGGCGGGGACCGGTTTTGCCGATGTGGTGCGAGTGCATTACATCCTGCCAAACGCAGAAGATTTCGAGGCCTGCTGGCCCGCCCTGAAGCAGGCTTTCGGTGATAGTCGGCCCGCCGCCACCATGTTCAGCGCCGGATTGATTGATCCGGCCATGAAAATTGAAATCGAGGTGACAGCCCGAAAAACCGCTACACCACCAACAACTCCTTCTGCTTAGCCAGCAGGAAAGCCGACGAATTATCGACGATCAATTCAATCCAGATCGGGAAATGATCCGATATCTGGTTGCGTCGCCAATAGTGAAGGTATTGTTTTTCCAATGCAGCCGGATCATTTCGCAGGTCTTTGTCGCCCGTATACACCGCGCATATTTCATCGCGGTACAGATGTGAATCTCCGTCCCGATACACATGGTCAAAGGGGTTGAACACACCGCCGGATTCCTGCCCCCTGCTATTATGAGCCAACTGAAAATAGTTGTTTTTCTTTAGAAACATCCGGTCATAGGCTTGGGACTGCGATGCATTGGTATCTGCATTTTGCAACGCAGCGACCTCGCCAAATCCATGGTTGTTAAACAGATCTACGGTGGGATCATCATCGCCATGATACAGATTCATATCCCCCAGAATAATCAGGTTTTCGGTCCACAGATGTTCATCTTGCTTGGCCAACGCCGCCAGCAGAAGGCGCACTTCTTCTTGGCGAATTTTCAGGTTTTGATCCGTTTTCCCAGGCTGTAAATGCAGACTTATCAGAGCAAACTTCTTCCAGCCGGACAAAAAACCGGTCATATAGGGGGTGCGCTTTAATTGCTTAACCGCCGCCCCGTCCGTCAAGTCACGCCACAAGGTGATTTCGCCGGCCAAACCGGATAAATCGACCCGTTTGGTGTTATAGAGATAGGCCGAGCGCTCTCTATCCCCATCAGTGCCGCCCGTGATATCGGTAATCAGGTAACGCCAGTCCCGCCCCAGCAATCGCATGATGATTTCCAAATCCTTGAGCGATGATTTTACCTCTTGTATCGCAATAAGGTCAAAACGTTCCAGAATTTCGGCAATGTAAAAATAGGCCTCGGGCAACCGTTGCCTGGTATGCCCAAATTCCTTGATATTCCAACTGGCCACCAAAAGGTTTTGATCGGTTTTACGAGTTGGAATCGTTTGCAATCCCCCTTTGAGC
>CAMZLM010000144.1 GCA_947311485.1 uncultured Paracoccaceae bacterium
ATGCTGGACAGCCCCCCTCAAAAAACCATGCCCAAACGGGCCGGTGTCGGGTATAAACCGCAGCATCTGGACGGTATCCTGCAAAATCCTTCCGCCATAAGCTGGCTGGAAATCCACGCCGAAAATTATATGGGCGATGGCGGGCGGCCCATAGCCCAACTGCGGCATTTGAATGAACAATTCCCAATTTCCTGTCACGGCGTCGGCCTGTCCATCGGGGCCGAGGGGCCGCTTGATCCGGATCACCTTGCCCGATTGAAACATCTGGTGGATTGGCTGAACCCGACCCTGTTTTCCGAACATCTGGCCTGGTCCACCCATGACAGCCATTTCCTGAATGATCTGTTGCCGGTGCCCTATGTCCAGCGCACGCTGGATCAGGTGGTGGCGCATGTTGATCAGGTCCAGCACACGCTAAACCGGCAAATGCTGTTGGAAAATCCGTCAACCTATGTGGCCTTTGCCGAATCGGACCGGAGCGAAATTGATTTCCTGCGTGAAATTGCCGAACGCACCGGCTGCGGGCTGCTTCTGGATGTGAACAACGTGTTTGTATCCGGCACCAATCAGGGCTATTCCCCCGAACACTATATTGATGATTTTCCGCTGGATCTGGTCGGCGAGTTGCATCTTGGCGGGCATGAACGCGACGCCGATGACCACAACGCCCCCTTGCTGATCGACAGCCATTCCCGCCCTGTGGTCGATCCGGTTTGGCAGCTGTTTGAATACACGCTGGCCAAAACCGGCCCGTTGCCGACGCTGATTGAATGGGACAATGATATCCCCGACTGGTCTGTTCTGGCACAGGAAGCCGCGCGCGCCGATGCGATCCTTTCCAAGGCCAGGGTGGCGGCATGAACGTGAAACAAGCCGCCTTTGCCAATGCCCTGTTGAACCCTGCCCAGGCGGCTCCCGAAGGGCTGACAGATCCTCAGGGGCGTCCTGCCGGCAAACGGTTTGATGTCTATCGCAACAATGTTGTTTTCAGTCTGTTTGAGGCCATGCAAACCGCCTTTCCCGCCATTGAAACCCTGTTGGGAGCTGCGTTATTTCGCGAAATAAGCATTGATTTCATTCGTAAAAATCCACCTGACACCCCGATGTTGATGTTTTACGGAACCGGATTTGCCGAATTTCTGCACACATTGGAACCGCTTGCAAAATATCCGTTCCTGCCGGATGTTGCGCGGCTCGAGCTCCTGCGAAGAGAGGCCTATCACGCCGCCGACGCCCCCGCGATTTCTGCGGATGCACTGGCGGCCATCGCGCCGGAAAAACTGATCCGGTTGCGGTTTGAATTCACACCGGCCTTGCGCTTGCTTCACAGTGATTTTCCGGTTGTTGGCATCTGGGAGTACAACACAGCCGACAACGCCGCAAAACCGGAACAAATTCCGCAAACCGCGCTCATAAGCCGACCTGCCTTTGATCCGGTTGTTACCCCGATTTCTGCCGCAACCGGCTTTTTTGTGGGCAGGATGCAACAAGACGAAACCCTTGGCAGCGCCTTTGACACGGCCACCCAACACACACCCGACTTTGACCTCGGTGCAACACTCGGACTGATGTTGCAGACAGAAATTATAACAAAAATAATCCTTTAGGGGGGAAGACATGACAACGATCATAAAACTATACGACGGTGCAATCGGCCTGATGCAACGGGTGTTGGGCGATTGGTTTTTACCAACACTTGCCCGCTTTACCTTTGCCGCGGTGCTGTTGGTGTATTTCTGGAATTCCACTAAAACCAAGCTCGGCACCGGTTTTTTCGGCTTCCTCAGCCCCAACGAAAACGCCTTTATGCAGATCTTCCCCAACAAAATGGAGGCCTACGGCTATGACATCTCCGCATTTGGCGGTTTTGATACCATAGTGGTTATCGCCGGTACAATTGCAGAATTCGTGCTGCCGCTATTGATCGTGATCGGCCTGTTCACCCGCATAGCGGCAATCGGCATGGCAGGTTTTGTAATGGTGCAATCCTTTGTGGATATCTACGGTCATGTGGTCGGTGCCAAAACCATCGGCGCATGGTTTGACGGGCCATCCGGATCACTGATTATGGATCAGCGGCTGCTATGGATGCTGATTTTTGCCGTTTTGCTGATCAAAGGTGCCGGCCCGCTCTCGCTGGATCGCGTGTTACGGCGCTAAATATTGCGCCTGAATCTCTTTGCTCCATCCCAGAGTAAGCCCCCCGTCCCGGTCAATAACCGGCCGCTTCATCAGTGCAGGGTTTTGGGCCAAAAGCACGAGTGGATCTTGCGCACGGGCCAAATCGTCCAGTCCGCGCCAGGTCGTCGACCGCGTATTTACCAATGCCGCGCCGAATTCCGCCTGAAACCGCGCCAGATCCTGCGGCGACAAAGGTTCCGCGCGCACGTCGACAAAGACAACGGAAAACCCGTTGGCCTTAAGCATCTTCAATGCCTTGCGGCACGTATCGCAGTTCTTCAGCCCATAAAGACGGATCATTCGCGGCATCCTGTTTCAACTTGGCTCATCCAACCAATCCGTCATAAACTGCTTGGCACCCGCGGGTCAATTCCAACGGCTGGTTCGGGCCTTTCCAAGTAATCCCCCCGTTTCCGCGCAACAAAATACCGATAAAGTCGCTACCAAGAGGTAATTCTCCCTTAAAACGGAACAAAACCGCTCATTTGGTTTAAATTCCTCCCGCGGATAAACACCCCGTTGCTTTTCAAGCGGAACTAGGCCATAAGGCCGGTGTGAGTTTAGTTTTCACCGTTTCCGACTTCCTACCAAGTAGCAACCGGCCCGACCTGAAGACCCCAAAGCTACACCGACAGTCACGGCATATTGCTGGTGGCGATCTTTAAGAAGGAGGCCTTGATTATGGCTACCGGAACAGTGAAATGGTTCAATTCCACCAAAGGCTACGGCTTTATCGCACCTGACGCAGGCGGCGCAGACGTGTTTGTACACATCTCTGCTGTTGAACGCGCAGGTCTGACTGGCTTGAACGACAACCAAAAAGTGTCCTACGACATTGAAACCGGCCGTAACGGTCGTGAAGCTGCAACTGAACTGAAGTTGGCAGAATAAGCTTAACAGCTCTTAAATACGCCCTTGGCGTTTTGAAACCCTGCTCTTTGGCGGGGTTTTTTGTTGCCTGAGCACCGTGTATGCCGCATTCGCCCCGATAAAAAATCTCGCCGGCAGCATATTTCGCTATCCCCGCCCGACAAAGGGCATCTTTGCCGCCATCAGGGTCATGTTCAAAACATTGACATCCGGCGGCAATATCGCCATTTGCCAAACCGCCTCCGCCACATGTTGCGCCGACATTGTCGGTTCCGCCCGCATGGTTCCATCCGGTTGCAACACCCCGCCGGCAAATCCGGTGGTGATGTCGGTCATCGCATTGCCAATATCGATTTGGCCACAGGTGATATCAAATGCGCGCCCGTCCAACGCAATAGTTTTGGTTAATCCGGTAATCGCATGCTTGGAGGCACTATAGGGTGCCGACCCCGGACGCGGTGTATGAGCGGAAATGGACCCGTTGTTTATGATTCGCCCACCCATTGGCTCTTGTGCGCGCATAATCCGAAAGGCCGCCCGCGCACAAATGAAACTGCCGGTCAGGTTCACGTCAATGCACGCGCGCCAGTCATCCACAGAAATTTCGTCAATGGTGCCGCCAAATGCCCCGATACCGGCATTGTTGAACAACGTATCAAGCCGCCCGAAACGCGCGGCCACCTGATCAAACACCGTCTCGACCGCCGTTTCATCCACCACATCGCAGGCCACAGCCAGCGCATTATCATGCCCGTTGGCCACCTGTTCCAACGGGGCCAGACGCCGCCCGATCAAGGCCGCCTGCCAGCCATTTTCCAGAAACAACCGGGCCGTAACCGCGCCGATACCGCTGCCGGCACCTGTTATAACAACTGTATTAGCCATTGCTTTTCGGCCTCTCTTTCGCGTTAACTGAACCGATCCTATGCGGTTTCAGCCCGATCCGAAACAACCAAAGTGACCCCGCCATGACCGATAAAACCTTCTTTCAACCTGTTTCCGGCCTCGATTTACCCCGTTTTGCCGGTGTACCCAGCTTCATGCGCCTGCCGGCGCTGACAGACAAAGATGCCGAATATGCCGATGTGGAAATGGGCTTGATCGGTGTCCCGTGGGATGCCGGCACCACCAACCGTCCCGGCCCGCGCCATGGACCGCGGCAGTTGCGGGACTATTCCACCATGATCCGCGAATTGAATCCGGCAACCGGCATAAACCCGTTCACGTTGGCCAATTGCGCGGATTTGGGCGATGTGGGGGCCAATCCGGCGGATATGATGGTGGCGATGGACCAAATCAGTGCCTTTTACCAAAATCTGTCCCGACAGGGCATCGCCCCGATGACCGCCGGGGGCGACCACCTTGTGACGTTGCCGGTCCTGCGCGGGCTGGCGCAGAACGGGCCACTGGGGCTAATCCAGTTTGACAGTCACACCGACCTGTTCGACAGCTATTTCAACGGCTGCAAATTCACCCACGGAACCCCGTTTCGCCGCGCGATAGAGGAAGGTCTGATTGATCCAAAGCGGTATGTCATGATCGGCATTCGCGGCACGGCCTATAATACAGACGACGTGGAATGGGGGCTGGAACAGGGTGTAACCATCATCCGGATCGAGGAATTTTTCGAACGCGGTATCAAGGACGTCATGGCACAGGCCCGCGCAGTGTTGGGCGCGCAACCAGCCTATTGTACTTATGATATTGATTTCATTGATCCCGCCTTTGCCCCCGGCACCGGTACCCCTGAAATTGGTGGGCCGAACAGTTTTCAAGCCCTGCAAGTCGTGCGGGAATTGGCGGGCGTCAATCTGGTGGGCTGTGATCTGGTCGAGGTATCCCCCCCGTTTGACGCCAGCGGCGGCACCGCCTGGCTTGGCATTTCGGTGATGTTTGAATTGATGTGTGTTTTGGCCCAAGCGATCGACAAGCGCAGATAGAAAGGGGTCCTGAAGCGCATTTTGCATTTCTTGCGGAGGATATTAGGGAAAAATGGGATTTTTACACGCGCGCCCTAGCTTTACAGGGCAATAACAAATCGCCACTGTGACAACAGGGAATTAAAGGGGACAAATTGAATGGAAGCCATAAGCCTAAATTTCGAAATGATGGTGGTTTTGGGGCTACTGGCCTTTACGGTATTCCTGTTTGTTTCCGAAATTGTGCGGGTCGATCTGGCCGCGCTCATGGTGATGGTGCTGATTGGCGGGCTGAGCTATTATCCGCCGCTGGCCGGTTTGGCCGATGTGAACCACCTGTTTGACGGTTTTGCCTCCAATGCCGTGATGTCGATTATTGCCGTGATGATTATCGGCGCGGGGCTGGATAAAACCGGTCTGATGTCCAAAGTCGCCGCTGTGATCCTGAAATTTGGTGGGACAACCGAACAACGGATCATTCCGATTATTTCCGGCACCGTGGGGGTGATCTCGTCGTTCATGCAAAACGTTGGCGCAGCGGCGTTGTTTTTGCCGGTGGTATCCCGGATTTCGGCACGCACGGGTATTCCGCTGTCGCGGTTGCTGATGCCGATGGGGTTTTGCGCCATTCTGGGCGGTACGATGACGCTGGTCGGGTCTTCGCCGATGATCCTGTTGAACGAATTGATCCTGACCGCCAATGAAACCCTGCCGGAATCCCAACAGATGCAACCGTTCGGGTTGTTTTCGGTCACCCCGATTGGGCTGAGCCTGATTGCCACCGGTATCTTGTATTTCGTGCTGTTCGGACGCTGGGTTCTGCCCGGTGCCGCCCTGCGTTCGGATGCCACATCGGGCAGTTCAATGAAGGATTACATGCAGCGGGTTTACGGACTGGATGTGGATTTGTTCGAGGTAGAAATTCCGGCTGGCAATATTTTGCTTGGGGAAACCATCGCCGATGTGATGGATGCCAACCACGTTTATATCATCGGCAGCCTGATGGAAGACCGCCGCCAGATCGCGCCGCCGGTAAAAACCAAAATCTCCACCCCTGCCCGGATTGCGGTTCTGGGACATCGGAAAGTGGTGCAGGAACTGGCCGAGGATTACGACCTGATCGTGCATCCCGAACTCGATGTATTCGCCGAGGATTTCGCCCCGACCCATTCCGGTGTGGCCGAAATCGTGATCCCGCCAGACAGCCGCGCCATTGGCCATACGGCACGCGAACTGGAATTGCGCAAGATTTACGATATGTCGATGCTGGCCATTCACCGGGGCGGTGAAACCCTCAGCCATGTGGAAAACGAGGACCATAAGGCCAGCCTTGTCGGGCGCGAACCGTTTCGCGCCGGTGATACGCTGGTGGTGCATATCCCGTGGGAACAACTGGTTCGGGTCAATGAACGGCGCCGCTATGTGGTGGTGACCTCTGATTATCCACAAGAAGAAATGCGCCCGCACAAGGTTGGTTGGGCGTTGTTGTTCTTTGCCATCGCGATTTCGCTGGTGCTGTTTACCGATGTGCGCCTGTCGCTGTGCCTGTTGGTCGGGGCCACGGGGATGATTGTCAGCAAGGTTCTGTCTGTGGACGAGGCCTATTCCGCAGTCAGCTGGAACACGGTATTTTTGCTGGCCAGCCTGATACCCTTGGGACAAGCCGTGCAGAATACCGGCACGGCGGAATGGATGGCACAACTGATTTTGCAGGTTCTGGATGGCTGGCCGGTGTGGTCGCTTCAGGCCGGCGTCGCAATTTTGTCGACCGTGCTGACACTGATCATGTCCAATGTCGGCGCAACGGTGTTGCTGGTGCCGCTGGCGGTTTCCATTGCCGTCGCAGCCGGCGGCGATCCGGCGATTTTTGCCATGACCGTAGCGATTTCCACCTCCAACTCCTTCCTGATCCCGACCCATCAGGTCAATGCGCTGATCATGGGGCCGGCGGGGTACAAGGTGATGGATTTCGTAAAAACCGGCGGCATGATGACCATCCTGTTTTTGGTGGTGTCGTTGGTGATGATGAATATAGTGTTCTGATGAAATCAAATCCACAACACCCCGCCCCGCCCGATGCAAGCAAACGCAAAAGCCTGCCGCCTGTGGTCTGTTATCCGGTTGAAACCCTGCCCGCGCCGGATATGGCGCTGCTGGACACCGCGCGCAAAGACATGCAGCTGGTTGACACCGTGATTGTGCCGCCCCGCGATGCCCGCTGTTTTACCATTCCCGCCGGTCATTTCTGCCGCATCGTCAGTATAGAAGGCCCGCAGGTCGGTGATTTGAACCTGTGGAACCTGAATGATCTGAACGAAACCTTCTTCTCGGGAAAAACCCGTGCCCTGCATGGCACACACGTCAGTACCGGTGATCAACTCTGGAGCAGTTTTCCCTTTATGCGGCCCATGGCGACGATTTCCTGTGATACGCTGGATTGGTACGGCTGGGATCAGGACGGCGGCTCGGTGCATGATGTGATCGGCACCCGCTGTGACCCCTATACCAACCGGTTGCTGAGCGGGGATGACTACCATTATTGCTGTCACTCCAACCTGACCCGCGCCCTGGCGTCCCACACGGGCAAACCGCTGGCAGAGGCCGAAATGCGGGTGCATGATGTACTGAACGTGTTCATGCTTACCGGCTTCACCCCCGACACCCGCCAGTATTTCATGAAAAAAAGCCCGGTGCGCCCCGATGACTATCTGGAATTTTTTGCCGAAATCGACCTGCTCGGCGGGCTGTCGGCCTGTCCGGGCGGCGATTGCGGCAGCAAACATTCCAGCGACACGGCCGCCTGTTATCCTTTGCAGGTCGAAATCTGGAAACCCGCAGAGGGCAGCTTAAAACACTGGCACCCTGCCCCGTTAAATGCCTATTCCCGCAGCCATGGCTGTTGAAACTTGAATTCTGCCGGAAAACCCGTTACGGCACGCAAAACAACAAATCTGGAACAAAAACAATGACCGCTTCAACTGACACTTTGCGCAACATGTATCTGGATTTGATGCAGGATATCCTTACCAATGAAATCTACAAGGATCCGCCGCTCAAGATGAGCATCGGATCCAAGTTAAAAAAGGCCGTAGGCCTGAATGCTCGTCACCAGCAGGGGCGTGAATTCGATGAAAGCCGCCGTGAAAAGGGTCTGGACTGGCCCTCCGTAGCCCATACCATGATCGGCAAACAACGGATGCAAAACCTGCGGATGGTTTGTTCTGATGTGATCGAAAACAACGTGCCCGGCGATTTTGTCGAAACCGGTGTCTGGCGCGGCGGGGCCTGCATTTATATGCGTGCAATTTTACGCGCCTATGGCGATACAGACCGCACCGTATGGGTTGCCGACAGTTTTGCCGGATTGCCCGAACCGGACGCGGCCACCTATGCCAAAGACAAAGGCGACACCCACCACAAGGTCGAGGCTCTTGCCGTTTCCAAAGAACAGGTGATGGATAATTTCCGCGTGTACGGCCTGCTGGATGATCAGGTAAAATTCCTCAAAGGCTGGTTCAAAGACACACTGCCCGCCGCCCCGATTGAAAACGTCGCGGTGCTGCGGCTGGATGGCGACATGTACGAAAGCACCATGGACGGCCTAACCAGCCTGTACCAGAAAGTCAGCCCGGGCGGCTATGTCATTGTCGATGATTATCATGCCGTTCCGGCCTGTGCCGCCGCTGTGCATGACTATCTGAATGCCCATGCGGCCGATGAAACCATCGAGATCAAGGAAATCGACGGAACCGGCGTGTACTGGCAACGTCCCTAAGGATACCATTCCGCCCGCTGATTTAGAGCATTTCGCGCTTCAGCAGAAGCAAGAGCGATCATCCGATGCGTTGAGGTCTTTGATTTCAAGCCGTATCGATAATGCAGGTATCATGCAAAACGCTTCAAGCCCCCCGCTGATCGATAAACCGGCGCGGCGTGGGGTCTTGGTACATTTGCGACACTTCCTTTTCAATCCACTCCAGAAAAACCCGTACCTGCGGGCGGTCCTGTGTTCCCAGAGGACATAACAAACGATAACGCGGTGTCAGGCGTACTCCCAAATCATATGGGGCGACAAGCTGGCCATTGCGAAGGGCCGTCTCCGCCAGAGAATGCCGCCCTAAAATAACTCCGCTACCGGAAATAGCCGCATCCAACGCATGATCGGCCTGTGAAAAGCGTGGCCCGCCTTGGGGGGGGCAGGATAGCCCCGCAATTTCAAACCAACGCGTCCAAGTGATCGATAAATCGGTTTGCGCCAGATCATCCTGATGTAACAACACCGCATTTTTCAAATCCGCCATAGCCGGATATTGCAAGGCCAGCGCCGGAGTCATCATCGGCGTCATCCATTCATGGATGATGTCCTTTGAATACAGCCCCTGATCATTGCCTTCGCCAAACCGGATGGCCACATCAATATCGTCGCGTTCAAAATCCAGCAGCCGCAATGTCGCGGTGAACCGCAATTCAATTTCCGGATGCGCACGGGAAAAATTAAACAAACGTGGTGCCAGCCATTTTGCGGTGAACGCCGGCCCCGCCGTAATGGTCAATGAGGAATGATCACAACGTCGCTTGGCACCTCTCCAGGCGGCATTCAGGGCTGCGAACCCTTCACGCGCCCCAATCGCCAGAAGCTGTCCGGTTTCGGTCAAGGCCACGGCCCGGTTAAGCCGGTGAAACACCGGCGCGCCCAAATGCTCCTCCAGTGTCTTGATTTGAAAACTCAGCGCCGCCGGCGTCACATGCAGTTCTTCCGCCGCCTGCGCAAAGCTCAGGTGCCGCGCTGCCGCATCAAAGGCCCGCAGTGCAGTCAAGGGAGGAAGTCGTTCTGGCATGGTTAAGTTTTCCTTGCGTGAAGCTCAATAAGTCTCGTTTGTGCCGTTTATTAATGGATGTCATATATACTTCAGTCAAGAATAATTAGTGAAAGGATATACACAATGCATGCGACCACATCTACTCAAGCTATGAAAAAACATTTCGCTAATGCCCGTCGCGAACGAAGCCGGGCCTTTATACAATTCTTATCGTTTTTCCTTTTGCCGCTCGGCGTCATGCAGTTACGGCATCGGAAAAAGGGGCAGCGCAAGGCCGGCGCTGCCCCGGCTAATGCCGGAATTTAAGCAAAGTTTCGCCGCTTATTTCTGTTTTGTAATTAAAGTGCCATAAATCACTTCTATTTGGTCTATGAGCACCTAAGTATTTATTAACAGATCGCTATTAGCACTTTATTTTTTAAACGGAAAAAAACCATGCCAAAAATCGTCATCTGGACCTGCGCCATCGCCCTTGCCCTCTCGACTGTTGTTGTGTTGGCCCAAGAAACCGTGCCAACCCATCCACAGATAACTGCGCAATAAGCCCGAGGCCCCGCCCAAAGCATTTCGCCTTAGTCAAACAGGTCGACAATATCAGTCATAATCCGGTTCAGCTCGAAATCCTTGGGCGTATACACCCGTGCAACCCCGAAACCGCGCAATTTTTCTGCGTCCTCATCGGGGATAATCCCCCCGACCAGAACCGGTGTATCCGACAGGCCTGCAGCCTTCATCCGCTGCATCACATCTTCGATCAACGGCACATGCGAACCGGACAGAATCGACAAGCCCACCACATGCGCTTTTTCTTCGGCAGCACGGTTAACGATTTGTTCAGGGGTTAGACGGATACCTTCATAGGTAATATCCATACCACAGTCGCGCGCGCGCACGGCAATCTGTTCGGCCCCGTTGGAATGGCCATCAAGCCCCGGTTTCCCCACCAGAAATTTCAATCGTCGGCCCAGTTTGTCCGACACGCGATCCACCGCATCGCGGATATCTTCCAACCCTTCGGTATTGTTCGACACCGCCTTGCCTACACCGGTTGGCGCGCGATACTCACCAAACACCGCCCGCATCACCCCGCCCCATTCGCCGGTCGTCACCCCGGCCTTGGCCGCTGCAATCGAGGACGGCATGATGTTTTCCCCTGATTCCGCCGCCGCACGCAAATTCGCAATCGCCTGTGCCACAGCCGCATCGTCGCGACTTTCGCGCCAATCCGCCAACCGGTCGAGTTGGTCTTTCTCTGCCGCCGGATCCACCACCATGATGGCCTCGTCCCCCGAGGTAAGCGGGCTTTCGGCACCTTCGGTGAAGCGGTTCACCCCGATCACCGTCATGTCGCCGGTTTCAATCCGGCCAAGGCGGGCAGAATTGCTATCGACCAACCGCCCCTTCATATATTCAATCGCCGCAATCGCCCCGCCCATGGCATCGATCTGCGCCAACTCCCGACGCGCCCCATCCTTGAGCGCCGCCACCTTGCGCTCCACCGCCGGATTTCCGTCAAACAAATCATCAAACTCCAGCAGGTCGGTTTCATAGGCCATGATTTGCTGCATGCGCAAAGACCATTGCTGGTCCCATGGCCGCGGCAGGCCCAGGGCCTCGTTCCAGGCTGGCAGTTGCACCGCGCGGGCACGGGCATTTTTGGACAGGGTCACCGCCAGCATTTCAATCAGGATCCGGTAGACATTATTTTCCGGCTGCTGTTCGGTCAACCCCAGCGAATTCACCTGAACCCCATAGCGGAACCGGCGCATTTTCGGATCTTCGACACCATAGCGAGTTGCACATATCTCATCCCAAAGGTCTACAAACGCCCGCATTTTGCACATTTCTGTCACAAATCGAATACCGGCATTCACAAAGAAAGAAATCCGCCCGACCACAGTGGCGAAATCCTCTGCCGGAACTTTGCCGCGCACATCGTCCAGAACGGCGGTGGCCGTGGCCAACGCAAAGGCAAGCTCCTGCTCCGGCGTCGCGCCGGCTTCCTGCAGGTGGTAAGAGCAAATATTCATCGGATTCCACTTGGGAACACTTTGGTAACAATATGCTGCTACATCGGTAATCAAACGCAATGATGGTTTAGGAGGACAGACATACGTCCCGCGCGACAGGTATTCCTTGATAATATCGTTTTGCACCGTGCCCTTGAGCATGGAAATATCCGCACCCTGCTGTTCGGCCACGGCAATATACAGTGCCAGCAACCACGGGGCGGTGGCATTGATTGTCATAGAGGTATTCATCTGCTCCAGCGGAATATCCGCAAACAACGCCTGCATATCGCCCAGATGGGACACCGGCACCCCGACTTTGCCAACCTCCCCACGTGCCAGAATATGATCGCTGTCATACCCCGTTTGCGTCGGCAGATCGAAGGCCACCGACAGACCGGTTTGGCCATTGGCAAGGTTGTTCCGGAATAGCTCGTTTGAATCTTTGGCAGTGGAATGACCCGCATATGTGCGAAACAACCAAGGGCGGGAACGGGTTTGAGAAGTCATAGTATCCACCTGTATACTGTCAAAACAATGCTTGGGGCAGATGTATATCTCGCAATAAAATTTCGCAACGATAAAGTGTTTCGGAATATTGTTACGTGCCAACACATGCAGCCATACGCTGCCCAAAAGGGGAAAACAAATGACACGCAAGATCGACGCGCTGTTGGCGGAATACGGCGAAAGCCACCAAAACCCGACAAACAAGGCCGTACACTGGGTCTGTGTACCCGTTATTTTCTGGACAGTAACCGCACTGGTCTGGGCCTTGCCGGTGCCGGAGGCTATGGCCGCTGTGGGGATCAACTGGCTGGGACCGGTATTTCTGGCGGTCATAGGTTATTATGTGTTGGTTTTATGGCAATTGGCCATCGGGATCACCGCCGTCCTGGCGCTCTGTGCCGCGCTCAATCTGGGCTATGAGTCCCGCTTCGCCCTGCCGCTCTGGCAATTTGCTGTTGGTGTATTTGTGCTGGCATGGATCGGGCAGTTCTGGGGCCACAAGGTCGAGGGCAAGAAACCGTCGTTCTTCAAGGATGTACAATTTTTGCTGATCGGGCCAGCATGGCTGCTACATTTTCTGTATCGCAAGGCCGGTATTCCATATTAGGGGAGCCTCGATAGAATTATTTGCGAAGTCACCTTTCCTACCGTTGGCACAGCGGCGATCCGGTCTATGATTTTGGAAAGATCTCTGGATGATCCGGCGCTGATTTGCACCACCGCATCGACCTCCCCCGCAACCGAAAACACCTGACAAACCCCTTCGATCCGACGTAGCTTTTGCAGGGTCGGTGCGCAGGGGCGTGTTTCAATTTCAAGGGACACCAACGCCTGAAATGCCGTTTCCATCAACACCGGCGCATCCACACGGTAACCGGCAATCACCCCGTCCCGTTCCATTCGCGCAATCCGGTCCTGCACCGCGGTGCGCGACAGGCCTACCTCGGTTGCCATGGATGCAAACGAGCGACGGGCATTTTCCGACAAGAGCTTCAACAAGCGGCGATTGGTCTGGTCCAGCATGGCATTTCCGTTGATCGGCAGGCAAATACGGCGTTTGGCAAGGCGCGCCGCAGCGCAGCCATTCGTATAACTGCCATAGCAGGAACAAGGAGCCAAGCCATGCAGAAAATCACCCCCGCAAAATTTACCGCCAAAACCGCCTGGGCAGCGCTTGATATTGCGCGCATACCCGACGCCACAGTACGGTTGCACTGGACGGATCAGCCCTACAAATGGCACATCAATGACGGCGAAGAAGTGTTTGTCGTTCTGGATGGCAATGTCGATATGCACACGCGTACCGGCGGCGTTGTGACAATCTGGCCGCTGCAAACCGGCGATATTTTCCATGCACAGACCGGCGACGAACATGTGGCCCGCCCCAAAGGGCAAGCCCGCATACTGGTTATTGAAACAGCCGGGTCTGTCTGACCCTAAATCATCGCCATACCGCCGTTTACGTGCAGGGTCTGGCCTGTCACGTAGCTTGCTTCTTCGGAGGCCAGATAAGCCACAGCAGAGGCGATTTCCTCGGGCGATCCCATACGGCCAGCTGGAATATTACCGACCATGGTTTCCTTGACCTTGTCAGGCAATTCGGCGGTCATGGCGGTTTCGATAAATCCGGGAGCCACACAATTGGCGGTGATTCCGCGGGTGGCGATTTCCTGGGCATAGGATTTGGTCATGCCGATGATCCCCGCCTTGGAGGCCGCATAATTCACCTGCCCCGCATTGCCGGTCACCCCGACAATGGAGGTAATGTTGATAATCCGCCCATAACGCTGTTTCATCATCGGACGCATGACCGATTTCATCAGGCGCATGGTAGAGGACAGGTTGATATCAATCACCGTCTGCCACTGCTCATCCGTCATGCGCATAAAGATATTGTCGCGGGTGACACCGGCGTTACAGACCAGAATATCCAAACCGCCCATGGCCTCGCTCGCCTGCCCCGCCAACGCCTTGACCGCATCATTATCCGATAGGTTACAGGGGGTTACAAAGGCACGTCCCCCCAATTCGGCGGCCAAGGCTTCAAGCGGTTCTACCCGTGTGCCGGACAGGGCAACCGTGGCCCCCTGCGCGTGCAGCGCCTTGGCAATCGCGCCGCCAATACCGCCGGATGCGCCGGTCACCAGCGCGCATTTTCCTGTAAGATCAAACATGTATTCTTCCTTATCCGATTTTCTCGGCAGCGGCCTTGGCCCCTGCGGGATCGTTGACAGCCGTACAGGCAATGGCGCGATCAATCCGGCGGATCATGCCGGACAGGGCCTTGCCTGCACCGATTTCATAGGCTTCTTCTACGCCCTGGGCACCTGCCCAGAGCATGCTTTCGCGCCAGCGTACCGAACCTGTGACCTGCTGCACCAGCAAATCGCGGATTTGGTCGGGATCGCTTGTGGCCTCGGCAATCACATTGGCGATCAGCGGTACTTTGGGCGCGGAAATCGTGACATCGGCGAGCGCGCCGGCCATCACATCGGCAGCGGGCTGCATCAGGGCGCAATGGAACGGTGCGGACACCGGCAACAACATCGCGCGTTTGGCACCGGCCTCCTTGGCCAGTACACAGGCGCGTTCCACGGCGGCCTTGTGGCCGGACACAACCACCTGTGACGGGTCGTTATCATTGGCCGCCTGACAGTTTTCCCCCTGCGCGGCTTCCTCTGCGACCTTCATCGCGGCGGCAAAATCAAGCCCCAGCAACGCAGCCATGGCCCCCTGCCCCACGGGCACGGCCTCTTGCATTGCCTTGCCCCGAATGCGCAACAGGCGGGCCGTATCGGCCAGCGTCAGCGCCCCGGCGGCACAAAGCGCGCTGTATTCACCCAGCGAATGGCCGGCAACAAAATCGGCCTGATCCATGGAAACGCCTTCGGCTTGCAGTGCTGCCATCGCCGCCATGGATGTCGCCATCAATGCCGGCTGCGCGTTTTGGGTCAGGGTAAGTTCGTCTTTGTCCCCCTCCCAGATCAGGGCAGACAGTTTTTCGCCCAAGGCGTCATCCACCGCATCGAATACGGCTTTGGCGGCGGGGTATTCATCGGCCAAAGCCTTGCCCATACCGATTGCTTGCGCCCCTTGACCGGGGAAGATAAATGCGCGTTTCATTTATGTCCTCATGCTTGCGTTTCTTTTGGTCTATAACGCCCGAATTACCACGTCCAGCCCTTGCGTTTTTTCAGGGAGGGCGTATAAGCGCGCATCTTCCGCAAATCTATCAATCGCGGTTGCCTCTCGTATTTGGGCGCGGAAGATTTGGCCCTTATTTTGAAGCACGCTTAAAAATGGTGATAAAATGGCGCTCTATGAGCACACTTTTATTGCGCGTCAGGATATTTCCAACGCGCAGGCCGAAAGCTTGATCGAGCATTTCGGCGCTGTTCTGACCGACAACGGTGGTAAAGTTGTTGATTCAGAATACTGGGGTCTGAAAACAATGGCCTATAAAATCAACAAAAACCGCAAAGGCCACTATGCCTTTCTTAAATCGGACGCGCCTGCCGCTGCCGTTGCGGAAATGGAACGCCTGATGCGTCTGCACGACGATGTCATGCGTGTTCTGACCATCAAGGTCGACGCCCACGAAGAAGGCCCATCCGTTGTGATGCAGGCCAAACAATCGCGCGACGAACGTCGCCGCGACCGCTAGGAGGGTTGTAAACCATGGCTAACAAACCATTTTTCCGTCGTCGCAAGTCTTGTCCTTTCTCCAGCGACAACTCGCCGAAGATCGACTACAAAGACACAAAATTGCTGCAACGCTACATTTCCGAACGGGGCAAGATTGTTCCCAGCCGGATCACCGCAGTATCCGCAAAAAAACAGCGTGAGCTGGCCCGTGCGATCAAACGCGCACGTTTCTTGGCCCTCTTGCCCTATGCTGTGAAATAAGGAGAACATCATGGACGTTATCCTTTTAGAACGCGTCGCGAAACTGGGTCAGATGGGCGATGTTGTGTCCGTCAAGCAAGGTTTTGCTCGTAACTTCCTGCTGCCACAAGGCAAGGCGCTGCGCGCGTCCAAAGCCAATTTGGCCAGCTTTGAAGATCGCAAAGCACAGCTCGAGACCCAAAACCTCGAAAGCAAAAAAGAGGCCGAGGCCGTTGCCGAGAAACTCGACGGACAGCAGTTCGTTGTGATTCGTTCCGCATCGGACGCCGGTTCCCTGTACGGTTCCGTAACCAACCGCGACGCATCCGAAGCAGCAACCGCTGCCGGGTTCACCGTGGACCGGAAACAGTGCGTGCTTGAAAAACCGATCAAAGATCTGGGCCTGCACAACATGTCTGTTGTTCTGCACCCCGAAGTCATCTGCACAATCGTTCTGAACGTCGCCCGTTCCGAGGAAGAAGCCGAGCTGCAAGCCTCGGGTAAATCCATTCAGGAACTGGCTGCCGAAGCAGAAGCAGAAGCAGAATTTGAAATCGCTGAACTGTTCGACGATATCGGTGGCGCTGCCAACGATGACGACGACGATAGCGGTCTGGTTGAAGTACCGGAAACAGACGGTTCTGACGAAGACGCCAAAAGCTAAATCGGTAAATCACAATGACGAAAGGCCCGCAATTTTGCGGGCCTTTTACGTTTGTGGGCTTCTTGACAGGCCACCGAGCCAAGACATCGGGCTAAATTAAAGACAGCCCTGCAACAAATTCCGGCAAGTTTCCGCCTTAACCAAGTAAAAACTTGCCGAAATGGTTAAAAAAACATAAACAGACGCACGCAAAACCCAAAGACAGCCGCCCCTCTGGTGCGCGGCAAAGGATCCACTGAATGAACGCACTGTTTATCAAAATAAACGCCCTGTTGTCGCGTCATGTACCGGAACAGCGGATTTATCTGCGCACAGACACCTCTACCCGCTATTTTCGCGCAACCCCCTTGTTGCAAACGGTTTTTGGTGTAACGATTGCCGTGGGGTTTTGCTGGACCGTGATTGCCACATCGGCGCTGATGCTTGACCGGATGAGCGCCAAATCCGGCAAAACCCAGGCCGAGGTTTTGCAACGCGCCTATGAGGCCCGCCTGACCGAACTTTCAGGGGAACGGGATCAGCGTGCGCTAGAGGCGCAAACTGCGCAAGAACGGTTTTACGTGGCTTTGGAACAGATTTCACTGCAACAGGGCGAATTGCTCGGAGCCGAGGAAGAACGCCGTGAATTGGCGACCGGCCTGAAAATCATGCAACAGAAACTGCAAAAGGCCGTGTCCGAACGGGACAAGGCCCAAAAACAGTCCGACAGTATTCTGGCCGAAATGCAGGCGATTACCGGATCGCTCAACACCCGTCTGGGCGGCGCGCGCGATACCGAGGAAACGCTGGCCTATGTCCTGCGCGCCCTGAATAAAACCGTCGATGAACGCGACGCAATGAAGGTGGAGAGCGAAACCCTCTACACCCAAATGGCGGAAATGACCCTGAACCAGAAATTGCAGCAGGAGCAAAACAACCGCCTGTTTGCCCGCCTTGAACAGGCCGTCGAAGTCAGCCTTTCGCCACTGGAGAAGGTCTTGAAACGCACGGGGATCAATGCGGATCAATTGCTCAAAGATGTACGGAAGAATTACTCCGGCTCGGGCGGTCCGCTGACACCTATGGCCATTTCCACCAAGGGTCTGGGCCAAAATCCGCTGAGCGCGCGCACCAACCTGTTGTTAAAGGATCTGGATAAAATCGGACTTATGGAACTGGCCGCCCGCAAATTACCGCTTTTGACACCGGTGCGCGGCAGTTTTCGCCACACCAGCCAATATGGTTGGCGCAAAGACCCCAAAGGTGCCGGACGTCGCATGCACAAGGGCACCGATCTTGCGGCCCCTCGCGGGACCGCCATTGTTGCCCCGGGCGATGCCGTAGTGATTTTTGCAGGTAAACAAAGAGGGTTTGGCAACCTGGTCAAACTTCGTCATCTCGGCGGCATTGAGACATATTTTGCCCATTTAAATCGAATTCGCGTCAAAGCGGGACAAAGGGTCTCGCGCGGGGATCGAATTGGTGATATGGGCACTACAGGACGCAGCACCGGCGTACATCTACACTATGAAATCCATGTGAATGGTAAACCTATCAACCCTCAAATATACATGAAGGCAGCCCGAAATGTTTTCTAAAAGCAAAATAAGCGACCCCTCCAAGGCAGACAAAGCCGCCCCAGCAAAACCAACCCCCCCGGCAACACCGGCCCCGAATCCGGTTTCCGGTTCCGCGACCCCTGCTCCGGCCGCGCCCAAAGCCAAGCCGGCAGCGTCGGTTTTGTCCACAGATTTGACCATCACCGGCAATCTGAAAACCACGGGTGATATCCAGATCGAAGGCACCGTAGAAGGCGACATTCGCGCACATCTGCTCACCGTTGGTGACACCGCCACCGTCAAAGGCGAAATCGTTGCCGATGATGTGGTTGTCAATGGCCGCGTCATTGGCCGTGTTCGCGGGCTCAAGGTGCGGTTGACCTCTTCTGCCAAAGTCGAAGGCGACATCATCCACAAAACCATCGCCATCGAAAGCGGCGCGCATTTTGAAGGTTCCGTTCAGCGTCAAGAAGACCCGTTGAATGCCAACGCTAGCAAGAAACCGGTTGCGGGCTAGGCCTTGTAACGCGCCCGATACAGTCATAAAGCCGTCGCACCGTCGGCGGCTTTTTCAGTTTTACACGAGACGATCAGGAGGCTTCGGTGTTTCCATGCAAAACCGGCATAAAAACGCTCTAGCCTCTCAAAAAAATCAAAATGATAGCTATTTTCAACTAAACAGTGTACCCGCGCGGTGGGAACATGGAATCGAACGTAACGGGTAGCATAGGGTAAAATGGCCGAACCAAAGCCCAGTTTTGCACTTGATTTGTCCAACGAGGGCATCACGCTCTGGCAACGCGCCAGTGGCGGAACTTGGGATTCGCTCGGACAGATACCGCTGGATGCTCCCGATATTCAGGCCCGGTTTAAATTTTTGCGTGTCAAAGCCGGGATCACCCATGCGAACCTGTTGAAAACCGTTGTGCGTATTCCGCGCAGCGAAGTTTTGTTTTCGCGCCTCAAGCTCGGTGTGTTTGAGGGCGACGCCGCCAACAAACAGGCCCGCAAGCTTATTGACGAGCTAACCCCCTATAGCCTCAATGAAATTTTGTATGACCTGGAGGCAAAAGGGACCGGCAACATGGCCCCTGTGGCGGTTGTGGCCCGCTCCACATTACAGGAGGCCGAAGAGTTTGCCGCCCAACACGGGTTTCAGGCACTCTATTTCACCACAAATTGCGAACGTCGCGAATTCCCGCGAGAACCCCGTTTTCACCTCAAGCAGCCTAAAAAACCCGTTTTGCCCCTGCTCAGCAAGGTGGCAGCCGTTGTCGCCGTGGGTGTCAGTGTCGGGTATTTTGGCTATGCTTATCTTCAGACCCCCGACACGCCCCAAAGCCAGCCGCGTATCACACAAACCGCCCAGATAGCCGAACCGGTTGTCGCGCCCAAGGCTCCTGTCAAAGTCGTGGAACCTGACGCCAAACCGGTTCGTCCAAACACCGAGGCTCCGGATTTTTCGGCACCACAGACCGCAACCTTGATAGCACCGGAAACCACCACTTACGAGAATTTCTCTTTTGGCGATGTTGGGCGAACCAGCCTTAAACGCATCACCCGTTTGGCCCGCCCCCTGTACCAAAAAGGCGAACCGACACCGCCGACACCGACCAATCCTCCCCGTCATAAAACCGACGCCTTGGCGCTGGCGGATGCCCTGCGCGATTTGCCGGAAGTCGGACTAACCGACGAAACCCTGACCAGCCTGCAAGCCGATATGACCTTGCCAGAGGTTGCCCCGGGCAGCAATGGCACTCCCTTTGATTTGGCCGCATTTGTGCCACCGGACATTGATTTTACCAAAGTCTATCACAGCACCCTGCCCGACCTCGCTGCTGAATTCCAATCGCTGCCCGCCGAGGCCGCAGTCAACCCCGATCCCCCCCCGCCGCCGCCAGCCTATCTTACGGCTGCGCCCGGAACATTGATACCGACACCACAAGGCACGCCAGGTCCGGAAAACATCCTGATTTACGCAGGAAAACCACCTGTCTTATCACGTGCCCGACCGGAAGTTGCACCGCCAGTCGATCCACTGGCCGGCTTTAAACCGCGCTTGCGGCCCGAAGGCCTGGTCTCGGAGGAGCAGCTCGCCGCCTTGATCCCCTCAGATGGGAGCGCACCGAACACCGCCGCAGAACCTGCGCAAACCGCGGCTCCTCTACCAAGGCTGCGACAGGATGGCGAAGAATCGCAACTTGCGGCGCTTGCCAA
>CAMZLM010000145.1 GCA_947311485.1 uncultured Paracoccaceae bacterium
GAAGGGGATGGTGAAGGCGACGACTAACGCCGCCTTCCAATCCAGAATAACCGCTTATCCCGCAGCGGCTTGCTCTTTCTTTTTACGTTCCTTTGCCAATGTGCTCAGCCCCATATCATCCAAAATTGCATAGATTGCAGGCAATACAAACAACACAATTATACTCGCTGCCAACAGCCCAAAGATCAGGCTGGTGACCAGCGGAATCAGGATTTGCGCTTGCAGGCTTGTCTCGAGCAAAATCGGCAACAAACCGGCCAGCGTGGTTGTCGAGGTCAGAAAAATAGCCCTGAACCGCGCCCGCGCGGCCCGGGCCGCAGCCACCGCAACCGTCAGGTGATCTCCATGTTCATGTTTGACAAAATCCACCAACAGGATCGAATTGTTCACCACAACACCGGCCAGCGCCACAAAGCCGAGCATGCTCGGCATGGAAAAATCCAGCCCCATCAACATGTGCCCGAAGATCGATCCTGCCAGCGACAGCGGAATAATCAGCATCACAATAATTGGCTCCACGTAGGACCGGAACAAAAATGACAGCAACAAAAACACCCCGATCAGGCCGACAACGAACCCTTTGACCATGGATTTTTGCGTCTTGCCTGCCTCGGCATTCTGGCCTTCAACACTGATCGTTACGCCCGGATGCCGCTTAAGCAAATCCGGTACAAACCGTTTGGTGGTATCCCCGACAATATCATTTGCGTTGGCAATACGGGTGTCAATCGTACCTTGCAAGGTGACGGTGCGCAGACCGTTTTCATGGTTAATCCGCGCATAACCCTGATCCATCGTAACATCAGCCACAAGGGACAGAGGCACATAAGACCCATCCGGCCTTGTGATGATAAAGCTGTCAAACGGCGCAAACTCGCCACGGCTACCCTCTGACAGCAGGGCAGTAACCTCAAGCAACTGACCGTTCACCTGCATTTCGCTCACCGTGGTGCCATAGTAGGCCGCACGCAGCTGATCGGCGATCATCAAGGCATTCACCCCCATAGAAGCCGCCGCATCACTCAGATGAATTTGCAATTCCCGTTTGCCGGGGCGTAGATCATCCATTACCGAGGTCACCCCCTTGTAGGTCCAGATCCAGTCCTGCAATTCAAGCGCGGCTTGTTTCAACTCCGTCAAATCATCGCCTTTCAGGCGCATTTCAATAGCAATCCCCGCCGGCCCCATGGTCGATTCAGCATAATTCAGGCTAATGACATCAGGCAATTGCCCAACCTCTGCCCGCCAATTCTCCATGATCTCGTCCGGTCGGCTTAACCGTAGCGACGACGGCAACAGATCAATGCTGACTGTGGCCACATGGGCACCGGTTTCAAATGAATCCCGGTTCTGCCCGTAGAACACCGACACATGGCGCACGAGTTCCGCCCCGTTTGGTTGTTGCGGCGTCATATCCTGATTGACCTTTTGAATGCCGGATTCAAGCTTGGCCACCACTTCTTGTGTCCGTTCAAGCGGGGTGCCTTGCGGCAGCAAAACCCGCGCCACAATGGTATCGCCGTCCAGTTCGGGAAAGGCCGTGAATTTCAGGTATCCCCCCGCCAGCATTGCCACGGACAGCAGTAACACTGCAAAGGTAATTCCCGTGGTCACATACCGCCAGCGAATCGTCAGATCAACCAAAGGCCCCACCAACCGGTCACGGGTGTAATTCATCACCTTTTCCACCCGCCGTCGTACCGCATTCGGCGCGGTGTCGGCCTCCAGAGTATGGACAAGGTGATGCGGTAAAATCAAAAAGGCCTCAATCAAGGAAACCGACAGCACAAACAGCATCACCACCGGCACAACCCGCAAAATCGCCCCCAGGTCGCCGGACAAAAACGCCAAAGACCCGAAAATCATCGCCGTTGTCGCAAAGGAAGCCAGCACGTTTGGCAACACCTGTAGCGCCCCCTGAACGGCGGCTTCATAGGCATGCAGGCCTTTGTCACGCATACGTGCAATGTTTTCCGCAATCACGATTGCATCATCCATCAGCAAACCAATCACAATCAGCAACCCGAGTGACGTCATCAGATTAAGCGAAAACCCGACTGCCCACATCAACGCCACGCCGCCCATAAAGGCAACCGGCAGCCCCATCGCGACCCAGAAGGCAAAGCGAAAACCAAAAAACAGCCACAGCACCAAGAAGACCAGCGCCAAACCTTGCAATCCATTAACCACAACCAGAGTCAAGCGTTCCCGCACAACAGAAGCCGCATCCGCTGTTATCTCAAGCACGATCCCCGGCGGGGAGGCCTGACGTTCGTAGGTGAGAAACTCCTGTAGCTTGTCGATAACCGTCAGGGAATCCTCCGCCCGTGTTTTGAACACATCCAGAACCGCCGCCCGCTTACCGTCAAACACCATTTCATCGTCATCAGCGGCAAATTGTTCGGTAATTTCAGCAATTTCCCCCAACAGAACCTGCCCGCCATTCGCCGCAGAGCGCACAATCAGCCCCGCCAAAGAGGCCACATCGCGGCGTTCCTCTGTGATGCGGATAAGATAGGTTTCCTCATCCGTTTCCATGCTGCCAAGCGGAGAATCCAGACTGCCAAACCGGATCGCGGCGGCAACATCGGGAACAGAAATACCAAACCGTTGCAGGGCCTCTGGCCGTAACCCCACCCGCAATTCACGGGTGGAAAAACCCTTGATAACCACCTGAGGAATGCCTCCCCATCGCAACATGCGTTTACGCACATCTTCGGCGTAATCCTTCAGATCCGGGCGGTCGGACGGGCCGGTAATCGAAATGGAAGCAACAAAATCCGTCAACCCAAGGGGTTTAATACGCGGCGTTTCGGCACGATCTGGAAAATCGGTGATTGCCTCTATTTCCGATTTCACATCCGCAACAAAGCCTTGAAAATCCTCGCCCTCGCGCATCCGCACCACGGCACGGGCAAGGTTCTCGCGGGATTCACAGGATTGTTCGTACAGCCCAGTCACCGACGCCAGTGCATTTTCGATACGTTCGCAAACCGCAAATTCCACATCCTCGGGGCGCGCCCCCGGATAGGCCACAGTGATTTCCACCCGGCTCGGTTCCGGCCGCGGAAAGGTTTCACGCAACAAATTAGGGCCAAGCATCAACCCTGACAGCAACAACAGAATCATCACCAAATTGGAAATGGTCGGATGACCGGTGAAAAAACGGATCATTGGACTTGTCCTGCCTGTGCCATTTTCGCCATCAGTTCAGCATCCAGGCGCGGCATCAGCAACATGCCTTCGATGGTGGGAATCGGCCGGCTCACAACCACCTGTACCCCCGGGGCAACGCCCTCGGTAATAAGCGCAATATCCCCCTGTAAAATCCGCGGGTGCACCGGCAACAGTTTCAGCCGGCTGTCGTCCCCTACCACCATCAGCTTGCCATTGCGCAGCGCACTGCGAGGCACGACAATGCCGGTAATTGGCGGCGCGCTCAGGATCATTTTCACAAACATCCCCTTTGACAAAGGCGGACGACGCCCCAACTCCGCACGCTCATAGGCCTTGTCCACACGCACAATCACCCCGAAAGTCCCTGTTTTCGGATCCACCGTATTGCTGATACGATCCGGCACTGCCGGCCATTCCAGAATAGATTCCCCCAAACGCATCGTCACTTTCGCGTTCAGTTGAACCCCCGCATGGGCCTTGAATACGGTGGAGGGGTTCACGTTTGCCGAAACGGGATCCCTGTCGTTTTTTCCCTTGAAAACTTTTTGCAATTCAGCCGCGGGGATCAAGGCCTCCACCTCGGCAGCATCAATGCCGTCAAAACTGGCCGTGGTCTGGCCAATACGGACCAATTGCCCCACCTCGATCGACACCATATCCACCCGCGCGTCAAACGGCAGGGTCAAAACTGTGCGCGCAAGGTTAAGTTCCGCCGTTTCCAGCGCAGCCTTCGAGGCCGCGATCTGTTCTTTCTGCACCAAACGCTGGGTTGGCAAGAGTGCTAGTGAATTTTGCAGGTTTTGCACCTTTTGGCGCTGTGCCAAATGTTTCGCCCGCGCACCGTCGCGGCTCGACTGAGAAGCCGTACCGGCAGCATAGAGCTTTTCCACTCGCGCCAGATCACTTTCACTAATCGCCAATGCCTCTTTTTCGATTTCCAGACCGGATTTCAAGTTGGCCTCCGAAACCGTGATCTCGGCCATTTTTCCCTCTGCCGCGCGAATATTGGCACGGGCCTGCGCCACCGCCAATTTGAAATCCGCCTGAGACAACCGCAAAATCACCGCATCTTTGGGTAGGATGTCGCCTTTTTTCAACATCGGGTTCACATATTCCGCGGTGCCACCCACTTGGGCAATGGCCTCAAACCGGCGGGCAGGAGTCACCAGCCCAAAACCGCTTGCCTGAGGGGAAACCGCATATTCCTTGGCCTCGATCACCCGCACAACCGTGGTGCGTTCGGCAATTTTAACCTGCTCGGGGGCGGGTTTGTTTTTCACCGTATAGGCCAAAAAACCTGCCCCGAGCAGCGCCAGCGGTAAGGTCACCAAAACTAATTTAAATCCGGTTTTCATAAGTATATCCTCAAGGAGCGGAATTATGGGTTCAACCTACCCTATTATTGTTTGAATTGCACTCAATGCCCGTTTTACATCAATTCGGCTGCACGCTGTTTTTGCCGCCGAACCAGCAGAATAGAGGCTACTGCCCAAAATCCGATGCGCAAAACCAGCGCCCAAACGGTTTGCATTTCATAGGCACCGCCGGTGCTGATGTGCCAGAAGAACCCCAGCGCCACAATGGTTGTCGCCCCGGTCAACACAACGGCCCCGCGCATGGCACATCCTCGGTCCAGCCACATATGCACCGCTGTCCCGATATACACAAACCCGGCAAAAAAATTGAACCAGAGAACAAACGGCACAAAATTCCCGACTGCATCGCGGGCTGATTGCGGACCGAAAAGCACACTGCCCGCCTTGAAGAGTGTTACCACCCCGAAAACGAAGGCCACCGCTGCCAGAATGCGAATTGTATAGGGAATTTTTTTCATGGGAATCTCCTGTGTCCTCCATATAATTAGTGAGTTATTACTAATTATATGGAAGGCAAGTCTCAACACCTTATTTTAATCGGCACTCGAAGACTTGAACGACTACGTTTTCTTCTTTGTTTTGGCTGGTTCATTGAATTTGTCAATGAATTCCAGAACCACAGGCCGTATTTCGCTGCGCCAGATTGATCCGCTAAAGATACCATAATGTCCGGCATTTTCCGCCAAATAGGTTGCTTTCATCGAATCGGGCAGGTCCGGTAGCAGTTTCAATGCGGCAGCACATTGGCCCGGGGCGGAAATATCGTCATTAGCACCTTCGACGATGATCACGGCCGTGTTTTTAATAGCCCCGATATCGACGGGCTTTCCCTTTACCGCAAAATCATTGCGCGCGATTTCACGTTTTTTGAACACACGCTCCACAGTCGACAGATAAAATTCCGCCGGCATATCCATCACCGCAAGATATTCATCGTAAAATCGGTTGTGGCGACTGATCTTGGCTACATCCCCCGAAGCCACCGCCGCGATGTGATCGCTGAATGCTTTGGTGTGGTTGTCCATGTTCATCGCCATAAACGATTTCAACTGTGTTGCGCCCGGATACACTTTGCGCCCCACGCCGGGATAGGAATACCCGACGGTTTGAATAACGCTTTTGGCCAGACCTTCGGTGGTGACCCGCGCACTAAAATTTGTAACACCGGTGGGGTTGGCCTCCGGATCGACCGGCCCGCCAATCAGGGTCAGGGTCCGCGGGGTCGGCGCGCCCTCTTCGGCAAGTATCGCCGTCGCCACAAGGGTAAGCGGCACCGGTTGGCATACGGCAATAACATGAATATCTTCACCCAGATAGCGCAGGAAATCCACCAGATGTTCGGTGTAATCCTCCACGTCGAATTTGCCTTCGGACAGCGGCACATCGCGGGCATTTTTCCATTCGGTCACGTAGACATCGCAGTTGGACAGCAGGCTGGCCACAGTTTTACGGGTCAGCGTCGCATAATGCCCTGACATCGGGGCCACCAATAAAACGCGGCGCGTTACCGGCCGGTTACGATCGGCACTAAAATGCAGCAGATCACAGAACGGGCGCGACAATTCAACTCGTTGGTTAACGACATAGTCCCGATCCTTCGAGACCACGTTTTCGATACCCCAATCAGGCTTAGCCGCGATACGCTCACAAGCATGTTCCGTGACTTCGCCCCATGCCGCCAACATTGAGGGCACCGGACTTGGCGACAGGGAGAACAACGGGTTCCCCCAAAACACTTTGGCCGTCGCCCCCATCCATGCGCTGCTTTGGCGCAGGCCTTCATTCATGTCATAGACGATCATTTCCCGGACCCTTCTTGCATTAACCTGCGAACAAAACGTACACTTGCATATAGTATTCTAATTCAACTTCTTCAATCGGACTCTATATACCTGAAACGCCGCAGCCCGACCCCGAAATGCTCCAAGCCAATCTGGAACGGATCAACACCCTGACCACACGGCTGGTGGCGGCACTATCGGAGCGACGCCAGCATAATGCCGGTTTGGACAGCCCCGACACACAGTTTTACAAAAAGGCTGCGGCGGCCTGTTTTGCCGAAATGATCAGCGACCCAACCCGTTTGATGGAGGCGCAGGTTGGATACTGGACCGAAAGTATTAAAATTTGGTCCGATATGCAAAAAAACCTGCTCGCAGATGAAACACCCTCACCAACGCCGAAAAAACCCGATCGCCGCTTCAAGAATGAAAAATGGGATAATGACCCCTATTTCAATATGATCAGGTGCCAGTATCAACTGTCCAGCGATACGATCACCAATATGACCCGTGGCCTGACCCACCTGCCGGAAAAGGAACGCGAAAAGGTCAGTTTTTTTGCCAAACAGATCGTCGACATGTTTTCGCCAACGAATTTTTTCGCCACCAATCCGGACGCCCTGGACAAAGCCGTGGAAACCAACGGGCAGTCGCTGGTGGGTGGGTTGGAAAATCTGGTACGGGATCTGGAAAAACAGAAAAACGGGCTATCCGTAACATTGGCCCAACCGGATGCATTCGAAGTCGGCAAGGAAATCGCGGCGACCAAAGGCAAGGTTGTATTCCAGAACCGCATGTTCCAGTTAATCCAGTACAGCCCAACCACAGGAAAGATCTACGCAAAGCCGTTGTTGTTCAGCCCGCCGTGGATCAACAAGTACTACATCCTTGATTTGCGCCCCGATAATTCACTGGTGAAATTCGCCGTAGACCAAGGTCATACCGTTTTTATGATTTCATGGGTCAATCCGGACGCCACGTTTGCCGATTGCGGGTTTGACACCTACCTAGAGGAAGGCTGGCTCACTGCGCTGGACACGGTGCTGGAAATCACAGGTCAGAAAGCAACCAATTGTCTGGGTTTTTGCATCGGCGGCACCCTGCTGGCCTGCGGATTGGCCTATTTAACGGCCAAGGGCGAGGACCACAAAGTTCACAAAGCCACTTTTTTAACCACCATGACCGATTTCAAAGACCCCGGCGAACTGGGCGCTTTTATCGAACCGGGTTTTCTGGCTGGCATCCACAAGGAGGTCGCAACGCAAGGCTATCTGGACAAATACTTCATGTCTAAAACCTTTAGTTATCTACGCGCCAATGACCTTGTTTATGGCCCCGCCGTGCGCTCCTATATGATGGGTGAAGCCCCGCCGGTATTTGATTTACTGCAATGGAACAGCGATTCCACCAACCTTCCGGGTCGCATGGCAATGGATTATCTGGAAAAACTCTATGTTGAAAACCAACTGGCCCTTGGCGAATTCGAATTGTTGGGGGAAACCCTGCGGCTGGCGGAAATCAACGTCCCGATTTTTGCCATATCAACCATTTCCGATCACATCGCCCCGTGGAAAAGCACCTTTCGCGGACTGGCCAAAGTCCGTGGCGAGCGAACCTTTGTTTTATCGGAAAGCGGCCATATCGCCGGTGTGGTCAATCCCCCCAACCGCAACAAATACGGCCATTGGTACAATCCAGAACCGCCGCGTGATCCGGAATTCTGGCTGGAGAATGCCACCTTCGAAAAAAAGAGCTGGTGGAGCCGATGGAATCAGTGGTTATGCGCGGGGCAAAAACGGGGTTTGTTGGCACGAGAACCGGGCTCCAAAGCACATCCCCCGCTTGCGCCAGCCCCGGGAGATTACGTAACCCGTTAAAAATATTGCCATTTTTATACCTTACGCCGCATCGCAGCATTTTTCCTTGCAATGCTGCGATGCAGCATTTATATACTTGTCACAGGCGGTCCTCCCCCGCCACCCCATTTTACGTTGATCAAGGACTGACAACATGACCAAACAAGCATTCGATTTCGCCAAAGCCACCGAAGACTTCATGGGTGCCTTCAAAATCGACACCAAAGTATTCGACGAAGCCGTTAAAAACGCAGCTGAATTCAACACAAAACTGGTAAAGATCGCCCTGACCTCTGCCAAGAAAAACACCGAACTGACAACTGCCTGGACAACCGAGACCCTGAAAAAAGTCGAGGCCGCCAACAAAGTTCAAAAAGAAGCTGGTGATTATGTAGCCGTTGCAACCGATCTGGCCAAAGAGCAAATCGAAGCGCTGCCAGAAAAACTGACAGCCTATGTGGACGTTGCCAAAGCGGCGCAACAGGACGCAACCGAGTTGTTCGTCGCTGCTGGCAAAGACATTCAGGCCGACGTGGTTGCCAAAACCAAAGAAGCCGCCAAAAAAGCTGCCTAAGATTTTCAAAGCACACAACATGCATGAAGGGGTCGTCAATCGCGCCCCCTTTTTGCTGCACGCATGCTGCGACGCGGCGTAACCTTGACCTGCTGCAATGCGGCAATTACAGTTCCATTCAGCATAACAATCCCAGAGGATTCCCATGGCTGATGATACTTTCGATTTTGCCAAAGCCGCTCAAGATTTCATGGCGTCGATGAAAATCGACCCTTCTGCCCTTGGCACGCCGATGCAGGCCCCCGCAAATTTCAACGCCAAACTGGCTAAAATCGCCCTTGATGCGGCACAGAAAAATGCGGAATTGACCAGCGAATGGACCAAAGAAACCCTGAAAAAGGTTCAGCAAAGCAGCAATGCGACCGACGTCACTGAAATGGTTGCTGCCTTCTCTGCGGAACAATCACAAGACATGCAGGATAAACTGACCGCCTATGCTGAGGTGGCCAAACAGGCGCAGGCAGAAACCTTGAAGTTGTTCGCCGAAGTTACCCAAAAATCGGGCAGTGACGCCGAATAATCCGCGCCAATCCCCCGACCCTTTCGTTCCCCACGGGGCACGCGCAACAAGACAGGCGACCCCATGCCGGAAAAAATTCTGATTAACCGCTACGCCAGCCGCCGGTTGTACAATACCCAAAGCAGCGAATATGTTACCTTGGAAGAGGTCGCAACCCTGATCCGGGACGGCCAGGAAGTAGAAATCAAAGACCGTAAAACCGGCGAGGATTTGACGCGGCAATATCTGTTACAAATCATCACCGAACAACAATGCAAAGGCGAGAGCAGCCTACCGATTAACGTGCTTACCGGCCTTGTTCGATCTTGCAATTCAGCCTCTCAAAACCTGCTGCCGGAGTTTTTATCCAAATCTTATGAAGCCTTCACCGAGCAGCAGGAAAAAATGCTGGCGACTTTTTCCGGTGCCATACCCGAAAAAATGCCCGCCGATTTCGGCTTTGGATCCCCGGCGGAATGGCAAAAAACGCAGACCGAAATATATAGCACAATGATGCAAGCTTTCATGCCGGGGGCGGCTCCCTCTCGCCCGGAAAAAGCTCCCGCACCGGATGCGGACGAGATGTCGGAAATAAAGGAACAGCTCGCAGCGTTGCAGCGAAAACTGGACACACTTTAAACCAAATTTGCGCAACACATCCTATTAAAAACCCGAAATAGAAACCTTTTCTAAAGACCCTTGCCCCAGAAAACATGTGAATTGCTTTGGTAAGGATGGAGCGAATGGGAAGAAAAACAGCGCAAAACTCTGGGTCTGCGCCTTTGGGGATACCAGCGGAAAATCAGATCAGCATTGAACAGTGGAGCCATTCCTGCCCCACGAGCCAGCCTCCGGGCCACAATTAACCGATTTTCAAAACAGTTGCTTCAGATGACCTGAAAAACAACACCCCAACACTTTGATCACGCCTGCTTAGCACCCTAAATATGAGGCTCAATTTGCGCACTCCTTCCGATAGCTTTGCCCAACTTGGGACCCTGGTTTCGCCACTGCTTGGCTTTAGTTTTGTCTCGAACATGGCGGTTTTAATCAGCCCATTGTTCATGATGCAAGTTCTGGATCGCGTCATACCCAGCGGTAATTTGAACACCCTCCTCATGCTGCTCGGGATCGCGCTTTTGGCGGTTACCCTCAACAGTTTTGTCGATTTCAACCGTGATATTGCACTTGGCCGTGCCGCCCGTTGGGTGGACCGATTCTGCATGCAAGCCGCGCTTTCCCAACAGGGAAAAGACCGCCAACAGGCGATTGAAGCTGTACTCCAACTGCGTGGTTTTTTCCAGCCATCCTTCGCAACCTCGGTATTGAACCTGCCATGGATTCCCCTATTTCTTGGCGCTATTTTTCTTATCCACCCCTTATTTCTGGTTCTCATCGCCTGCATTGTTGCAAGTCTTTTTCTTGTCAAAAAAGCAGCTGAGTTTGCCACCAGAACCGCCAGTGCAAAAGCTGCAACAGCAGCGGGGCAAGCGAGCGAAACCTTGACAGACATTACAGAAAACATTGCAACAGGCGATCTGGAAATCATTGTCAATAATCTGAGCGACCGTTTCATCACCCAACAAGATCTTCACCACCAATCCGAAGACCACGCAAGCCGCATTTCCACACTGGCAACCGCTATTTCCGCAGGTATTCGTACAGGCGCGCAACTCTCTGCACTCTCGCTCGGGGCATTCCTTGTTGTGTCAAACGAACTCAGTGCGGGCGGCATGATCGGAGCCTCAATCATTTGCGCAAAAACCATCGGTGCCGCCGAACAAGCCATCAACAGCTACCCCCGAATTCAGGCTACGCGAAAGGCCGTAAACCTTATCCGAAAATATCTAGGTATGAGCGCTCAACGCACGACAGAGGTCAGCGACCTTTCCGGCGGGATACGCTGTGAAAACCTGCTGTACCCTCGGGGCGGCGGGGCCGAACCGCGACTGTCCCGTATTTCCTTTGACTTGGCACCCGGTGAATGCCTCGCCATCATCGGCGACAGCGGCAGCGGCAAAACCACCTTACTGCACGCATTATGCGCCATCGACCCCGCCCCAATCGGCACCGTTTTCCTAGATGAAAGCGCCGCCCAGACATTGGGGCCGGAAACTCTGCGAAAAATGGTGGGATACCTGCCCCAACAAGCACAATTATTGTCAGGAAGTATCTCGGACAACATCGCCTGCTTTGCTGCCCAACCCGATGATGACCGCATCATTAACGCAGCCAAAAGTGCCGGTGTCCATGCCTTGATTTCGGCCCTTCCACAGGCCTATGATACCGACATCGCCGAAAACCGCCACCTTCTGTCCGCAGGTCAAAAACAGCGGGTTGCTTTGGCACGAGCCATTTATGAAAATCCGCGATATCTGTTTCTGGATGAGCCCAATGCCCTGCTTGACGCCCAAGGAGAGCGACAACTTTGTGATACATTGGCCCGTCTGAAGAAATCAGGCGTCACCATCGTCATGTCACTCCACCGCTCCGGCATCATGGGCCTTGCAGACAAGGTCTTGCTGCTCGATCAGGGAAAACTGGCCGATTTCGGCCCGAGAGCAGAAGTTCTGGGCCGGCGCACTTCAGGCAGTCGACGGTTGGTCCTACCGGTTAATGCCGCTGCATTATTAGACCTCGCAGATTGGGTCACGTCGCAATTCATGCGAAACACTGACGAAGCATTTTGCCAAAAAGCCATCCTGGCCGCGACAGAAATGTTTAATGCAACCTGCTTGAATGGCCCAACCGATGTGGAACGCAAAGTCACTTTCACGTTCAAGTTTGAAGACACAAAAACCTGTAACATCCGCCTCGTCGATAGCTTCACCACCGACCTCGAGGCAAAACTCCCGAAAATACGCTCTTTGGTCCGCCATCCGGATGTTGATATGATTGACATAGATGCGGATGAACTGGCACTTGCCGTGGTTGTACAACTTACAGACAGCTTGCAGGCCATGAATGCAGAAGAAACCTCCGTTCTGGATGCCTGGCTTTCAAGTGACAGCGCCAAACGGCCCCAACATAGCCCAATTTGACCGGAGCCCCCATGACCGCACTTGCCGCACCCGCTGCCCTGCCACGCGAAATAAGTCACCCTTTGTGGATAACTGCCATTGGCCTGTTCTGTTTTCTCTTGCTCATTATGATTTGGGCGATCTATGCCCCGATTGCCACCACTGTTCGTGTATCCGGAAGCTTTGCATCATCTCGACTGAGTTATGACATTCAACATCCTTTTGGTGGGCGCATTGAACAGGTTTTTGTGTCCTTGCATCAGGTCGTCGCCAAAAACGATCCTTTGTTTTTGCTAGATGTAAATAGCAGCCGGTCAGCTCTTGCCGAAATTGAAACCCAATTGGACACGCTCAATACTGAAATATCCATTATTCGGTATTTTTTGGACAAACCCTCCACACCCTCACCAAAAAACAGCTTTATCACGTTACAATACGACGAAGCACAGAGGGCCCTGAAAAGCAAAATAGATACCAAAGAACAGGCCATTATCGCCGCCAATGCACGGTTACAGACGGCCTCGCAGGGGCTTGCAATGCTAAAGCAGCGCCAAGCCATACTACATGAACGTTCACTTGACAGCCATGATTTGGTTGCACGCGGGATCGTGACTCGCAAGGCAGATGAAGCCCTGACAGACACAATCTTGAACCTTGGGAGCCAAATCGCAGAAGAAGAATCCCGTGAAATTTCACTGCGTGCCGAAATAGCGCAATCCAAAATTGCCATTGATACATTGCGCGCAGAATACCGTTTAGCTTTGGTTAAAAAACTCAATGCCAACACCGCGCGCCTACCGGAATTGCGACAACAAGCCTTTCGCCTTCAATCAGAAATTTCCAGCGCCCTCGTCCGTTCGCCTGTGGCCGGAAAGATCACGTCGCTAAAATATGATACCGCTCAAATGTATGCTGGCAAAGGCCAGACACTGGTCACATTGGCCCAAAAGCTGGACCATCCGGTCCTCCATCTCAAGGTGCCAATCACGTCGATTGATCAAATCCATCCTGGAATGACGGGTACATTGACGATTCCGGCGCTTCCGCAACGCAAAATGCCAAAAATTCGCGTGACCCTTACCTCCATTGCCCCTGAAGCAACCAAGACACCCGATGGTCAGGCCGAGTATTATTTGGCGCTTGCCACGATCAATCAGGATGATTTACAAACTGCGGCGCATCGCATGGGGGCCGCCTTTCATCTGGCAACAGATATGCCAGTTATGGTTTCGCTTGAAGGGCGCGAAACCACAATGTATCGTTATCTTTTTGGAGCTTTTGCCAATCTTTTTACCGATGCCTTGCAGGACTAACGCCTGCAAAACTAAGGTTCATCCGGCACTGGCGCTGGTGGTATCTTTGGCCCTTCAGCAGCGATTTGTGCAGCTCCGGCAGCCGCTTCTTTGGCGCTTTCGTTTAATCCGTCACCGCCTTCGATTTCGACTTTCACATTCCGTTCAGCCATTCGGATGCCGTTGGCCTCAAAAATATCCCGCACGAACTGATATGCATCGCGGCGCACCAGCCATTGTTCTCCGGGTTTGGTCATGAATTTCACGCCAACGACCATGTTGAATTCTTCCATCCGGCGCACCCCTTGTGACTTAAGGGTTTGCAGTATGCTGTCGCCATAGAATTCATTTTCCTTAAGCTTGGCCCCGACCTGTTTCACCAGCTTTTTCACCAGCTTCAGATCAGTATCAAAAGGCACCCGGAATTCAAGCTTCATAATAACCCAGTCGCGGCTGTGGTTGGTCAGATACTTCAGCTCGCCAAAAGGAATCGTATGGATCGCGCCCCGATGGTGCCGCACCCGCAAGGACCGGACCGAAATGCTTTCGACTGTGCCCCGCAGCTCCCCTATTTCGATATATTCGCCCAACCGGAACGCATCATCGATCAAGAAGAAGATACCCGACACCACATCACGCACCAAGGATTGTGCGCCGAAACCAATGGCGATACCAACAACACCGGCACCGGCAATCAGCGGCGCGATATTAACGCCCAGCGAGCTTAGGACCGACACAACAACCGCTGTGATCAGCGCTACCAAAAGCGTCATCCGCAACAAGGGTAGCAACGTCGCCATCCGTGCCTCTGGCCCGGGCGCTTCGGAACCTTCAGGGGGAATATAGGCAGCAAGCCGTTGATCAATCGCTGTTTTTGCCCAGGTCCAAATTAAATCAGCTACTAAAACTACAAATGCCGTATCCGCCAGAACCGAAAAAACCCGCGCCGTAAAGGATGCCGGTTGATTTGATGACAGCACATTGAATCCCCAAATCATCCCAAGCAGAGCCAAGGAAGAAACCACTACCAACAGGCGTACAAAGCGTTTGAAGATCAGGCGAATTGTGCTGAAGGGTTCCGTTCCCGGCAAAGGGTCCGGACCTTCCACCACAGGTTCCGGGGACGTTTCCGTCAACACCTCTCCCGTTTCCACTGCACGGGTTGCTACTTCGGCCAAGGCTTCGACACGGGCCTCCTCAGCCTCCAATGCCTGCTCCAGCTTGACCGCAGTAACAGCTTGATCAAAGAAATAGTCCACCCAAGCGCTCAGGATTTTTATCAACGGAAACAGGGTCGCCAACACCAAAACGCTCCACATCAAAGCACCGGTATCAAACAACCACAGAAAAAATATCACGCCAACCATCACATACAAATAGTTTTGCCAATGCCGTGGTCCCTGCGCGGTAGAACAGTCACGTTCACGGCACCACAATCGAAACGACTGACGAATGGTCACAAACAACATGCCCACAATGCCTAACCCGAGAATTACAGTTTCAGCCAAAGTAGCGTGCGCCACCCGTTCATCCGTATCCAGGCTCAGCTGCGAAAACACATTGTTCACCGCAATTGCAATGGCAAAACTTGTGGCCACAAGCGGCAAATAAAAATGTAGGTGTTTAGCCATTTTTGTCGACAAAGGCACCAGCCGCAATTCCGGCACTTTGGGCGCGATAATGAAAATCGACAACGCCCGCACAGCTCGCACGACGATGATAACAACCAACAAATTCAACACCACAGATTCCACCAAGGGTGGCCAGTCAAAGCTCAAAAATGCACCTATACTGCCAAGCGCAAACAGCACCTGCCCACCAACCACAATCGCGGCGCGCGCAATCGCGGCACGGGCGCGTTCAATCGGCGCATCATGCACCTGCATTTCCAACCGCAACAACGGCAGGCGTGTGTATTGACGATAGAGCCATTCCAGTCCGGCACCGACAAACAGGAAAATCACCAGAAACGTCAGGCTGCGCACCTTGCGGTGCAGTTTCATTTCCTTTTCCCAGCGATCCTCGAGCAAATCCGGCACATGTGGCAGTAATATCCATGCCTGCCCCAATTCACGAAACCGCGCGCGCACTTTTTCCATACCCGCCGAAATCTGTTGTCGAAGGGATATCCCGCCAATAGAAGCATCCTCCAGACCGCTGTCCTGAGCATTTTTCTGCAACCAATTGCGCATTTGCTCATCCGACAACAACCGCATTAATTCCTTGATATCATTGGGGGACGGCGGTGCAATTTCGACAGATACGGCAGGTGCCCCCGTAAACGAGGGCAATTGCGTAGTTGCCGCCCCGAGCGGGAGTGTCCCCCCCACCATCACCACAAAACAAACCAACAAGAAACGCAAAATCATTGGGCGGCCTCCTGCGGTGTTTTCTTGCGGGAGTTGCGTTCCAACACGTAATCGGCAGGCAACAACCGTTCAACCGTGACAGCACCGCCGATCGGATGTAACTGGCAGGCCAACCGCACATCCGGACCACAACCCAACCGCTCCAGCGTGTCTTGTTCCAACTGCATTGGTTCCGGCAGATTATCCGCCCCTTCCAACACCCGCACCCGACAGGTCCCACAACGCCCGCGCCCGTTACAAATATGCGCGTGGGGTAAATCATTCAGGCGGGCAATATCCAACAGGCTCGGCCCCGTTTTGCTCTGCAGTTTTGGCCCGTTCAGGTATTGGACTTCAATCCGCGCCTTGCGCCTGCGCAACACTCGCACGGCCCGCAACAGCAACACCAACACCGCCAACCCGATCGCTCCGCGAATAACCCAACTGGTTTCAAGCTTTGAACGCGCGACAATCTGGGTCGGTGTTAGCGGCAAAACAGGGTCCAGATGTTGTTCATTCGCTTCTGCGTCCGCCGTGTCCGGCCCTACGGGGTCAACACCGGACGCCGCTTTTTTTTCGGTGCCTGTCGGGGACTCCATTTGCACCTGTGCTTGGGCATCTTTGGCTATTTTTGCCGCAATCAAGAGCTCACGTCCAGCTCCGACATAGCCCAAAAGCGCAAGAACCGGAATTGCTACCGCCAAAGGGTACAACCAAGGCAATGTCCGGATCGCCCATGTTTTCGAGCGCAACCACATGAACAGGCCCAAACAACCGTGGACCCAAATGATGCCCAATAACAAAACCTGCCGTAAACCGGCGATCGGATCTTGTTGCCAAAAGAACTTTAGAATGACCGCATAAGACGCATCGGACATGATTTGCCGCGTCGCCCCGATGCCGATCACATGGGGCACCAACAGGGGAATAATCGCCAAACCGGCTAGAAACTGCACCATGTCATTGGCCGACATGCGCAGCGTTTTCCGATTATAAATTGCTTCCATTGCCAAAAGAAAATGAATGGACAGGGTTACTTCCAAAAACACCGACCCAATAGGCCCCGTCCAAAGCCCGCTGAGAAAGGGACGCGCCTGATCAATCAATGCAATTGAATGCAACCCCAAGATCAAGTTCAACAAATGTGTCGTGACAAAGCTGAGCAAAATCAAACCGGTAACAATACGTGCATTACGCAAAGCCACAGCAAAAGGCCTGCGTTTTCTAGCGGTAATTGTCATTTTTTGGCCTCTTGGCAGGATCATTGGGTAGGGTCAAGGTTACAGAAATCATAGCATTTCGCAACTGAACAGCCACAACAGCCCAAATCCCCTAAAATTCCTCGACCAGTTGCACACCCGGAACATGTTTTATCGCACCTTTGATCTGCGGGTTCAGGGTATATTCCTGTTTTAGGGCCACCTCGACTTCACCGGGCAAATCAGGGTGCGACAACACCAGATGTACCGGCCCACGTCCACGGCGGCCTGCATTTTTGGTAGCGGCTTCCAGTCGTGTTTTCACAGAGCTGATCGCCTCGATTTCATTGATGAAAACACGCAACCCCATGGCCGCCGCATCCTCGACCGCGCGATCCACCGTTTGCACCCCGCGCGCCAGGAGTTTGAGTTGCTCTGCCTCCAGGTTGGCCTCTACCGATAGAACCACGTTTTCACCGGGCACCAGAAGATCGCGGTATTTTTCCAGCGTGTCGGAAAAAATTGTTACCTCGTACAGCCCCGTTGGATCAGACAGCTGCGCAAACGCAAAACGGTTGCCCCGTGCTGACTTGCGTTCCTGTTTTGCGGTCACCGTCCCAGCCAACTTTACCACACAGGCTCCGTTTTTCACCTTTTGGTTCAACTCTGCCAACGTCAGGATATTCTTGCGTTTCAATGGGCCGAGGTAATCATCCAGCGGATGCCCCGACAGGTAAAACCCGATGGCACGATGTTCTTCGGCGAGCCGCTCCGTGGGCAACCAATCCTCGGGCATCGGCAGGCGCGGCGCAGGTAGATCTTCGCCACTATCACCAAACAATCCGCCCTGCGCCGAATTTTTATCCGCATGCGTGGCCGCCGAATAGTCCACCAGCGCCCCGACCGATTCCAGACATTTGCGTCGGTTGGCATCCAGCAAGTCAAACCCGCCAGAACGCGCCAGCATTTCCATAGGTCGCTTGCCGACCTTCTTCAGATCAACACGGCGCGCCAGATCGAACAGGTCTTTGAACTCCCCGTTTTCCAACCGCTCGTTTGTGATCAGCTTCATTGCTTCGCCACCCACATTCTTCAACGCGCCCAGCGCATAGTGAATTTTGCCGTCAATGACGCTAAAGGTCGACAAGGACCGGTTCACACAGGGCGGCACAATGTCAATTTTCAACCCGCGCTTGGCCTCTTCTATATATACACCCAGCTTTTCCGTCAGGTGGATATCGCAGTTCATCACCGCCGCCATGAACTCCACCGGATGGTTCGCCTTGAGCCAACCGGTCTGATAGGACACCACCGCATAGGCCGCCGCGTGGGATTTGTTGAACCCGTAGTTGGCAAATTTTTCCAATAAATCAAAAACCTCTGTGGCCTTTTTCTTGTCCACTCCGTTTTCCATCGCGCCCTTTTCAAATTTGGGGCGTTCCTTGGCCATTTCCTCGGCAATTTTCTTACCCATGGCACGGCGCAACAAATCCGCACCGCCAAGGCTATAGCCGGCCATGACTTGCGCAATCTGCATCACCTGTTCCTGATAAACGATGATGCCCTGCGTTTCCTTGAGCAAATGGTCAATCAGCGGATGCACGGATTCCAGCTCTTTTTCGCCGTTCTTAACCTCGCAATAGGTGGGGATATTCTCCATCGGCCCCGGGCGATACAGCGCCACCAGCGCCACGATATCCTCGATACAAGTGGGTTTCATCCGGCGCAGCGCGTCCATCATGCCCGTGCTTTCCACCTGAAACACCGCCACGGTTTTCGCATCGGCATAGAGCTTGTACGTCACCGGATCATCAATCGGGATCGCGCCGATGTCGCCTTCGGCCCCTTTCGGCGGTTCAAACAGGGTTTGCCCATCCGGCCCGATGTGTAATTCACGCCCGGAGGTATGGATCAGATCAACCGCATTCTGAATGACTGTCAGGGTTTTAAGACCAAGAAAGTCAAATTTTACCAGACCGGCCTGCTCCACCCATTTCATATTGAACTGGGTCGCAGGCATATCGGACCGCGGATCCTGATAGAGCGGGACCAGTTCATCCAGCGGGCGGTCCCCGATCACCACACCGGCGGCATGGGTCGAGGCATTGCGCAACAGTCCTTCGACCTGTTGGGCAAAACCGAGCATGCGTTCCACCACCGGTTCGGCTTTAGCCTCCTCGCGCAAACGCGGCTCATCGGCCAGCGCCTTGGTGATAGACACCGGTTTAACGCCTTCGACCGGAATCAATTTGGACAGGCGGTCCACCTGCCCATAGGGCATTTGCAAAACCCGCCCGATATCGCGTACAGCTGCCTTGGACAGCAGCGCACCAAAGGTGATAATCTGCCCTACCTTGTCGCGACCATATTTTTTCTGCACATAGCGGATTACCTCTTCACGGCGATCCATGCAAAAATCGATGTCAAAGTCGGGCATGGATACCCGTTCCGGATTCAGAAACCGTTCAAACAGCAGCGAATACCGCAGCGGATCAAGGTCCGTCACTGTTAACGAATAGGCCACCAGAGATCCCGCACCGGATCCCCGCCCCGGACCCACCGGAATATTATGATCCTTGGCCCATTTGATAAAATCGGCCACAATTAGAAAATAGCCGGGGAACCCCATCCCCTCGATGATGTCCAGCTCAAAATCCAACCGCTTCTGGTATTCCTCAACGCTCACCGCATGCGGGATCACTGCCAGCCGGTTTTTCAGCCCCTCATTGGCTTGGCGACGCAGTTCGACAACCTCGTCATCGGCAAATTTGGGCAGGATCGGGGCGCGCTTATACACCTTAAATGCGCAACGCTGCGCGATTTCCACCGTGTTTTCAATTGCTTCAGGAAGGTCCGCGAATAGCGTGACCATCTCTTCTTGTGATTTGAAGTAATGTTCCTCTGTCAGGCGCCGGCGTGGTTCTTGCTGATCCACATAGGCCCCGTCGCCAATACAAATTAACGCATCATGGGCCTCGTACATATCGCGTTTAGGGAAATACACATCATTTGTCGCCACCAATGGCAATTCCAGATCATAGGCCAGCCGCACGAATTCCGGTTCGGTTGCTGCCTCCTGTGGCGTGCGTGTCGCGCCGTCATAGGGATGACGCTGCAATTCGATATAAAGCCGCTCCGGAAACATATCCGCCAGCCGCATGACCAATGCCTGCGCGGCCTCTTTTTGTCCGTCCTGTATCAACTGCCCCACCGGCCCCAGAGCACCACCCGTCAGGCAAATCAAACCAGCACTATGACGTTCCAGTTCCTCCAGCGTGATGTGTGGCAACGCATCGCCCGAATCCAGAAAGGCACAGGAATTCAGCTTCATCAGGTTCAAATACCCGGGTTCATCCTGCGCCAACAACACCACCGGCAAGGGTTTGGGCGGTTGATCCCCAATACGGGCCGCCGGCGCATAGGCCAGATCAAATTGGCAGGCAATAATCGGCTGCACGCCCGCCTTGGATGCCATTTCAGAAAATTCCAACCCGCAAAACAGATTACCCGAATCCGTCACGGCAACTGCCGGCATACCTGCCGCCCGGCACATATCCGGTAGTTTTTTGACCTGAATCGCCCCCTCTAGCAAGGAATAAGCAGAATGAAGGCGAAGGTGGATGAATCGGGGTGTATCTGTCATTGGGCCTGTTTAACGTGGGTTGCTATCGGGCGAAAGCCGTTGCACAATGTTTCCACAACAGAAACAATCGGGCCGAAGAACCCGAAACGGGGCTTATTCAAACACATGACCTGTCTTTTTACCAAAGTTTATGGTGCGCGAAACACCGGTGCCACCTATTTGGAAAAACTGGTAAACAAGAACTTTGCCACCGATCTGCTGCGGGGAGACTTCGGCGTGGCCAAACGTGTCATGCGTCTTGTGCTGCAACAATACAAACCGCGCCTGCGGCCGCAGGAAAATAGCAAAATGCAGGATCAATACCATGAACGCATCCTGTATTCGGATTTTGGCCTAAAGCACGCAGCCCCGCCCGTTGATGTGATCCGCGCAGCGCCGCACGCCAATAACACGTTGTTTCTCTTGATTACCAAACACCCGGTTTTCTTTTTGTCGTCGCTGCACAACCGCCCGGAAAATCCGCTTTTGCGGGAGGAGGAGTTGGATTTCGACCGGTTTTTAATGAGCGAATGGCCCGTGTCCCCCCGCGACAATGTCGGCCCAACCGCATTGGAAAGCCCGATTGAGCTGTGGAATGCCAAAATGCGCGAATATGTGCGGCTCATGCAGGTCGCCGAAAACGTGATCCACATCCGTTACGAAGACATGTTGGCGGATTTTGAGGGCCAGATGGACCGGATATCCGAATACATCCCGAAAATCACTGCCGGATATGGACCAATTCGCCGCTCGGTGAAGGCCTCTGACAATTTGCGATTGGAAGACTACCAGCGCAAATACAAGTATCATAAAATCAAAACCGACTATAAAAAACGTGACCTTGAATACATCTATCGCAAAGTGGACGACGAGGTTATGCACGCACTAGACTATCGAAAGGTGCTTTGAATGGGCAAACTGACAACGCATGTGCTGGACACAGCATTGGGGAAACCGGCTGAAGGACTGGCCATTGAGTTGTTCAAAATCGACGGGGAAAACCGCCATAAACTGGGCGATTTCACTACCAATGCCGATGGCCGCATAGACACGCCTATTTTACAAGAAACGGCCTTTAAAACAGGTATTTACGAGTTGGTTTTTCACGCAGGAGACTACCTTTCCAAGACTGTTTCTGATTTACCTGACCCCAAGTTTTTCGACCTCATTCCGCTACGTTTCGGGATTGCCAAAGACAGCCATTACCACGTGCCATTGTTGCTGTCTCCCTTCAGCTATTCCACTTATCGCGGCAGCTAAAAAAATAAAAAAATCTTGCCAAACGCGGTTTTGGCTGTTTGTTTAGGCGTCACGACCCTGCGCGACCGTCTTACGCCACATCAGACGCCGCGCGGTTTTGCAAGGAAGGTGGCGGGTTTTCTGAATGAAAATCGAATTTCTTCTCAATGGAGAAGCCGTAAGTGTAGAGGGCGAATCCCCGACACGGACTTTACTGGATTGGCTGCGGGAAAACCGTGGGCTGAAAGGCACCAAAGAGGGCTGCAACGAAGGCGATTGCGGTGCTTGCAGTGTGCTGGTTACCCACAATGACGAAAACGGCCCTGCCTATCTGGCGATGAATGCCTGCATTCTGTTTTTGCCACAGTTGCACGGCAAAGCGGTACGCACCGTCGAAGGGCTGGCCGAAGGCGACACCCTGCATCCGGTGCAACAGGCACTTGTCGAACATCACGGCAGCCAGTGTGGCTTTTGCACGCCAGGTTTTGTCATGTCGATGGCCGCCGCACATCAAACCGGCGAAACCGATCACAATGACACCCTTGCCGGCAACCTGTGCCGCTGCACCGGCTATGAACCCATCGTCAAGGCGGCCAAGGCAACTGAAACTGCGCCTGTGTCGGTGGCGATTGCCGCGGATGCCATAAACCTGCCCACCACTGGTGCCCTGCAAAGTGATCAAGCCTATATGCCGCAAAGCCTTGCAGAATTTGCCCCTTGGTATCAGGAAAATCCTGATGCCACGTTGATTGGCGGCGCAACCGATGTGGGGCTGTGGGTCAACAAAGCCTTTCGCGACATCACCCCCGTGGCCTTTCTGTCACAAATCCCCGAACTACGTGTTATTTCAGAAACAGACACCGGTTTGCGCGTTGGGGCCGGCGTGACCCTGAACCGGCTGCGAGCCGCGATCAAAACCCGCCATCCCGAATTCGCAATCTTGATCCGCCGATACGGCAGCATGCAAGTGCGTAATGCCGCCACCATCGGTGGCAATGTAGCGAACGGATCCCCGATCGGCGACAGCCCGCCTGCCCTGATCGCCCTAAACGCCCGCATCCGTCTGCAAAAAGGCACAGCCCTGCGCGAAATTCCGATAGAGGATTTCTTTGTCGCTTACGGAAAGCAGGATCGTTCGGCCGGCGAATTTGTTGAAAGCATCCTGATCCCGCCACAAGAGGACCGGCTTAAGTGCTACAAGCTTTCCAAACGCTTCGATCAGGATATCTCAACCCTTCTCGGGTGTTTCAGCATCCCTGTAAAAGACGGTATTGTCCACGATGCCCGCCTTGCTTTTGGCGGAATGGCCGCAACCCCCAAACGCGCAAGCGTGGTTGAAAACGCCCTGAACGGTCGCCCTTGGACAGAAACGACGGTTCGCACGGCAATGACCTTGATGGGAGAGGATTTTCAGCCCATCGCCGATGTCCGCGGTACAGTCGAATACCGCCTGCGCAGCGCGCAAAATTTTCTATTGCGGTACTTCCTTGAGGACCAAGGCGTCCGCACCCGCGTACTGGAGGAACGGCCATGACTGTTAACAAACCGCTCCCCCATGACGCCGCAAAACTGCATGTGACTGGCGCTGCGCGCTATGTGGATGACATGCCAATTCCAGCCAACTGCCTGCATCTGGCCTTTGGCCTGTCACCAGTTGCGCATGGGATTCTGAAATCCGTTAACCTTGACGCGGTGCGCACCTTTCCCGGTGTCGTGGCCGTGCTGACAGCAGAGGATCTGCCCGCCAGCAATGATGTCTCGCCCTCTGCCCATGACGAACCCTTGCTGGCAACGGACAAGGTGTATTACATCGGCCAACCGGTGTTTCTTGTCGCGGCGACCAGTCACGCTGCGGCCCGCAAAGCTGCGCAAAAAGCTGTATTTGACATTCAAGAGTTAACACCTCTGTTAACAATCGAAGATGCCCTCGCCGCCGGAGACGAATTCGAAGCTCCGCTGGTTTTCAACAAGGGCGATACGGCTGGCGCGCTCGAAACCGCACCACATCGTGTGTCCGGTTCTATCACAATCGGGGGGCAGGAACATTTCTATCTGGAATCCCACGCCGCCCTTGTTATGCCACAAGAAGACGGGGACATGCTGGTGCATTCATCGACCCAGCATCCCACAGAAATACAGCACAAAGTGGCCGAGGCCATCGGCAAACCTTTCCATTCTGTGCGGGTCGAAATCCGTCGCATGGGCGGCGGTTTTGGCGGTAAGGAGAGCCAGGGAAACGCGCTCGCTTGCGCCTGCGCCGTCGTGGCCCAGCGCCTGAATCGCCCCACGAAAATGCGTTATGACCGTGATGACGACATGACAATTACGGGAAAACGCCATGATTTCCGCATTGATTACACCGTGGGATTTGATGGCGACGGAAAAATACAGGCAGTTGATTTTAATCAATATTGTCGGGGTGGCTGGGCGCAGGATTTGACAGCCCCTGTAGCCGATCGCGCCATGTTGCACGCGGACAACACCTATCATCTACCACATGCGCGGATTACCTCGCACCGGTTGCGCACCAATACTGTTTCCAACACCGCCTATCGGGGTTTTGGCGGGCCTCAGGGGATTGTCGGAATCGAACGCGTGATCGACCATATCGCTCACCATCTGAAACGTGATCCGCTGGAAATCCGCCAGGTGAATTACTATGCCCTCACCGGCCAGACCACGCCCTATCACATGGAAGTCACCGACAGCGTGATAGCCGACATCACCGCTGCGCTGCTCGCCTCAAGCGATTATAAAAACCGTCGCGCCAAGGTCGATGCCTTTAACGCCGAAAATACAATCCTGAAACGCGGATTGGCCCTGACCCCTGTTAAATTCGGGATATCGTTTACCTTAACCTTCCTTAATCAGGCCGGCGCGCTGGTGCATATCTATGCGGATGGCTCGATCAAATTGAACCATGGTGGCACCGAAATGGGCCAAGGCCTGTTTACCAAGGTGGCACAGGTCGCCGCCACCGTATTCGGCCAGCCTCTTTCATCGGTAAAAATCACCGCAACGGACACGGCTAAAGTGCCGAATACGTCAGCAACGGCTGCGTCCTCTGGCTCTGATTTGAACGGCATGGCTGTTAAAAATGCTTGCGAAACCATTAAGAAACGCCTGATTGGTTTCATTGCAGAGAAATGGGGGGCTGACCCGACCGCAATCCGTTTTGCCAATGGAAACGTTGAAACGGGCCGCCAAACGTTAACCTTTGCCGAGGTGATTTCCGCGGCCTATCAAAACCGGATTTCCCTGTCGGCCACCGGCTTTTATGCCACCCCGAAAATCGAGTGGGACCGCAAAGCGGGCAAGGGACGCCCCTTCTTTTACTTTGCCTACGGAGCGGCGCTAACAGAAGTGGTGATCGACACCCTCACCGGTGAAAACCGGATATTACGCACGGATATCATCCATGATGTCGGCAAGTCCCTGAACCCGGCACTGGACATCGGCCAGATCGAAGGGGCCTATGTACAGGGGGCTGGCTGGCTCACCACCGAGGAACTGGTCTGGGACGACAAAGGCAAATTATGGACCCATGCGCCGAGCACCTATAAAATTCCTGCCTGTTCGGATCGACCGGAAATTTTCAATGTCGCACTGTTTGACCAAGGCGAAAATACAGAAGACACGATTTACCGGTCAAAGGCGGTAGGGGAACCGCCGTTTGTGCTTGGCATATCGGCCTTTCTAGCCCTATCGGATGCAGTGGCGGCCTGCGGTGATGGTTCCGTTTATCCCGACCTGCAAGCCCCCGCCACCGGCGAGCAGGTGTTACGAGCGGTGTTACATCAACAAGGGCAGGAGTTGTGAGCGGGTTTGACCGCACCCAACTCGTTCAGGCCCTTGATAACGGGCCGGTGGTGCGTGTGGTTATTGCGCAACATGCCGGATCCGCCCCGCGTGAAACCGGCACGTCCATGCTTGTTTCCTCCCAAGGCCAGCAGGGAACGATTGGCGGCGGGGCACTGGAATTGGAAGCCATCCGCGCCGCCCGCGAAATGTTGGGAAATTCAAACGATACCCATGTATTGCGCCTGCCCTTGGGGCCGGCGCTCGGCCAGTGTTGTGGCGGGTCGGTCACACTGGTGCTGGAACGCTTCACATCCCCGCCGGATAACACTGAAATCTTTGTCCGCCGGATTGCCGGCAAAGGGCACGAACCACTCTCTATCACGCGAGCGGCTGCACAGATGCGCAATCTGTCAGCCCAACGCCCATTGGTGTTTATCGGAGGATGGATCGCAGAAGTCGCCCGTACGCCCGTACGCGCGCTCTGGCTTTATGGCGCAGGGCATGTGGGGCGGGCAATTGTGGAAACCCTGAACGGGCTGCCCTTTGATATCACCTGGATCGATACAGCGCAAAACCGGTTTCCAGGCAATATGCCCTCCAACGCCACACCGTTGGTTGCCCGAAACCCGGCACAGGTTGTGCCCTGTGCGCCTATGGATGCCGATCACCTTGTGCTGACCTATTCCCACGCCATTGACCTTGATCTGTGCCATACCGTTTTATCGCGCGATTTTGCCAGCCTTGGCGTAATCGGATCCGCGACCAAGAAGGCCCGGTTTACCAAACGCCTGCGTGAACTTGGGCATTCGAATACCCAAATTACCCGCATGACATGCCCGATTGGCAACCCTGCACTTGGGAAAACACCCAAAGCTATTGCGGTGGGCATCGCAGCTGACCTATTATCATCCGCGGCGCAACAGCCAAGCCGAAAGGAAGCCTAACGTGACACCTTTGCTCCGAATATCGGGCCTGACCAAAGCCTATCCGGGCGTGGTTGCCAATGACAACGTCAGTTTTGACATTCAACCGGGCGAAGTTCATGCCTTGCTCGGGGAAAACGGGGCGGGAAAATCCACCTTGGTCAAGGCGATCTACGGCCTTGTGCATCCGGACAGCGGCAGCATGGAATTGAATGGATCGGATTATACCCCGAAGGAGCCGAGACAGGCCCGTGCAGCCGGTGTGGCCATGGTGTTTCAACATTTCTCCCTGTTCGAGGCCCTGACCGTGGGGGAAAATATCGCGCTTGGCATGGAAAACGCGCCGGAAACCAAGGCATTGTCCGCGCGTATCCGCACGGTGTCCGAAAACTATGGCCTGCCGCTTGATCCGGACCGGCTTGTCGGGGATCTGTCCGCCGGTGAACGCCAACGTGTGGAAATTGTGCGCTGCCTGTTGCAAGACCCGAAGCTGTTAGTCATGGACGAGCCGACTTCGGTTTTGACCCCGCAAGAGGTCGAAACCCTGTTTCACACCCTGCGCAAACTGCGCGACGAGGGCACCTCTATTCTGTATATTTCCCACAAGCTCGACGAAATCCGCCAGATTTGTGACCACGCCACCATTCTGCGGTTGGGCAAAGTAGTGGGCACCTGCACCCCATCCGAGGAAACGCCGAAATCCATGGCGGAAATGATGGTTGGCACCACACTGACCGCGCCCAAAAAGACCGCATTCAATCCCGGGCCGGTTTTGTTGGAAGTTCATAACCTTTGGCTTGAATCATCTGACCCCTTTGGCACCAGCCTCAAGGACGTGAATTTTTCCCTGCATGCGGGCGAGGTTCTGGGCATTGGCGGGGTCGCAGGTAACGGGCAGGATGAATTACTGCTGGCGTTGTCGGGCGAAGAACTGGTTGAACATGATGCCGTACATTTCAAGGGCGAAGCCATGGGCGACAAAGGCCCGAACCACCGCCGTGTGCGCGGGTTGCAAACCGCCCCCGAAGAACGGCTGGGCCACGCGGCGGCACCGGATATGTCGCTGACTGAAAATGCTTTGTTGACGGCCTTCGAACGCGAAAAGCTGACCAGCAACGGATTTATCCAGTGGGACGCCACCCGCAATTTTGCCCGCGCCATTGTCGAAAAATTCGATGTGCGCACCCCGTCGGTGAATAACGCCGCGAAATCCCTGTCTGGTGGTAATCTGCAGAAATTCGTAATTGGCCGCGAAATCATGCAAAACCCCGATGTGTTGGTGGTGAACCAGCCCACGTGGGGGGTGGATGCCTCGGCTGCTGCCGATATTCGGCAAGCTTTGCTGGAACTGGCAGCCAAAGGTGCAGCCGTGCTGGTGATCAGTCAGGATCTGGACGAGTTGATGGAAATTTCCGACACTTTCGCCGTACTCTCCGAAGGCACCCTGTCAAAGGTGCGGTCGGCCCAAGGTGTCACAATCGAAGAAATCGGCCTGTTGATGGGCGGAACGGAGGTAAGCCATGCTCCGGCTTGAAGCACGACCCAATCCCTCGAAACCGATGCAAGCGCTTACGCCGATCCTTGCGGTTCTGGCCACCATGGTTGCCGGCGGCATTCTATTTTTGCTACTGGGCAAAAATCCGTTCGAGGCCATCCGCATGTTGTTCTGGGATCCGGTTCTGGGCGAATATGCGTTTTATTATCGCGGCCAGATATTGATCAAGGCAGCGCCCTTGATCATGATTGCACTTGGCCTATCATTCGGGTTTCGCGCCAATATCTGGAATATCGGAGCCGAGGGCCAGTTCATCATGGGGGCCATTTGTGGCGGGGCTGTGGGGTTGGCGTTTTATCCAATGGAGGCCTTCTGGATATTTCCGTTGATGATTATTGTCGGCACCCTTGGGGGGATGCTCTGGGCATTGATCCCCGCCTTTTTGAAAAACCGCTTTAACGCCAATGAAATTCTGGTGTCCTTGATGCTGGTTTATGTGGCAGAAAATTTTCTGGCCGCGATGGTCACCGGTCCGTTGCGTTCGCCCGTGGGAATGAATTTTCCGGTATCGCGTAGTTTCAACGATTATCCGGCAGCGAACAATCCCGAACTGATCACCGGTTCCGGCCTGCATTGGGGCGTTGTGACTGCGCTGTTTCTGGTGATTGTGGCCTATGTGGCGCTCACCCGTCATATCGGCGGCTTTCAGGTACGCGTGGCGGGGCAATCCTCGCGCGCGGCGAAATTCGCGGGGATCAACCCGAAACTGATGGTGGCGATCTGTCTGGGGCTGTCGGGTGCGCTGGCCGGGATGGCCGGTATATTCGAGGTCACCGGCCCCGCCGGCAATCTGTCCACCCACCTGCCGCTTGGTTACGGCTTTACCGCGATTATCGTGGCGTTTCTGGGCCGGTTGCATCCGGTTGGCGTATTGATGGCGGGGCTGTTGCTGGCGATTACGATCGTCGGTGGCGACATTGTGCAAACCAGCCTACAGGTTCCCAAGGCCTCTATTCAGGTATTTCAGGGTATGTTGCTGTTCTTTTTGCTCGGGTTTGAAATCCTGATAAACTTCCGCGTCCGACTGACAATAAAAGGAGCCGCATAATGGATTTTTCGGCAATTTCCCCTGTTTCCCTGATTGTCAGCCTGATGATTGCCTCGACCCCGATATTGCTGGCGGCGATTGGCGAACTGGTGGTGGAAAAATCGGGTGTGTTAAATCTGGGCGTCGAGGGCATGATGATCTTTGGCGCGATCTCCGGTTTTATCGCGGCGGTGACCTCCGGCAGCCCGTTGATCGGGTTTATCGGCGGCGCGGCCGGTGGGGCGCTACTGTCTGTGTTGTTTATTATTCTGACCCAATACCTGATGGCCAATCAAGTCGCCTCGGGGCTGGGGCTGACCATGATGGGGCTGGGGCTGTCGGCGTTGCTGGGGTATTCCTATGCGGGGATCAAGCCACCTGCTTCGGCCCATCTGGACATTGCCGGCCTCAGCGATTTGCCGGTTGTCGGGCCGATCCTGTTCAGCCACGATATTATGATCTATTTCAGCATCGCGCTGGTGGCGGGTGTCTGGTATTTTCTGAACCGCACCAAGGCAGGCCTGATCCTGCGCGCGGTTGGCGAAAACCATGATGCGGCCCATGCGCTTGGCTACAAGGTTATCCGCGTGCGTTTGCTGGCCATCCTGTTCGGCGGGGCCTGTGCGGGCCTTGGCGGAGCCTATCTGTCGTTGATCCGGGTGCCACAATGGACCGAGGGCATGACCACCGGTGCGGGATGGATTGCGCTTGCCATCGTGGTTTTCGGCAGCTGGAAACCCTGGCGGGTACTGATCGGGGCCTATCTGTTTGGCGGTGTGACCATCCTTCAGTTGAATTTACAGGCGGTTGGCGTCAATATTGGGGCTGCATATTTGTCCATGACCCCGTATATCATCACCATCATCGTGCTGGTTGTCATGTCTGCGGACAAAAAACGCGCCAGTATCAACGCACCTGCCATGCTTGGCCGGTTGTTTCACGCCTCGAAATAGGGGCACACGACCCGGGGGTATCTGCACCCCCACCAACAAGGAGAAACACATGAACCTGATTAAATCCCTGCTGGCCGGTGCCGCATTGGCCGTTGGCCTTGCTGGTGCTGCCACTGCTGGCGAGAAAACCAAAGTCGGCTTTATCTACATCGGGCCAACCGGTGATTTTGGCTGGACTTACCAACACGACCAGGGCCGCAAGGCGATCGAAGCCGCATTTGGCGACAAGGTTGAAACCAAATTCGTTGAAGGCGTGCCGGAATCGGCCGATTCCGAGCGTGTGATGACCCAAATGGCGCTGTCCGGCACCGACATCATTTTTGCCACCTCGTTCAACTATATGGATCACGTGCTGAACGTGGCCAAGAAATTCCCGAACGTGAAATTCGAACATGCGACCGGTTATAAACGTGCCGATAACGTGTCCACCTATTCGGCCCGCTTCTACGAAGGCCGCACAGTCATCGGCCACATCGCCGGTAAAATGACCAAAACCAACACCATCGGGTACATTGCTTCCTATCCAATTCCCGAAGTTGTGCGCGGCATCAACGCCTCTTATCTGGCAGCCAAGGCGGTTAACCCCGATGTGAAAATGAAAATCGTCTGGGTCTACACCTGGTTTGATCCCGGCAAAGAAGCCGACGCCGCCAATGCCTTGATTGAACAGGGTGCCGATGTAATCATGCAGCACACCGATTCCCCTGCCGCCATGACCATCGCCGAAGAAAAAGGCATCATGGCATTCGGTCAGGCCTCCAACATGAGCCAGTTTGGCCCCAACGCCCAGATGACCGCAATTATCGACAACTGGGGTCCATATTATGTGGAACGCGTAAAGGCTGTCATGGATGGGACATGGTCCTCGACCGACACTTGGAACGGCATTGGCAAAGGCATGGTTGGCATTGCGCCTTTCTCGGATAAAATTCCAGCCGACGTTCAGGCATCCGCCGGTGCAATCCGCGATGCGCTGGCCGCAGGTACCATGCACAGCTTTACCGGCCCGATCAACAAACAGGACGGTTCTGTTTGGCTGAAAGACGGCGAAGTTGCCGACGATGGCACATTGGCCGGCATGAATTTCTATGTCGAAGGCATCGAAGCCGAGCTGCCCAAATAAACCCAAATAATATCAATCTGAAAGGCCGGCACTTGTGTCGGCCTTTTTTATGGACCAGCAAATATTTGGAGCACAGAAATCATCTTTGCTTTGCCTGCCTTTTATCTGCTCCCCACAGAACCACCAACGCTGCAAATATCAACACCATAGACAACACAAATGGTGCCCCTGGAAAATACAGACCTCCGCCCTTCCGGGTGAAGTAGCTGAACAAGCCGGTCATCAACAGCGGCCCGACAATCATCGCCACGGCCCGCAGGCTCGACACGATACCTTGCAATTCTCCCTGCGCATCATCCGGTACCGCGCGTGACATCATCCCCTGAATTGCCGGTGTCGCCAGCTCCCCCAACGACATGATCGGCAAAAAGGCAAAGCCGAGCCAGCCATAGGGGTTGAGGCTGGTAAATAGAAACGAAACTGCGGCAACAGACAGCCCGAAAATCGCCGTACGATATTCCCCGAAACGCGCTACGGCCCACCGGATCAATACACCTTGCATCAGGGCCAGAAACAGCCCGTAACTGGCCAACGACAACCCAACCATACCCGGCCCCCAGCCAAATTGTTCCAGCGTGAAGTAGGCCCAGACCACCGGATACACAATGAACGCCATTTCCTGAAATAGCACAACCAGCATCATGCGCCCCTGCCCCGGCAAACGACCTAACGCCGCAAACGCCCCAAGCGGATTAGCCCGCTGCCAGCGGAACTCCCGCCGTTTGGCCACGGGTAGAGTTTCATGAAACACAAAGATGCCGAACACCGTATTGGCCCCGACCAGCACGGCAGCCCCCAAAAACGGTGCGCGTGGCCCCCATTCCGCCAAAAATGCTCCCAGCAGCGGCCCCATCACAAAGCCGATCCCGAATGCAGCCCCCAGCAACCCGAAATTCGCGGCTTTTTTGTTGGAAGACGACACATCCGCAATCACCGCCCCTGCCGTGGAATGGTTCGCCGCCGTCATCCCGTGAATAATCCGCCCGACAAACAGTACCCAAAGGCTTCCGGCTGTCGCCATAAGGAGATAATCCAGACACATCGCCGCCATCGACACCAACAACACCGGTCGACGCCCGAAACGATCCGACAGGTTGCCCAACACCGGCCCGAACAAAAACATCATCACCGCAAACACCGACGACAAAATCCCGCCCCAGATCGCCGCCTTTGACAGGTCCGCATCCCCCAGCTCCAGCAACAGTTGCGGCATCACCGGCATCATCAAGCCCACACCAATGGCATCGAGCATTACAGTAAACAAAACGAAATAAACGGCAAAACGGGTGTTGGTCATGGAGGGGCCTTAAAGAAAGCAATGCTTACTCACCTAGCGGATCACAGGGATATTTCAAGCAGGAAATGAAACGCCCCCTACAACAGCGCACACCGATCATCCGCGCAAAATTGTCGCAAAAGCCATGGATTTTCGCGTTAATCGAAAAAATACCTTTCCCTATTAGGTCTGAAGGCCTAATTGCAGCCGTTCACTCCGGCAATTCAGGAATCCACCCGTGACCCAGAAAACTCCTTTAGGCGACTTTGCCCAGCGCATCCGTGCCAATTCATTTTTCACCCACAGCCGTGAATTCAATCTGCCCCAGACCCGCACGGATATTCTGTCCGGCCTAACAGTGGCGCTGGCCCTCGTGCCAGAGGCCGTGGCCTTTGCCTTTGTCGCCGGTGTTGACCCGCTGGTAGGCCTGTATGCAGCGTTTATGGTCGGGCTGATTACGGCAGTGTTTGGCGGCATGCCCGGGATGATTTCCGGGGCAACCGGGGCGCTTGCGGTGGTGATGGTGGCGCTGGTTGCCGATCACGGGGTGGAATACCTGTTTGCCACGGTGGTTCTGATGGGGATCATTCAGATCGCTGCCGGATTGCTAAAGCTCGGCAAGTTTATTCGCATGGTGCCCCATCCGGTGATGCTCGGTTTTGTCAACGGCCTGGCTATTGTGATTTTCCTGGCGCAGATGGAACAATTCAAGGTGCCCGACGGGGCGGGCGGCCATCAGTGGATGACCGGCATGACCCTGTATCTGACGTTGGGGCTGGTCGCGGCGACCATGGCGATTATCTGGGTCACTCCGCGCCTGACCAAGTCCTTTCCAGCGCCACTCGCCGCCATTGGCCTTGTCGCGGCGGCGGTGATCCTGCTGGACATTCCGGTCCCCCGCGTCGGCGATCTGGCCTCTGTCAAAGGCGGTCTGCCCGCATTTTCCATTCCGGATGTACCTTTCACGTTTGAAACCCTGAAAATTATTCTGCCCTATTCGATCATTCTGGCCGCCATTGGCCTGATCGAAAGCCTGCTGACCCTGAACCTTGTGAGCGAAATCACCGGAAAACCCGGCGGGGCCAGCAAAGAATGTGTTGCCCAGGGTGTGGCCAATACCGTGACCGGTTTTTTCGGCGGCATGGGCGGTTGCGCGATGATCGGGCAATCCATGATCAACGTCAATTCCGGCGGGCGCACACGATTGTCCGGCATCTCCGCCGCTTTGTTTTTGCTGGCCTTCATCCTTGTCGGCTCCTCCATTATCGAATTGATTCCGCTGGCCGCGCTGGTCGGGGTGATGTTCATGGTCGTGATCGGCACATTCGCCTGGCAGAGCTTCAAAATCCTGCGCATCGTTCCCTTGTCCGATGCACTGGTCATTGTGCTGGTAACAGCGGTCACCGTCTACGAAGACCTCGCCACGGCCGTTGTGGTCGGGGTGATCGTATCGGCACTGGTTTATGCATGGAATGCCGCGTCGCAAATCCATGTGCAAAAGCACCCCTCACAAACACAGGCCGGCGCGCTGGTCTATGAAATCGAAGGGCCGCTGTTCTTCGGGTCTGCCGGCAGTTTTCAGAAACTATTCGATCCGGAAAATGGCCCGGACCATGTGATCCTTGATTTCACAAAATCCCGCGTGGTGGACCAATCCGCCCTTCAGGCGATCGAGGCCGTGGCCGATAAATACCTCAAGGCCGGCAAACGCCTGCAATTGCGCCACCTCAGCCCTGATTGCCATCAATTGTTGGCCAAGGCAGGCCAATTGATGATCAATCAGGACGATGATCCGGAATACCATCTGGCCGTGGATTACGATGTTCAGACCGGCCGCTTGGGCGGGCATTAGCCGCCCCCGCCAATCGCTGGCCCCTCGGGGCCAGCTTTTAATTGAAAACGATCACATTACGGCGGGATTTTCCGGCTTTGGTGTCTGCAATCGCCGTGTTGATCTGATCAAGCGAATAGCGATTGCTGATCAATTCATCAAGCTTCAGCCGCCCTAACCGGTACTGTTCAATCATCCACGGGATGTCCCGCTTCAGAACCGTATCCCCCATCAGCGTACCGCGAATAGACTGGCTGAGCGCCGACAGGATCACCGGCTCGTAACTGGCTTTGGCCCCTGATGGCGGCATACCTACCATGATCATTTCCCCGCGCGGGGCCAGCATCCTTGGTGCAGTTTCAAACAGCTGGATCGCGCCAACGGTCACAAACACAAAATCCGCCCCACGCCCGCCGGTCAGCTTGCGTATCTGGCGCGTGGCGGTTTTATCCGCACCGTCAATTACATCGGTTGCGCCGAATTCACGCGCCGCCGTCAGCTTTTCCGACTGTAAATCAAGCGCAATCACCCGCGCCGCGCCGGCCAGAATAGCCCCCTGAATCGCATTCAGCCCCACACCACCGGCCCCGATCACCACGACATTATCCCCCGGCTTGACCTTGGCGGTGTTGATCACTGACCCGACACCGGTAATCACCCCGCAAGACAACAAACAGGCCGCGTCCTTGGGGATATCATCCGGAATTTTCACCACCTGGCTCTGGTCCACCACCACCTGTTCGGCAAAGGCCCCCGTCAGCAAGCCGTGTTCCGCGACCTCGCCATCCGCCAGCGTGATGGGCGAGGAGGCAACCTTATCATAACGGTCCTCGCAACTGGCCAGATGGCCAGAGGCGCAGCTCGGGCACCCCCCACAAGACCGGATCATCGTTGCCAGCACACTATCGCCAAGGGCAAAGCCGCTCACCCCTTCGCCCAGCGCGACGATGGTGCCGGCGGCCTCGTGGCCATAAACAGCCGGCAAATGCCCGCCCCAATCACCGTTGATAAAGGAAATATCCGAATGACAAATCGCACAAGCATCCAGTTTCACCTGCACCTGTCCAGCCTTAGGCGCTTGTAGGTGGACGTCCTCGATCACCAGATCCCCCCCGAATTCATGGCATACAGCGGCTTTCATCATCCGTTCCTTTGCTTTTGATTATGCGCCCAAAGACACATGAGTTCCGTCGCCACATGCGCACCGGCAATCGCCGTGGCCCCTGTGGTATCAAATGGCGGCGATACCTCGACCACATCCATACCCACGGCATTGATCCCCGCCAGTCCACGCAGCATCGCCACCGCCTGTGCAGATGTCAGCCCGCCCCAAACCGGCGTCCCCGTTCCCGGCGCATAGGCCGGATCCAGCGCGTCGATGTCAAAGGTGACATAAACGGGATTATCCCCCAGAATGGTTTTGATCCTGTCCACAACCGCCGCCGGCCCGATCCGGTGGACCTCTGGCGCGTCAATGATGTTCACGCCGAGCGTATCCTCGTTCACCGTGCGAATACCCACTTGCACCGATCGCTCCGGCACCACGATACCATCTTTGACTGCCTTGTAAAACATGGTGCCATGGTCGATCCGGTCACGATCATCATCGGCCCATGTGTCTGTATGCGCATCAAATTGCAACAGCGACAAAGGACCGTATTTTTCTGCATAGGCCTTAAGGATCGGATAGGTGATGTAATGATCCCCACCCAACACAAGCGAGGCCGCGCCCGCGTCCAGAATTCCCTTGATATGTGCCTGCAAGGCCGCAGGAAAAGCGCTGATCCGGCCATGATCAAATGCCACATCGCCATAATCCGCCACGTTGAATTCCTCAAGCGGGTTCACATCCCAGCCATAGGGTGCATCCGGTGATTGCAGGGCAGAAGCCTCGCGGATGGCACGTGGTCCCAGACGGGTACCCGGGCGGTTGGTCACAGCGCAATCAAACGGTACACCAGTCACGGCAAGGTCAACGCCGGTCAGATCCTTGGTATAGGTGCGGCGCAGAAAACTGGTAACACCGGCATAGGTGGCCTCGTATGACAACCCGTGATAGCCTTTGCGCGTAATCGCCGTGTCGATTTCATTAGCTGCATCTTCCAGAGCCATTTTGGCCGCCTCCTGATTTGATCATATTGTGACAATCAGACGGCAACAGCCCTATTGCAAGCAGATTTTACCCGCCCAGCGCATAACCGAACCCGCGCACGGTGCGGATCGGGTTATCCGCCCCGTCACCCAGCGATTTGCGCAAGCGGCCCACATGCACATCCACGGTGCGCGTGCCCACATCCGCAGACCGCCCCCAGACCCGATCCAGCAGTTGATCACGCGACCAGACCCGCCCGGGTTTTTCGATCAACGTCAACAGCAACCGGAACTCTGTCGGGCCAAGGTCAACAGGCGTGCCGCTTACGGTAACACGGTGCTGGGTGGTGTCCACGACGACGCCTTCGTATTCCAACCGCTCGGCAACGCTGCCCGGACGCAACCGGCGTAAAACCGCACGCACGCGGGCCAGCAATTCCTTGATCGAATAGGGTTTCACTACATAGTCATCCGCCCCCGTATCCAGCCCGCGAATACGGTCATCTTCTTCGCCTCGCGCAGTCAGCATGATGATTGGAATGCTCCGCGTCGATTTATCATTTTTCAAACTGCGACACACCTTGAGTCCCGACAAATGCGGCAACATCCAGTCCAGCAAGATCAGGTCTGGAGCCTGATCCTGCACCTGCATCAAGGCCTCCTCGCCATCCTCGGCACGTATCACCTGATAGCCTTCTTTTTCCAGATTATAGGCCAGAAGCTCCATTTGCGCGGGTTCATCCTCGACCACAAGGATCACCGGATCGGTATTTTTAGCCATTACATATTCTCCAATACAGCCACCGGAAGCACCACGCAGAATTTACTGCCAACCCCCGGTTCGCTGGTAATTTCCAATGTGCCGCGATGGCGCATCAAGATGTGTTTGACGATCGCCAGACCGAGGCCCGTGCCCCCTTTGGACCGCGACCTCCCTTTGTCGATACGGTAAAACCGCTCTGTCAGACGGGTGATGTGTTTGGGCGCAATACCTTCGCCCTGGTCGGCAACACAGACATGTAAATGCGTGGCGTCCATCCATGCCTTGACGGTCACATCCGTCCCCGCACGCCCGTATTTGGCCGCGTTTTCGATCAGATTGGAAAATACCTGTGTCAGTTCATCCAAATCCCCGTGCACCAACGGCAGTGCCTCGTCCAGTTCAAGAACAACCGCGCATTTTTCCCGTTCGGTAATGGGTTCCAAGGATGCAATCACCCGCCGCAAAACCGGACCTATGGCCACCAGTTCATCCGGTGCCACCCGTTCTGCCGCTTGTAATTTCGACAGTGAAAGCAGATCATCAATCAACCGCGCCATGCGTTGTGCCTCGGCTTCCATCAGGCCTAGAAAACGCTCACGCGCGTTTGCATCATCCTTGGCCGGTCCCTGCAAGGTTTCAATAAACCCGTAAAGCGCGGTCAGCGGCGAGCGAAGTTCGTGGCTGACGTTAGCGACAAAATCGCTGCGCATCTGTTCGGCTTCGCGAATGTGGCTCACATCTTCCAGACTGACAATCGCCTTGGCCTCTGCCTGCGGCACATCCGGATTCATCCGCACCACCGTCACACTAAACGATGTTGGCACCACCAGTTGCAATTTGATGTCTACGCGAACCTCGGCCTCCCCCGTCAGCACCCGGTTAACAGCCTTGAGGCATTTCTTCGACGAAATAAAATCATCCAGCTTACGCCCGCGCAACCCAACCCCGAACAGCTGTCCAGAGGCCGCATTGCGAAACAGGATCCGGTGATCCCGATCTACCATAAAAACCGCCACATTCAGGCCATTCAAAACCGCTTCTACGCTTGCGTGCATCATTGTTGTTGTCTCCGGCCTGTCCATGCGGCTTGCGGGTGGGGATACCCCCCGTTTGTAACAGCTTGATAACGCCCTGCCCAAAGAAAAAACGTATCAGCTCGGGGAGGCAATTCACCGGACAGTGATCTTTGTCAACAACAGCTGCCCGACGATGGGCTAGACTGGACGAGAGGCGGAGCTTAAGAGCGCTTTTCCCGAACCGGATAGGCGCGATAAACCGGAGAAGTCATATGAAACAAAACTATTTAATCCATCTGGGCAGCTGCCTTTTGGCAGGTGCCGGCCTGATGCTTGGCAGCGGTGCCGCGCTTGCCGAGAACGGCTATATCATGAAATGCACAGGGGGTGGCACCATGCAGGCTGTTACCACATGGCAAGTCAATGGTGCTGGCGATAAAACCACGACCGAGGTGTTTTTTACCCCCGCAACAACCGGCTTTCGCACGCGCCTGCCTGCCGCCGGGAGCTGCGCTTGGGAAACCCGCGCAATCCGGGCAGACGAACCACACAAGTTGACTGTTTCATTTCGCACCCCTCTGGAGGTGCGCTGCGCCCGCCGGCAATGTGATGTCATGTCCGGCAATTCAGACATGCTCGAACTGCAAGCCTATGTGCAGGCAGGTGCACCCTTCAAACTTCTGGTCCGCAACAACAATGCCGGTGGGTTCAAGGTTATTCAGGTCTTGGATTAACCCCTCAACCTGCAACCGGATAACAAACCTCGAACAGGAGGAAATATAATGAATTACAGAAAAACGGTCCTCGGGGCTGCCCTTATGACGGCTTTAGCCACCGGCGCTGCGGCGCAAACACCTGCCAGCTTTCCTTTGGTTTGCCGTGGCGGGCCGAACATGTTTGTCAGCGCCAAAGCTAAAAACACCCCGAACGCGCATGTGGTCATCACCATCGGCTTTCGCCCTGCGCCAGCCGGTGCCAATACGCGCTTGCCGGCCAGCGGGGAATGTAGCTGGGCCGATCGGGCCTTGCGCCCGAGCGAGCCACAAAAACTGATGCTGATCGACGAAGGCGCAAGGTTTCTGGAAACCCGCTGCACCGAGGGGCAATGTAGTTTGCGGACCTCATCGGGTACCACCAGCCAATTGTTGCAATGGGCGGTCGGCGGGTATCCGTTTCAGGTTAGCGTCTATAACGACAATCAGGGGCATTTGCGCATCACCCGCGTCGGGCCATAAATCCGGCCCAAAGAAAAAGGAGCGCGACAAATGCCGCGCCCCTTCCCAACGGAGTATTTCGACTCCGCCCCCTACTTCGTAATGATCTCCGGCCCCATAACCATATTGGGCAAGAAGGTCGAAAGGAATGGGATGTAAGTGACCATAATCAGGAACACAAACAGGATGGCGAGGAACGGCAGCGCCGCACGCACCACCGCCATCATCGGCATTCCAGCCACGCCCGAGGTCACAAACAAATTCAGCCCGACCGGCGGCGTGATCATGCCGATTTCCATGTTGACCACCATGATGATGCCCAGATGGATCGGATCAATGCCCAACTCGATTGCGATCGGGAACACCAGCGGTGCCACGATAACCAGCAGGCCCGACGGCTCCATGAACTGACCGCCAATCAACAGGATCACGTTGACCACAATCAAAAAGGTCACCGGCCCAAGCCCTGCGCCCAGCATGGCTTCGGTGATTTGTTGCGGGACCTGTTCATCGGTCAGCACATGCTTCAGGATCAACGCATTGGCGATCACGAACAACAGCGTAACCGTGAGCTTACCCGCATCAAACAGAGTGTCGATGGTATCCTTGTGCCAGAACGCAGTGATCAGCGTCCAGGGCTTCTTGAACAGGCTGGTGTTGGGTTGGCCCTCGGCTGTCGCCAGCGGTCCCATATCGCGATAGATAAAGCTGGCCACAATCCAGGCGTAAATCGCAGCCACGGCGGCGGCCTCTGTCGGGGTAAAGATACCACCGTAAATACCGCCCAGAATGATCACGATCAGCATCAGCCCCCAAAAAGCATCCATAGCAGCGGAAAACCGTTCGCCCCAGCTTGCGCGGTCGCCCTTGGGCAGGTTTTGCACCCGTGCCATCACATAAATACCGAGCATCAGCATGAAACCCGCCAACAGGCCCGGGATCACACCGGCAAGGAACATGCGGCCCACGGATACCTCGACCGAGGCGGCATAAACCACCATCACAATCGAAGGCGGGATCAAAATACCGAGCGTTCCGGCATTACATATCACACCGGCGGCGAATTCCTTGGTATATCCGGCTTCGCGCATACCGGCGATCACAATGGACCCGATTGCCACAACCGTGGCCGGAGACGACCCGGACAAGGCTGCAAAAATCATACAGGCAAACACACCGGCAATGGCAAGTCCGCCCCGGAAATGCCCGACACAGACAATCGAAAACCGGATAATCCGGCGCGCAACGCCACCCGTCGACATAAAGCTCGATGCCAGAATGAAAAACGGGATCGCCAACAGGGTGGAATGGCCTTCAAAGGCATTGAAAAGGGTCTGCGCCACCGATGCAAGCGAGCTGTCGGAAAACCACAGCAAGAACAGAACCGAGGACAGACCAAGGCTGATGGCGATCGGAACACCGATCAACAACAGGCCAATGATCATCACAAACAGGAGGACTACTTCCATGGGATCAACCCTCCGCTTTCTTGGCTATTTCGTCGAGTTCGTCCTCGACTTCGTGGGTGGCAATAATGTTGTCGATTTTACCGCGCCACAGACGCACAGCGGCCTGTATGAAGCGCACCAACAACAGAAACATCGAAAACGGCAGTACCGCATAGGGGATCAGGCGCGGAATTTTCTCATAGGCATCGCCATCATTGAACATCCCTTCCAGAAAGCGCAGGATTTCCGGCATTTCGACTGAATCAACTTCGTACCAGCCCTTGCCACGGAATTTATCTTCAAAACCGGTAGGGAACCAACGGCCCTCTGTGCCCGGCAGATTGGCAAAATTCGCCCAGTAATCCCAGGATCCCTTGAGCAGAAAAACCGCGTACAGAATGCAACAGGCCACCGCAACCAGCGCCATAACCTTGCGCATGCCCGGGCCAACCAGATTGATAATCGCATCCACACCCAGATGCGCGGAAATCTTGACCGCGTAACTAGCCCCCAACAGCACCAGCCAGGCAAACAGGTAAACTGTCAGTTCCAGCGCCCAAAGAATATTCGAATTAAAACCGAACCGCACAACCACATTGGCAAATGTCACCAACGTCATCATGCCAAGGATTGCCGCAATCAGCGTTTCCTCCAGCCGGTCAAATCTACCTCTGTTTTGTCCCATGTTCTCCCCCGAAAACAATGCGGCCCCCGAAAACCGGAGGCCGCTGCTTGGCTTAGTTAGCCATCATGTTGATTTTTTGTGCAGCTGCGATGTTATCCGCGCCTACGTCGCCTTCGAATTTGGCCCAAACCGGCTTCATTGTGGCAACCCACTCGGCACGTTGTTCGGCAGTCAACTGACGCACAACACCACCGGCGTCGATCACAGCCTGTTTTGCCTTTTGGTTCAGCGCATAAGCTTCGCCGTTACGGGCTTCGGTTACTTCACCAACGATTTTCAGGAACTGGTCGCGCACATCCGCAGGCAGACCTTCGAGCCAGTCAATGTTGGTCACCAGCAGGTAATCAATAATGCCGTGGTTGGTTTCGGTCACGCCGTCCTGAACCTCGAAGAATTTTTTACCATAGATGTTGGACCAGGTGTTTTCCTGACCGTCCACAACACCCTGTTGCAGCGCGCCGTATACTTCGGAGAACGCCATTTTTTGTGGCGAACCACCGATGGCTTCCATTTGGGCAACCAGAACGTCGGAAGGCTGAACGCGGAATTTCAAACCGTTAGCATCGGTTGGCTTGATCAGCGGCTTGTTGGCAGACATCTGCTTCATGCCGTTGTGCCAGTATGCCAACCCTTGCAGGCCGCGCTTTTGCATGGAATCAAGCATCCCCTGCCCCGCTTCGGATGCCTGATAGGCATTCACGGCTTTCATGTCGTTGAACATGAAGGGCAGATCGAAGATACGGAACTGTTTGGTGAATTTTTCAAACTTGGACAGCGAAGGTGCCGCCAGCTGAACATCGCCTTGCAGCATCGCTTCCAGCACTTTGTTATCATTGTACAGCGTGGAGGAAGGGTACACTTCCATGCACATCTTGCCGTTCATTTCTTCGTTCACACGTTTTTCCAGCAGCGCGGCAGCAATCCCTTTGGGGTGCTTGTCGGTGTTGGTTACGTGGCTGAATTTCACAACGATTTCGCCCGGATCACAAGCCGAAGCAAGCGCGGCATTTGCGGAAACGGTCAAGGCCAGAGCTGTTGCAGCAGTGGTCAAAAATTTCATAGTACTCTCCCAGTAAAGACGCCAGGGAATCGCCCCTGGATCCCGAAAAGGATGTAACAGCGGATCGAAGCCGAAAAGATATTTTTCCAAATGGTATAATTTGTTTGTTTTCAATAGATTGCGCAGCTTCACGCTAGAAACCCTGGCATTTTGTGCGCTTTTCCACACAAACCCATAGCAATTCGTGCGAAAATCCGCACATATAGCAGGGACGGGAAAAGGTAATGAAGCCAATTAAACGATTAACCGGTTTTGCACTTTATCTGGCACTCTGCGGGGGGCTGGTCTGGGGCTATTGGGCTATCGCCTATCGGGATGCGCTGATGCAATTGGCCGGCACCGGAACCGTGCAACTGGAACAAGCCACCGACCGCTTGCTGGGGCAGCTTGAACGTTTTCGCCAGCTTCCCGGATTACTAGCCGATCATCCGCTTGTTGCCCGCGCGCTTGATCCGGCAAACAACCCGACCAAAACCAATGCCTTTTTGCTGCATAATGCCGATCTGACCGGCGCATCCGACATCTACATTCTGGATCAATCCGGCACCACAATCGCCAGCTCCAACGCCAACCTGCCGCGCAGCTTTATGCACCATAACTATTCTTTTCGACCCTACTTTCAGGATGCAATCAATGGCGGGCTCGGTTTTTTCCACGCCTTGGGCGCATCGTCACTGCAACGCGGTTTTTTCTTTGCCGGACCGATCCGCGATGCAAATGCAAAACCAATCGGCGTCATGGTTGTCAAGGTCGACATCGAGGCCCTGGAAACCGTGTGGCGGGCCGAACCGCAAATCCTGCTTTTTCACGATGAGAACGGTGTGGTGTTTCTGTCAAACCGTTCCGGATTGATCTTTAAGATGTACGACTATGACCCCGCATTGCAAGAACTGTTGAACGCGCAACGCCAATACCCTGATAATGGTCTGACCCCCTTACCCGCGCACAGTGAAACAGTGGTGTTCGGGCATCGCTTGTGGCAAACGCCGGATCATCCGATATTCCCCCAAACGTCCTTGACGCTCACCCGTCCAGTGCCCTTGATCGACATGACCGCGCAGATTTTTGTAAATGTGCATGACGCACAAAAGCAGGCGCAGTTTCGGGCCATGCTGGCCGCCGCACTGATCGCGGTTGTGTCGCTGACCTTTTATGCCTTGCGACAACGGCGCTTGCGGCTGGCCGAACGTTTAGCCATCGAAGAACGCGCCAATAGCGAATTGGAAAAACGCGTTGAGCGGCGCACAGAACAGTTGCACAGAGCACAGGATGATCTGGTTCAGGCCGTCAAATTGACCGCCCTTGGCGAAATGTCTGCCGGTCTGAGTCATGAACTCAACCAACCCCTCGCCGCGATCCAGAACTTTGCCGAAAACGGCAAAATCCTGCTGCAACGGGATCGCCGCGACGAGGCACAGGAGAACCTGAACCAGATCTCCAGCCTGACCAAACGCATGGACCGTATCATCCAGAATCTGCGTGCCTTTGCCCGCAAAGAGGACAAAACCGTCGGACCGGTGGACATGATCGAGATCATTAAAGAGGCCGTGAAACTGGTCAGCATCCGCGCCCGCAATGAAGGTGTCACCATCAAGGCCGACATCGGCACAACCCCTGCTCCCGTCATGGGGGGCGATGTGCGTCTACAGCAGGTGTTGATCAACCTGATGTCCAACGCCATGGACGCCATGCAGGGGCAAGAGTCGAAAACCATCGAAATCATGCTGGAGCCCGGCCCCAAAACCACCCGCGTATCCCTGCGCGATTCCGGCCCCGGCCTGAATACACCCGATAAAATTTTCGAACCCTTCTACACCACCAAATCCGTCGATACCGGCCATGGTCTGGGCCTTGGCCTGTCGATTTCCTATGGCATCGTACAAAGCTTTGGCGGCAAGATTAAAGGCACCAACCACCCTTACGGCGGTGCCATTTTCACCATGGAACTACAATCAGCACAGGAAACACCATGAGCGGACATGTTTTGCTGGTCGAAGACGACCGCGCTTTGCGTCAATCACTGGCTCAAACTCTGGATCTGGCCGGTATAACGGTCACCCAAACCGGTACCTATATCGAGGCAAAGGACCACATCTCCGCCGAGTTTGAGGGGGTGGTTCTGACCGATATCCGTATGCCCGGCAAAGACGGGTTCGACGTGTTGCAGTTGGCCCGCCAACGCGACAAACAGTTGCCGGTTATCGTGCTGACTGGACAGGGAGACATTCCAATGGCAGTACGCGCCATCAACGAGGGCGCGCATGATTTCCTGACCAAACCCTGCCCCCCCGAAGAATTGCTGCGTGTGCTGACCAAAGCCCTTGAACTCCGCAACCTCACCTTGAAAACCCGCGCCCTCGAACGGCAGCTCGAGCGCGGCGACATCGCAGCGGTGAATTTTCCGGGCCCCTCTCTCGCGGCCAATGCCCTGCGCACCGCCCTGCGCCAGTATGCAACCTTGCCGGTTAATGTCCATTTGCATGGTCCCCAAGGCTGCGGCAAACGCATCGCAGCCCACACTCTGCACGAACTTTCGGATGCCGATGGTCCGTTCTTATCCATCAACTGTCGTGATTTACGGGCGGAAACCCTGCCCAAAACCCTCGCCGAAGTGCAAAATGGCACCCTGTGCCTGCGCTGGCTGGCCGAGGCAACCCCCACCCAGCAACACACCATTCTGCGGCTCAGCGAAAACAACAGTTTTCGCTTGATTACCACATCCAACCAACCCTTGCGCGAATTACGCCGCAATGGGTTGAACCCGGATTTATTCTATGCCCTCGACGTGGCGACCCTGCCCGTACCCGGCCTTGCCCAACGCAAGGAAGACCTGCCCGCAATCTTTGAATCCTTCGTGCGCCAGGCTTGTCGCGCGCTCAATCGTCCGATGCCCGAAATCAACGGGCATCACGCCACCGTCAGCGCACGGGATTGGCATGGCAACCTGCCGGAACTCCGCAATTTTGCCCAACGTGTCGCACTTGGCGTACAAGAAATGCAGACCCGTGCCAATTGCCCCGGCCTGTCCGAACAAATAGAAGCCTTTGAACGTGGCGTCATCGTCGAGGCCTTGTCCCGCCACAACGGCAGAGCCGCCTTTGCTGCCAAAGATTTAAATCTGCCGCGCAAAACGTTTTACGACAAACTCAAACGCCATAACCTCAAGCCCGAGGATTTTCGTCATAACGGCAGTTGATTCTGTTTTTGCTTTCGAATTCGCCGCTTAAACGATCCCTTGGGCCTTTAGGTCCTCATAAGTTTTATCCAGCGCATCCGTGGCCCGTTCTATCAGCGTATCAATTTCCGCAGGTGTAATCACCAGCGGCGGCGCAATGATCATGGTGTCACCGGTGGCACGCATCACGAGCCCCCCGTCAAAGCAATGGGTCCGACAGATAAGCCCTGCCGCACCGCCATCTTTGAATTTGGCGCGCGTGGATTTATCAGGCGTCAGTTCCAGCGCCCCCATCAACCCAACACATCGTGCTTCGCCCACAAGCGGATGACCTGCCAGCTTTGACCATTTTTCCTGCAGATAGGGGGCAGCCACATCGGCCACATGGCCCACAATGTTTTCCTCTTCCAGAATCCGCAGGTTTTCCAGAGCAACCGCGCAGGCGACCGGATGACCGGAATAGGTATAGCCGTGATTGAAATCGCCGCCTTTGTTGATACCGTCGGCCACTTTGTCCGACACGATCGAGGCCGCAATCGGGATATAACCGGAACTTAGCCCTTTGGCCGTGGTCATGATATCCGGACGGATGCCGAAAGTCTGGCTGCCGAACCAGCTGCCGGTGCGCCCGAAACCACAAATGACCTCGTCTGCGATAAGCAGAATATCATGCGCATCACATATACGCTGAATTTCCGGCCAATAGCTGGCGGGCGGAATAATCACAGCGCCCGCTCCTTGTACCGGTTCTGCAATAAAGGCCGCGACGTTTTCTTCGCCCAGTCGTGCAATTTCGGCTTCCAGCAAACGCGCGCGTTCCAGACCGAAGGCTTCTGCATCCATATCCCCGCCTTCCCCGTACCAATAGGGCTGGTCGATGTGGCTGATGTCCGGCACCATGCCACCCTGCGCATGCATACCGCTCATACCGCCAAGGCTGGAAGCCCCGAGTGTCGAGCCATGATAGGCATTGTTGCGGCTGATGATGACTTTCTTGTCCGGCTTGCCCTGCGCCGCCCAATAGTGGCGCACCATGCGGATATTGGTGTCATTGGCTTCGGAGCCGGAATTGGCAAAAAACACATGGTTCAGGTCGCCCGGGGCCAACTCCGCCAGCTTTGCCGCAAGCGCAACCACCGGCGGATGGGTGGTTTGAAAAAACGTGTTGTAATAGGGCAGCTGCTGCATCTGGGCGGCCGCGACATCGGCCAGTTCCTTGCGACCATACCCGATATTCACGCACCACAGACCGGCCATGCCATCCAGATATTCATTCCCTTCGGAATCGGTCAGCATCACCCCGTCCGCCCGCGTAATGACCCGCGCGCCCAGTGCATTCAGTGCGGCACCATCTGTGAACGGGTGCAAGTGGTGCGCTGCATCCAGCGCCTGAATATCGGCTGTCGGCATATGGTTGTCGATCAGGGTCATAGCGAAAATCCTAATTTAGGGTCATGGCCACGCCCTGAAACAGGGCCAGCGCATCCATTGCCCTCATAATATGATCAGATTCTCGGAGGTCAACATAATTTGATCAAATTTACGACCATTGAAAACTGTTGCGGATAATTTCAAATCCTTGCTGCACATCCAGCAGAATCGCCTTGGCTGTCGCCTCCGCATCGCCTTTTTCCAACGCGCTTACGGTTTCTGCATGCAAATCCACCATATTTGCAGTCCCCCATTTGCCGCAAATAATCCGGTAAAGCGGTCCATAGCGTAGCCATAGAGTTTGCGCCATTGGCTCCAGAATTGCCGAATCCGCATGCCTGTACAGCATAAAATGGAAGCGATAATTCTGGTACATATACTCGGGCACATCGCCCGCCTCGATGGCTTGGTTAACCTCTTGATCAATCGCACGCAGCTGTGAAATCACTTGAGAATTCACCCGCATACAGGCCTGACGTGCCAATTGCGGCTCTACTGCCTCGCGCGCAAAAACCAGTTCAGCAAAGCTGTTTTCGTCCATTTGCGGCACAGTCACACGCCGGTTCCCCATGAATTCCAGCGCACCCGCAGCTGTTAACCGACGAATCGCTTCGCGCACAGGGGTCATGGAAACGCCGATTTCTTCGGCCAGTCCCTGAATGGTCACGGCCTGTCCGGGGGATAGATCCCCAAACAAGACCTTGTCCCGTATTTTTCGATACACCAGTTCATGCGCTGGTAATTTCACTGGGGTTTTCCCTAATTTTCGAGGCGTAGAACGGGTCATGTTTTGCAAAATACTCTTGGGTATGTTTAATTGTGAATCTGCACGCAAAAGCGGCGCACCGCAACAGGTTCAACAAAAAACTTGCTTTAATCAGGTTTTTGATCAAATTATAGCAAGAAGCCGAAGACTAATATCTGCTCAGGGAGAAGCACATGACACGCACAACTACCGGTACTCTGTTTGCCTTACTGGCCTCGGCCACCATCGCCAGCAGCGCGATGGCCGAAGAAATCCACGTTTATAACTGGTCCGATTACATCGACGAGGAATTGCTAACCAAATTCGAAGCCGAAACCGGCATCAAAGTTGTGTATGATGTGTTTGATTCCAACGAAGTTCTGGAAACCAAACTGCTGGCCGGCAGCACAGGCTATGACGTCGTCGTGCCGTCCGGTTCCTTCCTTAGCCGTCAAATTCAGGCCGGCGTGTTTCAAAAGCTGGACAAAAGCAAACTGACCAACATCGGCAACGAATGGGACGACATTAAAAAGCAAACCGCGATTTATGATCCGGGCAATGAATATTCGATCAACTATATGTGGGGGACCACCGGCATTGGCTATAACGTCAACAAGGTCAAAGAAGTGCTCGGCGAAAATGCCCCGACGGATTCGCTGGCGCTGATTTTTGATCCGGCCAATATGGAAAAGCTCAAGGAATGTGGCGTGCATTTGCTGGACGCACCGGGCGAAGTGGTTCCCGCCGTTTTAAAATACATTGGCGAAGACCCAAACAGCCATGACAAGGAGGTTCTGGCCAAAGCCGGACCGGTACTCGAGGCTATTGCTCCGTCAGTTCTAAAATACCACAGCTCCGAATACATCAACGCCTTGGCAAATGGTGACATTTGCGTGGCATGGGGCTGGTCCGGCGATATATTGCAAGCACGCGACCGCGCTGCAGAAGCCGACAACGGCGTAGAGGTCGAGTACGCCATTCCCAAAGAAGGCGCTCTGATGTGGTTTGATCAGTTGGCCATTCCTGCAGATGCCCCGAATCCGGACGGCGCACATAAATTCATCAACTTCCTGCTGGATGCGGAAAACATGGCAGCGGCATCGAATTATGTTTATTATGCCAACGGCAACCTTGCCTCGCAAAAGTACCTGCTGGAAGACGTAATCGGCGATCCGGCGATTTATCCACCGGCGGAAACA
>CAMZLM010000146.1 GCA_947311485.1 uncultured Paracoccaceae bacterium
CGCAGATTCTACAGCACCTTTCCTGATATAAAAGTGTCAAAAATCACTCTTTTGACCGATACATCCAATTCTAAACTTGTTTTCCCCGCATCAAGTCTTAGTTATGCTCAAAATATCGAAGGGGGGGGCTATGGCATCACACTATCAGGGGTATCTACAAGAGGTTACCAAAGGAAATCACCTGCTGGGCTGGGCCTGGAACCCGAAAAAGCCGGACGAGGTTTTGCAAATTTCTGTACTGGTTGACGGGGTTGAACGCGCCGTTATTGCCGCCGATATGCCGCGCAAAGACCTGAAATCGGCCGGGGTCAAGGGGGATCACGGCTATCGTCTGGATCTGGGCCAATGGCTGTCGGACGGGCGCGCGCACCGTGTTGAAACCCGCTATCTGCACAACAATGCGCCGCTGGGGCGCAGTCCGCTCACCATTTTGCCGCCATCTACCCCCGCCCCGACCAAACCCAAGCCCGACCTAGCGGTCATTCTGGGCATGCACCGTTCGGGAACATCGCTTGGCACCCGCATCCTGTCCAGTCACGGGCTGTCTATCGGGGATAACCTCATTGCGGGGCAAACCGACAATCCGGACGGTTTTTTCGAAAATGCCGCCATCGTCGCCTGCCAACAAAAAATGGAAACGGCCCTGTCGCGCGAACATTACTCCCCCCAAGGCACCCACCCTTTTCCGGAGGATTGGCTGCTGCACCCCGAGGTTTGCAAACAGAAAGAACAGCTCAAACAGATCATTACCGAAGAACTGGCCGCCAATACCGCCCCGCTCTGGGCCTTCAAAGACCCGCGCAGCCTGCGGTTTCTCCCTTTGTGGCAGCAGATATTTCAAGAACTGGACCTGCAGCCGGCCTATATCCTGTGCCTGCGCGACCCCCATGCGGTGATTCAATCCCTCTGGCGACGCAACGCGCACCCCCACAGCCAAATCGAATTGCTCTGGCTAATCCATTTTCTGGAGGGACTGGAACAGCTGGATATCCGCGATACCCACATCATCCATTACGAAAACTGGTTCACCAGTCCGACAAAACAGTTCCGCGCGGCAATCAAGGCGCTGGGTCTGGAGCTGCCTCCCGGCAAGGTCCTAAAGACGATCCTGCACAAGATTATCTCCAAGCGAAAAAACCACTTCCAGCTGAACAAAAGGGATCGCGCGCTGCACCCCCATACGCAAGCGCTCTACCATATGCTGTCAACGCCACTGGAAACCGCAGAAGACGACCTGAAACTGCGCCTGTTGCTGGCAGAGATCCGCCGTAACATCGGGTTGTTCCAGCCCTGGCAGATTTCAGACACGCCATCCTGATCGCGAAAGCGGGTTCGCCAGTCGCAACATATTTCCGATAGAGCATCCCGCCTTTAACTTGGCCGCATATCAACAAAAACCCGAGAGCGCCACAGGCGAGGCGCTTTACCCCCTGCCCACAAAAAATCCGGACAGCAAGGCCGCCCGGATCTGTTTTCTAACCGAAAAGGAACCGGTTACTTCTGGTTCCAGAGCGACACGCAAGGGATCTTGGTTTTGTCACAGCGCTCCGCGTATTTGCTGGAGATGTCCGAAACCTCGTCCATGACACCTTCGTTCAGATGGATCGGGTTCAGGCCCAGACCCAGGAACTTGTCGTTGGCCACGTGCAGTTCGTTTTCATCGGCTTCGTTGCGCGGGTTTTTCAGCAGGGTGATTTCCGCGCCGGTTTTATCGGCAATCATCTTGGCCAGATCACGCACCCGATGGGTTTCGGTCATCTGGTTGAGGATGTTCACCCGATCGCCTTTGGCTGGCGGGTTGGTCAGCGCCAATTCAATACAGCGGCAGGTGTCCTGAATGTGGATAAAGGCACGGGTCTGGCCACCGGTGCCATGCACGGTCAGCGGATAATCCACAGCCGCCTGCATCAGGAAACGGTTCAGCACCGTGCCGTAATCGCCATCGTAATCAAACCGGTTGATCAGGCGCTCGTCCTTGCGGGTCTGTTCGGTCTGGGTGCCCCAGACGATGCCCTGATGCAGGTCGGTAATGCGCACTTTGTCGTTCTTGTTATAAAAGTGGAAGAACAACTGATCTTGCGATTTGGTCATGTGGTAGATCGAACCGGGGTTTGTCGGATACAGAATTTCCTGACGGCTTGGCCCGTTCTCGGTGTCCACCTCGACGGTCAGATAGCCTTCGGGGATTTTCATGCCCGCCGTACCGTAGCCATAAACGCCCATGGTGCCCAAATGCACGAGGTGAATATCCTGACCCGATTCAACAATTGCCGCCAGCACATCATTGGTGGCGTTCAGATTGTTGGAAACAGTATAGCGCTTGTGATAGCTGGATTTCATCGAATAAGGGGCCGCGCGCTGTTCGGCAAAGTGGATGATCGCATCCGGCTTTTCCTCGTTGATCAGCGTCAGCAGGCGATGGTAATTTTTCCCCACGGTGAAGTTCACAAAACCGATTTTCTTGCCGGAAATCTCTTCCCAGACACGGATACGTTCGCCAATCGGGCGGATGGGGGTCAGGCTTTCGACTTCCAGTTCCAGATCAATGGCGCGCCGTGACAGATTATCAACGATGATCACATCATGGCCCTGTTCGGACAAGTACAAGGCATTGGGCCAACCGCAAAATCCGTCACCACCCAAAATAATGATTTTCATAATAATTCCTTCCAGTTTATTCCATGTTCCCGAACGCACCCGGGTATTCACTTCCTATGTCTTAGTAAAACAACCAGACAGACGCCACCGAAAAATGTGTGCGTTTTTTCACCCATTGCGCGCGGAGCCATAGACAAAAATGCTGGGGCGATTATACCCTGACCCAAGACATATTCCCAGTGAAAGCAGTTTGATGCAGCCTAATTTTTCCTCGCGTTTGCGAAACCTGTCCCGTTTTTTGTTTTTATCGCGCCCACAGGCGAAATACCTGCGTAAAATCAAACGCAGCGCCTTGTTTGACACACAGTTTTATACCTCGACCAATCCACAACTGAACGGATTGTTTCGGCGGTTTCCCGCGCGCCATTACGTGGTGTTTGGCGAAAATATCAACCTGCGGCCGAATCCCGATTTTTCCCCGGGGGCCTATACCCACCTGAACGCCGATATCGCC
>CAMZLM010000147.1 GCA_947311485.1 uncultured Paracoccaceae bacterium
TCAACACCAGCTGTTCGCGTTTCGGGTTCAGGCCGGCGGCATAGGCGAGGTCTTCGTTCAACGTGGCGGTCAACAGCGCCGACCAGCGCCAGACCATCAGCGCAATCACCAGCAAAGCACCGCCCCAGACAATCAACAGATCGGTTTTCCCCACCGCCAGAATATCGCCAAACAAATAGGCCATCAGATCGAGCCGCACCCCCTGCAGGAACGACACCGCCACCAGCCCGAAGGCCAGCGCCGAATGTGACAGCACGCCCAGCAGGCTATCCATACCGACACCGCGCCCCGTCAGGGCGGACACCAGCACCCCCATGGCAAGCGCCACCCCCAAGGCCCCGGCAAACACCGAAATGCCAAAGCCCAGCGACAGCGCCACGCCCAGAACGGCGGCATGGGCGGTGGCATCGCCAAAAAACGCCATTCGCCGCCAGACCACAAAACTGCCGAGCGGGGCGGCGGCAAGCGCAACAGCAATGCCGGCCAGTGTGGCGCGGAGTATGAAATCATCCAGCATGGGGGGGATCCTCGTGGTCGCAATGATCGTGGTTGTGGTCATGTTCATGCCGGTACAGCGCCAGCGCCCCGTGGGTGCCAGTGCCAAACAGCTGCCGGTATTCCGGCGCGCTGGCCACCACATCCGGCGTGCCGTGGCAACAGACATGCCCGTTCAGGCAGACCACCCGATCCGACGCCGCCATCACCACATGCAATTCATGGCTGACCATCAGTACCCCGCAGCCCAGATCGCGGCGCAGCTGGTCTATCAGCCGGTAAAAATCGGCGGAACCGGGTTGGTCAAGGCCGGTGGTCGGTTCATCAAGGATCAGCAAATCCGGTTTTTCCAACAACGCGCGCGCCAGCAGGATGCGTTGGAACTGCCCCCCCGACAATCCCTGAAGCGGGCGGTTTGCCACCTCTGGCGCGCCAACGGTTTGCAGGATGGCGCGGATATCGGACGGGCTGCGCCGTTCGGGCAGGCTCAGGAACCGGCGCGCGGTAATCGGCAGGCTGTCGTCGATCATCAGCTTTTGTGGCACATAGCCGATGCGCAGATCCGGTTTGCGGATAATACGGCCCGCGCTGGGCGGCAAAGCCCCGATGATCGCGCGCAGCAGGCTGGTTTTACCGGATCCGTTCGGCCCGATCAGGGTGACAATTTCGCCCTTGTCCATATACAGATCCACCCCTTGCAGCGCCGTGTGGCCGCCGGGTTTCAGGGTCAGGTTTTCGATATCGATCAGGCGCACGGGATGTCCTGTTGCTGGCAGGCAGGGCAAAGGCCCGAGGCCTCGATCACGGCGGTTTCAATGCGAAAACCCATGTCACGCGCCGCGCCGCCGAACATGCCCGCCGGCGGGTGGTTTCCTGTGGCCAGACAGGTTTCGGCAACGCCTTTGCAGGTGCGACAGATCAGAAACGCCGGCGTGTGTTCCGCGCCCGGGTGGGTGCAGGCGATATAGGCGTTGAGCTGTTGTATTTTATGGGCAAAACCGTTGCTGACCAGAAAATCCAACGCCCGATAGGCCACTGGCGGCTGGGCGTTCTGGCCCTCTGCGGCCAGCTGCTCCAGAATGTCATAGGCCCCCATGGCGTGATGCTGCGCCAACAGAATTTCCAACACGCGGCGGCGTATTTTTGTGAATTGCAGCTTGTGTTCCGCGCAATGGGCCTGCGCGGCCTGCAGGGCCTGCTGGATGCAGGCGGAATGATCGTGTGGGTCAAACGTGGTGTGGGGCATGGGGGCTTTCGTGAAATATCCGCTTGATATGTTATATCATAACGTTTAATTATCAATGCTCGGGGCATTACACAAGGGCTTGTCATGAAAAACCTGCTGTCGGTTGTTATTCTTATCCTGTTAACGGCTTTGCCTGTGCAGGCGGACCCCCTGCGAATCGTCACGGATATCGCGCCGGTGCGGGCCTTGGTGCGGGCGGTTGCGGGCGATCAGGCCACGGTAGCGGTGCTGGTCGGGGCAGGGGCCGAACCGCACGAGTTTGTGCTGCGCCCCAGTCAGGCACGGGAATTGCAGCAGGCGGATGCGGTTTTCTGGGTCGGGCCGACGCTGGCGCATTGGCTGGAAAAAACCTTGACCAATCTGGGCGGGGAGGTGCCGCAGGTGGCATTGGAAGCGGTGGAAGGCACGCGCCGGTTGCCGATGCGCTGGCAGTCGGGGGCGATGGATCCGCATTTCTGGCTGGACCCGCAGAATGCGGCGCTCTGGGTTGGAGAAATCGCGCGGGTTTTGGCCAAGGTCGATCCCGTAAACGCCGCGCAGTATCGGGAAAATGCCGCAGCCGCGCTGGGCAGGATCGCGCAGGCAGAGTCCGACGCCGCGCGGGTTCTGGCCCCGCTGGCCAAGCAACCCTATCTGGTGTTCCACGATGCCTATCAGTATTTCGAAACCCGTTTCGGGCTGTCGCCGCTGGGGACGGTCACCACCGCAGAAGGTGTCGCGCCGAGTGCTGCCGCCATGGCCAAGGCGCGCGACCTGTTGCAAGGTGCGGATGCACGGTGTTTGTTTTCCGAACCGGGCGCAAATCAAAGGCTGATCGCCGCCGTGACAGAGACCGCGCCGGTCAGGGTGGTATCGCTGGATCCACTGGGGTGGGATGTGCAGGGCGGTGATTTTACCTATGCGCAGCTGTTGGCACA
>CAMZLM010000148.1 GCA_947311485.1 uncultured Paracoccaceae bacterium
ATCATTTTTTGCCTCGTGTTCCGAGCAATTGAACCGAGGCGTTGGCTAAAAAACTCCGTTCCACCGTCGGCTGGCAGGGGTGTTTCCACTCCGAGAAGTAACCAGCTGGCCGATCTTGGCGTGCAGCTTCTCGATCTGCGCACCGTCATCCCGCCCGGGTTCTTGCCCTCGTCTGGAAAATGCCGTGGCCATGTTTTCAATCGCCGCGCGCTTCCAAGTCCCAATCTGGGTCGCCTCTCGGTGTTTGCAAACAAACACCTGTCGGTAATAGATGCACGCCGTACCTCTTCGACAGCTCCGCCATCGTCATTTCTTCACGGATCGCTTCAAGCGCGACTTTGACCTTAAATTCGGGCGAATGGTTCTTTCGTTTCGTCATTGTGAATCGTCTCTCTCGTAAGTCGATCCATCTTAACTACTGGTCCGAAATTCCGCGACCACCTCTTATTATGCCGAGAAAATTCTACTTGTGAACACCACCAATTTTAGGAGGGATTACCTGACCACCTCTGGCGGCTATGGCCATCGCTTGCAAAAATCCTATGCGCTTGCCCTGCTCGACACCGACATCCGAACCGTGGGGACACAGCTTGACTTGCATGTCATGGGCGAACTGCGCATGGCAAAAGTAATTGACATGTCCCCATATGATCCAAAGGGCTGCAAGATGAAGTAGCATCGCATCCGTAATTTTCCATGCGGTGCCATGAAAAACACGGAAACGCCAGGGCCGTGTTAGGCCTCTTTGGGCCGCATTTCCTTAAGCACTTCGGCCAGTTCATCCATATTCTTGAGCTTGATATCCCGCTGGGCAAAGGGAATTTCGATACCGGCCTCGGAAAAACGACGCATAATTTCAAAGTTCATGTCGGATCGAGCCGATAGCATCCAGTTAACATCCCGTAAAATAGCCCGGATTTCAAAATCGAGGCTATCCGCCCCAAACCCCATAAACACCACGGAGGGGGCCGGATTTCGCAATACCATCGGATGGGATTCAGCAATATCGCGCAGAATGGCTTCCACCTGCCGCGGGTCGCTGTCATAGGAAACACCAACCGGTACTTTGACACGACCGGTCAAGGATTTATGCGTCCAGTTTGTCACCGTTCCGGAAATCAAATCCGCATTCGGAATAATCAGTGTCGCGCGGTCAAATGTCTGGATTTTGGTCGACCGCACCGAAATTTTCTGCACCGTGCCGGAGTAGGCCCCGACATCGATCCAGTCGCCTTCCTTGATCGGGCGTTCAATCAACAAGATGATCCCCGACACAAAATTCGACACAATGGCCTGCAAACCAAAACCAATCCCGACCGACAGCGCACCGGCAACAATGGCAAGGTTGGAAAGGTCAAGTCCGGTTGCACCAATAGCAGCAAGGGCGGCGAGGAAAATGCCGATATAGCCGGTGCCGGTGACAATCGCATTTTGCCCGCCCGTATCCAGTTTGGTATTTGGCAACACCGTAGAACGCAGCGCGGATTGCAACAGGCGGGTAATCGTGTAACCCAGTGAAAAAATCAGCACAAAAGTCAGGAAATCGGTGATTGAAATGCGGGTATCTCCAATCGACACACCTTCGCGCAGATACAACCAGACCTCAAACAGATCCGAAACCCGCGCGCCCCAGATCAGCGCCAAAAACGGCACTGAAATCAGCACAAATATAAAACCGATCCCGACCTGCAGCAAAGCACCACTGCGATGCTGGTCTGCTTGCGGGCCGGTCGATATCGCATATTGCGCCAACGGTGCCGTCAACATGCCCAGCAATCGATAAAAGATATAAAGCGTCGCCACCAATGCCAGAGACAGGATACTCGCAAAAATCAGTCTGGAACCGGCCTGCCCATATCCAATACCGGCTAAAATTGGCCCCAAAACGCCGGTTGTCATGCTAATCCGGCCAATCAATGCCGCGAGCCGCACGGTAACAGGGATGACATCCTTGTCCTGCCCGATCTCGCGGGCTGTTTTGCCAAACGCAGCCCCCAAACGGATCAATGCCAGACCGCCCAGAACCATCAACGGAAACCGCAGCACCGCAACCACATGCTCAGGTAAGTCATTGCTGGAATTCATCGCATCCAGAATCGCATTCACCGCAAAAACAAGCGCCAATACCATGATCAGCCGGCGCAGGCGGCGTTGGTTTTCCGGTGACGTGGTGATTAACCCGGCCTGACGGCCATTTGGTTGCAACAGGCTACGCGCCAGCCAGCTGGCAAAGAACAGGGCAAAGGCCCCGAACATCAATGCCTCGAGCAGGAACTGCCCGCGCAAATCCAGCACCCCCAACCATTCGATCGAGGTTTGCAATAGCCCCAGCCCGATAACCGGCAGAACCAACTGTGCCAAAGAGGCCCCGAAACTGTACATAGCAGAGAGCCGCACACTGGCCTTTTTACTCAGAAAATCCAGCAGCCCCCGTGCCCAGCGCCGCGCCCGAAACAAGAGCAAAAGCCCCAGCGCAAACATACCGGCGACAGCAGGTAAATTGTTGATCCGCTCCACTTGCCGACTATCGGTTGTCCAGTTGGACAGGATTTCCTTGGACGCAAGGGAAGTGTACTTCGTAACCGCCTTTAGCGCATCGCTCCAGTAGACTGGATTAAGCGGTGAAGGCCCCAAACGCAGCAATTCGGTTGTATTTCGCGCCCGCACCAACAAGTCTATTTCACGGATCAACCCATCCGCACGGCGATAGGCCTCTTCCGCGCTCAGCGCCGGGGCTTTGGCTGCATTCAATGCGGTTTGCAGTTCAGTGCGAAGGGCGGCAACCTGTTCGCTTTCGCTCTGGCCGTCTTCAGGGGCAGGGCCGAGCGCATCCAGCCGCGCTTGCACCGTTGCGATCCGGTCCGCGTGTTTTTCCTGTTCCTTCAAGGCCTCGGAACGAAATTCGGCCAATTGGCTGCGCAGGGTATCCAGAGCCGCATCCGAGGCGGCCCCGGCCTTGATCACCGCAACGGCGCGGTTGGCGGTGGCGGTGAACTTCTCCAGATCAAGGACGGGTTCATTGGCGGTCTGGGCCAAAACCGCACAAGCGGAAAAGACCAAAAAGACAAAAGCATAAATCAGGCGCATGGGGAGCAGACTATTCAAAAACGCTGGGCATATCGGCGGCGGTGCGGTCGAGCCATTCAGGAACTGGCAGTTCTTTTTCGCGCAAGAAAGCCGGATTGAACAGTTTGGATTGATAGCGGGTGCCATAGTCGGCCAGAATGGTCACAATGGTGTGCCCCGGCCCCATGTCCTGTGCCATTCGGATCGCGCCGGCAATATTGATACCGCTAGATCCACCAACACACAGACCTTCGTTTTGCAGCAGGTCAAACACGATCGGCAGGGCTTCGGTATCGGAAATATTATAGGGCATATCCACGTCCAGCCCTTCCAGATTGGCAGTAATACGGATTTGGCCGATACCCTCGGCAATAGACGAACCTTCGGATTTCAGTTCACCGTTTTTGTAGTAGTTATAGAGCGCGGCACCATCCGGATCGGCAAGGCCGATTTTGATGTCCTTGTTGCGGTCATGCAAACCCAACGCCATCCCCGCCAACGTCCCGCCAGACCCGACAGCGCAGATGAACCCATCGATTTTTCCGCCGGTTTGCTCCCAGATTTCGGGCGCTGTGGATTGCACATGCGCATCGCGATTGGCGGTGTTATCAAACTGGTTTGCCCAGATCACCCCGTTCGGTTCGGTCTTGGCCAGGGCCTTGGCCAGTCGTTCGGAGTAATGCACAAAATTATTCGGATCACGGTACGGTTTTGCCGGCACTTCGATCAGTTCGGCACCGGCAAGCCGGATCATGTCTTTTTTTTCCTGCGACTGGGTTTCCGGTATCACGATCACGGTTTTAAACCCCATCGCCGCCCCGACCAACGCCAGCCCGATGCCTGTATTGCCGGCGGTGCCTTCGACGATGGTGCCACCCGCACGCAATTCGCCCTTGGCAACTGCGGCCTGAATGATCGACAGGGCCGCGCGATCCTTGACTGACTGTCCGGGGTTCAGGAATTCGGCTTTGCCAAGGATTTCACAGCCAGTCAATTCGGATGCCTTGTTCAGGCGGATCAACGGCGTGTGGCCAACGGCACGGGGCAGATCGGGAAAAATACGCATGATTGTATCCAGTTCAAAAGGAGTTACCCCGTGATACGCCTGCGCCGAACAGGTTTCAAGCACGCAGCCATCGGGATCGCAATCTTGTGCGATTGGATTGCAACCATAACAGCGACACCAACAGAGGCCCGCACTCGACCTCGCCCGATTGCATGACCTCCATCGCCGTTTCAAAGGGTAAAACATGCGTGCGGATATTCTCCCCTTCGCTGGCAAGCCCGTGGATTTCAGAACCGGCATCCGCCAGATCAACGATCCCGACAAAAGAAAAGATATACTCGGTCACCCCCCCGGGGGTGGTGTAATAGCTGCCGATTTTTTCGAGCGCCTTCACCGTCAGGCCGGCTTCCTCCATGACTTCGCGTCGTGCGGTGTCTTCTATCGGTTCATCCGCATCGCAGCGTCCTGCGACAGGTTCCAGAACCCACGGATATTGATCATCGCGAATAAACGTCGCCGGGCGAAATTGTTCCACGATGAGCAACCGGTCGGTCTGTGGATCATAGGGAAGAATTGTTACCGCATCCGCAGCCAGAAAAACCGCACGCTCGACAGGTTCGCTCATGGACCCGTCATACAGTTTGTGCCGCAAGGTGATCTCTTCTACCGCGAAATACCTGCTATAGGGTTGCTGACGCTGGATGACCTCTACATCCGCCGCAGAAAATCCGTGCCGCAACTTCACCGGTGCGGGATGGGCCTGCGCCCGCAGGCTCGCCTGCGCACGCATGTCCAGCCCGTGATGGAACAAAGGGGTGTTCAGCGGGCTTTGATTATCAAAACTGCGCATGATGTGGCGTGCTACCTGAAGCGCCAGCGCCTGATGATCGGCAAGTGACCAATCCCCCTTAAGCAGCAAACGCGGGTCCTTGGGCAAATGCGTTTCAACAGGCACCCTTGCGCCATTGATCGAGGCCGTAACGGGCGCGCGCGCAAACAAGGCCGCATCCAGATAGAAATCAAGCGCTTGCACATCCTGCGGGGTCAAGTCTTGCAAAATCATACCATCGGTCCGCCCCCCTGCAAGCGGTTCCAGTGCCGGAAACAACCGCCCGGCAACGGCCTTGCGCACATAACCGTCCAAAACTGCAGGCGTGGCTGCAACATCACGGCCCAGAACCACGCGACGCAAGTCATCGCTCAGCAACGTGCCATATATAAAAACCATAGGATTATCCATTCTATTCAGGTCAGGACCAGCGTCGACCACCCTGATA
>CAMZLM010000149.1 GCA_947311485.1 uncultured Paracoccaceae bacterium
CCCCGACCCGTAAAATCAAGTCCCCCGCCTTAAGCCCTGCTTTGGAGGCCGGCGTCACCGGATTAACACCGGCAACGATTGGCAACCACGGGAACGGCCCATCAACCGTTAGCGTTTGGCCATCGCGTTCGATCAGATAGGTTGTGATAGGCGTAGGCTCCACATCAAACAGGAAATCGGAAATGTCATTCCGGCTGTTGATCTTTATCCCATTGATTTCATGGATAAGATCGCCGGTTTTTAGTTCATTTTTCACCCCCGGAAACTGTCGCAAATCGCCAACAATGGCTTCGTTTGTGCCAACGCCTGTACTAAATGTCATCACCGAAAATATTACCAGTGACAGAACAAAGTTCGCCGCAGGACCGGCAAATACCGTTAACGCCCGCCGCCACAAAGCCGCGCCATGCAGGGTTTTGGAGCGCAATTCCGGTGGCATTTTATCCAACACCTCCCGGTCAACACCGCTAGCCCCGTCCGCATCGCCCAGAAACTTGACATACCCGCCCAGCGGCAGCGCCGAAACCTGCCAACGGGTGCCGCGTTTGTCATACCATGACGCCAGAACCGGCCCAAACCCCATGGAAAAGGCTTCGGCATGGATACCGCACCAGCGCCCGACGATGTAATGGCCAAATTCGTGAATGAAAATGACAATGCTCAGTACAATAAAAAACGGCACAATCACGGCCAGCGTATCGCCAATCAACGGGATGTAGTGGAGAAAATCAAACATTAAGGTATCCTGTTATCCAGCCGCAACAATCGCACGGTGACGCGCGTCTTTGTCGATGGCAATGATGGTGTCAAGCGTAAGGTCTCGTTCCGATGTAGCGCCGTCTAACACGGTTTCAACAATTCGCGCCATGTCCAGAAAGCCGATTTTGCGCGCCAGAAACAGATCCAGCGCCTGTTCCTTGGCCGCATTGAAAACCGTCCCGGCAAGCCCCCCCATCTGCATCGCCTGCGCAGCGAGGCGCAGCGCGGGAAACCGTGTCGGGTCCGGGGCCTGAAAGGTCAGCGTACCAAGCTTGCCAAAGTCCAGCCGCTCCAACGGCAGATCGTGCCGATCCGGCCAGTTCAGCGCGAACCCGATCGGCGCGCGCATGTCCGGTGGCCCCAAATGCGCCATAATCGCGCCATCGGTAAATCCCACCATGGAATGCACGATGGATTGCGGATGCACGATGACCTCGATCTGCGCCGGCGTCACGTCGAACAGTACATGGGTTTCGATCATTTCCATGGCCTTGTTGAACATGCTGGCGCTATCAATCGAAATCCGCTGCCCCATGTCCCAATTCGGATGCGCCACCGCCTGTTCCGGCGTGGCGCGTTCCATTTCCGCCAAAGTCGCCTTCAAAAACGGCCCGCCAGAAGCGGTCAGAATGATGCGCTCCACCTCTTTTTCCTGTCCGCCAATACACTGGTAAATCGCCGAATGTTCGCTGTCGACCGGCAGCAATCGCGTGCCATGCGCGGCACAGGTTTGTTGCAACAAGGCTCCACCACACACGAGGCTTTCTTTGTTCGCCAGTGCCAGAATGCCGCCCTGCGTCGCGGCTTTCAGGCTGATTTCCAGCCCGGCAAACCCGACAACCGCCTGCATTATCCAATCCGCAGGCCGCTCTGCGGCCTCCAGCAAGGCCTCTCGCCCCGCGGCAACGGCAATGCCACTTCCGGCAAGGGCAGCGCGCAAATCTTCTAGCCGGTCTTCATAGGCCGTCACCGCGATTTCCGCGTTCAGCAATCGCGCCTGTTCGGCCAACAAATCAATATTTCCCCCGCCGCTCAGCGCGACAACCTGTAAATCGGAGCGTCGTTTTAACAGGTTAACCGTGTTCACCCCCACCGATCCGGTGGACCCGAAAACCGAAATCCGGCGCATTATGCCGCCGCCATCAGATAAATCGCGGCCAGCAATCCGGCCCCGAGCCAGCCATCAAACCGGTCCAGCAATCCGCCGTGCCCCGGGATCAGGTTGGAACTGTCCTTGATCCCTGCGCGTCGCTTGATCGCGGATTCAACCATATCCCCCGCTTGCGAGGCCATAGACACAAAGACCGACGCCACTACCAGCCCCACACCGCCAATGCCGTTGGTATAAAAACCATACCCGACAATCGCCGCCAGAACCCAGCCGCCAATCGTGCCGGACCAGGTTTTCTTGGGGCTGATCCGCGCCCAGATTTTCGGGCCGCCAATCATTTTTCCGGCAAAATAGCCGCCCACATCGGTCGCGACCACCACAAGGATCAACCACAGCGCCCAGGCAACCCCGAACCCGCTGCGCAATTCCTGCAAACCGGCGCAAGCTGCCACAATCACTGCCCCGACAATCAGCACAGCCACAGGTCGGCGTTGATGCCCCAGCAAGGCCGCCCCTGTCGCCAAAATAGCCGTTCCAATGATCCACGGCAGGGTCAAGAACATCACGCTCAGGGTCAGCGCCGCAATCAACAGGCCATAAACCATCGGGACCAGATGATTGACGCAATGCATGCGGCTCATTTCCCAGCCCATCAAACCGGCGGCAATAATCAGCACCAACGCGAACACATCCCCGCCCATCCACAGGGACCCCGCCCCGATGGCCACCATCACAATCGCCGAAATCAATCGCGGCATCAGGTCGGAAAAATCTGCTTTGCTACTCATACTGCCTCGCTTGCGCCAAATCGCCTGTCGCGGTTTTGATATTGTTCCAATGACTTGACCAATTCGGATTCACAAAAATCCGGCCAGGCCGTTTGCGTAAACACATATTCCGCATAGGCCGCCTGCCAGGTCAGGAAATTCGACGTCCGGTGTTCCCCCGACGTGCGGATAATCAAATCAGGGTCCGGCAAATCCGCCGTGTCCAGAAAATCGGCAATGGTGTCTTCGCTAATGTTGTCCGGATCCAACGCGCTCGACTGGACAGCTTGGGCAATCCGGCGCACCGCGCGGGTGATTTCATCGCGCCCGCCATAATTCAGCGCCACGGTCAGGTTCAGCGTGCGGTTGTTTTTGGTCCGGTCTTCCAGATCCTCCATCAACGCCCGTAATTTTTTATCCAGCCGCAACCGATCGCCAACAAAACGCACCCGCACATCGTCGCGCATCATGGTGTCGGATTCCTTGCGGATAAAGCGGCGAAACAAGGCCATCAGACCCAGAACCTCACGCGCGGAGCGTTTCCAGTTTTCGGTGGAAAAAGCAAAAATGGTCAGATATTCGATCCCGTGCGCCGGCGCGACCTTGACGGTTTCACGTACCCGATCCACCCCGCGCACATGCCCCTTAAGACGCTCCAACCCGCGCGCGGTTGCCCAGCGCCCGTTGCCATCCATAACAACGGCCACATGACGCGCAGATTTCTGCGGGCTGGTATTTTTGGGCATCGCGCTACCTTTCTCTCCCGTATGCAGGTTAAACCTGCATGATCTCGGCTTGCTTGGCCTCAAGAGCCTTGTCGATCTTGGCAATGGCGGCGTTTGTCATTTCCTGAATTTCGTCGGACCAAATTTTCTGGTCGTCCTCGCCCATGCCGTCGTTCTTGGCCTTTTTAATCTGATCCATGCCATCACGACGCACGTTGCGCACGGCAATGCGGGCGTTTTCTGCGTATTGGCCGGCAACCTTGGTCAGTTCGATGCGGCGCTCTTCGTTCAGTTCCGGAATCGGCAATCGCAAGGTCATGCCGTCGCCCACCGGGTTAATCCCCACGTTGGAATTGCGGATTGCCTTTTCCACGGCCACCAGAATATCCTTGTCCCAGACCGTGACCGTAATCATCCGCGGTTCTGGCACATTCACGGTCCCGCATTGGTTCAACGGCATCTGTGATCCGTAACAATCCACCATGATCGTATCCAGAATGGATGCCGACGCCCGTCCGGTACGCAGCGAGGAAAACTCGGACCGAAGCGCGGTCAGCGCCCCTTCCATGCGTTTTTCAATTCCGTCAATATCGATTTCGATTTCATCAGACATGTTGCCCTCCTCAGAATTCACCTACGATGGTGTATGTCCCTTCGCCGCGCAAAATGCCAGCAAAACCGCCGGGTTCATCCAGCGAAAACACCACGATCGGCTTGTTGTTGTCCCGCGCCAGCGCAATTGCCGAGGCATCCATCACCCGCAGGTTCTTGGCCAGCACCTCGTTATAGCTGACCTTGTCATAGCGCACGGCGTCGGGGTTGGTTTTGGGGTCTTTGTCATAAATACCGTCCACTTGCGTTCCTTTGAAGATCGCTTCGCAGGACATTTCATTCGCCCGCAATGTGGCCGCTGTGTCAGTGGTGAAATACGGATTGCCCGTACCGGCTGCAAATACACAAACGCGCTTTTTCTCCAGATGGCGCACCGCGCGGCGGCGGATATAGGGTTCGCAAACCTGATCCATCGGAATTGCGGAAATCACACGGGTGTGGATATTCAGGGATTCAAGCGCCCCCTGCATCGCCAGCGCGTTCATCACTGTGGCCAACATGCCCATGTAATCCGCTGTGGTGCGCTCCATCCCCTGCGCGCTGCCTTGCAATCCGCGAAAGATATTGCCGCCCCCGATCACCAGACAGATTTCAACGCCCAAATCGTGGACCGACTTGATTTCCTGTGCTATACGTTCAACCGTGGGTGGATGCAGGCCAAAACCCTGATCCCCCATCAGCGCCTCGCCGGAAATTTTCAGAAGAACCCGTTTATAGGCTGGTTTTTCGGGGGTGGGTGCGTCCGCTGACATGCACGACTCCTGTTAAATGGCATCCGGTGCAAACTGTCTGAAAAACCGGTCTGTTTCAATGGCAAAATCCGGACAAACACGGTAAGCAGGGGCAAAGCAACAAAAAACAAATATCCCTATGCACAAATCCACCCGCCCCATTTTGATAGCCGGCCCCACCGCCGCCGGAAAGTCGGCCTTGGCGCTGGCCTTGGCCGAGGCCGTGAACGGCTGTGTTATCAATGCCGACGCCTTGCAGGTTTACAACTGTTGGCAGGTGCTGTCCGCCCGCCCAGACCCACAGGAGACCGCCCGCGCGCCGCATTTTTTATATGGTCATGTGGCCTGTTCCACAGCCTATTCCACCGGGCTTTGGCTGTCGGAGGTCAAACAGGTTTTTCAACAAGCGCAGGATCAAGGCCTGCGCCCGATTATCATTGGTGGCACCGGTCTGTATTTCACCGCTCTGACCAATGGCCTCGCGGAGATCCCGCCAATTGATCCGGAAATTCGAAATCAAGGCAACGACTTGCGTGAAAACGGCCGCACAGAAGATATGCTGGATTATCTGCGCGACAACGACCCCGAAACCCTGTCCCGGATTGATCAACGCAATCCGGTACGCGTGCAGCGGGCCTGGGAGGTGCACAAATCCAGCGGCGTTGGCATGGCCGCATGGCACCAAAGAACCCCGCCCCCGCTGGTGCCGGAGAACAAAGCCACCTGTCTGATCCTTGACGCCGATCGTGATTGGCTGGCAGACCGGATTGACCGGCGGTTTGACATGATGCTGGAAAACGGTGCCATCGAAGAAGTCCGCGCCGTATTACAAAAAGGCTGTGTTTCCAAACTGCCCGCCCTTCAGGCCATCGGTGCGCCAGAGATAGCCGCCTACCTGCAAGGTGATTTGACCCGGAAGCAACTGCGTGCGCGGGGATCTGCCCAATCGCGGCAATACGCCAAACGCCAACGCACATGGTTTCGCAACCGCCTGAAATCATGGCAAAGCATCCCTGCCGATGCGCCGCAGCGAAACCTCGCTGAAATTTTGCAATAAACCCGTATCGACCATACTTTCGCCCTTAAGTATTTTTACCCTTAACCGGACACCGCCAATCGTGTAGCATTGTGAGTCTGCACGGAACTGGAAATTATGGACATACAAACGCCAAGCCTCTTAGACGATACGGATCAACGGGTTTTCGTTGGCGCGCTTGCCGGAACAATTAAAGGCGGGTTGCCGGAACTGCGACTGGACAGTTGTAACGGCATGCATAAATTTTTCTGGATATCCAAAGGCAACGGGCGCTGTATGATTAACGGCATTACCCGCACTTTTGGCCCCAATACGGTGATTTTCATTCCGCACGATGTGCCGCATCAGCTGGAATTGTCGCGGGTAGTGTTTGGCACCATTGCCGCAGTAGATCCAAAATCAAACACGGTTTTGCCCAATCGCACGGTTTTTCAGCCAATCCTGAACCTGATGGACCAAAAACAGATCTCCCACCGGTTTGACCGGCTGGCCAGCGAATTCAACAGCGCCGATTTGGGCCGCAATCTGGCCGTGGAATATCTGGTGGGGCTGCTGTCGGTTAATGTGGCACGCATGGCGCAGAAACTGCAAAAATCCGACAAGGTCAACGCCTCCCAACGCCTGATGGAAGGGTTTGTGAACCTGCTGGAGAAAGATTTCCGCTCCGCCCGTACCCTGGCACAATACGCCAAGGATCTGGGCGTAACGCCGACCCATCTGACCCGTGTTTGCCAACAGGTAAACGGCAAATCTGCCTCGCGCCTGATTCAGGAGCGTGTCCTGAGCGAAGCCCGCATGATGTTGGTGAATACCGATCATAAAATTCTGGAAATCTCCAACCAGCTCGGATTTTCCTCCCCCGCCTATTTCACGCGATTGTTTTCTTCCAAGCTCGGACAGACCCCCAAGGAATTCCGGCAGGCCCAGCATAAACGCTAGGATCGATTGGACATTCAGGGTTTATTCACCTGAAACCAAACAATACCCCCTGTAAACTTGCCTCGACGCGCACTTCGGTCTAAGAGGCGGGCAACCGTCACATTTGAAAGGTTCGCCCCATGATTCCCCGCTATTCCCGCCCAGAAATGGTAAAAATCTGGTCCCCCGAGACCAAATTCCGCATCTGGTATGAAATCGAAGCCCACGCCTGCGATGCGCAGGCCGATCTGGGGGTGATCCCGCGCGCCAATGCCGATGCCGTCTGGAAGGCCAAGGACGTTGAATTCAACGTGGACCGAATTGACGAAATCGAACGCGAAACCAAACATGACGTTATTGCATTTCTGACCCATCTTGCCGAAATCATTGGCAATGACGAGGCCCGTTTTGTGCATCAGGGCATGACCAGTTCGGACGTTCTGGACACCTGTTTCAACGTCCAGCTGGTCCGCGCCAGCGACATTCTGATCGCCGATATGGAGGCCCTGCTCGCCGCGCTGAAGCGTCGCGCATTGGAACATAAAATGACCCTGCGCGTGGGTCGCAGCCACGGGATCCATGCAGAACCCACGACCATGGGCCTGACTTTCGCGCGGTTTTATGCGGAAATGGATCGCAATCTGAACCGCTTGAAAAAAGCTAAGAAAGAAATCGCCACCGGCGCGATTTCCGGCGCGGTCGGCACATTCGCCAATATTGATCCTGCCGTAGAGGAACACGTCTGCGCCAAGCTTGGCCTTGAGGTCGAACCGATCTCTACCCAGGTGATCCCGCGCGACCGTCACGCAGCATTTTTTGCGGCCTGCGGTGTGGTGGCCAGCAGCATTGAAAACCTCGCCACCGAAATTCGCCACATGCAGCGCACCGAAGTTCTGGAGGCCGAGGAGTTTTTCTCCAAGGGCCAAAAAGGTTCTTCTGCCATGCCACATAAACGCAATCCCGTGTTGACCGAGAACCTCACCGGACTTGCACGTATCGTACGCATGGCTGTGGTTCCGGCGATGGAAAACGTGACCTTATGGCACGAACGCGACATTTCGCATTCTTCTGTGGAACGCAACATCGGGCCGGACACCACCATCACGCTCGACTTTGCCTTGGCACGCTTGACCATGGTTGTCGATAATCTGGTAATCCATCCGGAAAACATGTTGCGCAACATGAACCAGTTCAGCGGACTGGTGATGAGCCAACGGGTTCTGCTGGCACTGACACAGGCCGGCGTCTCGCGGGAGGACGCCTATAAACTGGTGCAACGCAACGCTATGCGGGTCTGGGAAGAAGGCGCGGATTTCAAAACCGAACTGCTCGCGGATGCCGATGTTCTCAAGGCGCTGAGCGCCGAAGAGATTGAAGAAAAATTCGACCTTGGTTATCACACCAAACACGTGGACACCATTTTCAAACGGGTGTTCGGGGACTGACCCCACAATGAAACGATTGCGACCGGAGCTGGCCCGACAACTGCAAAACCACGATCTGATCGTCTTTGACGGTGAATGCGTGCTTTGCTCCGGTTTCTTTCGTTTCATGTTGCATTTTGATCATGGGCAGAGATTTCATTTTGCCTTGGCGCAATCGGATTTGGGGCAACAGCTTTACCATGCCCTGAACCTGCCAACCGATGATTTCGAAACCAATCTGGTGATTGTGAACGGGCGCATCTATCAACGGCTCGACGCGTTTATTGCCGCAATGGGCGCGCTTGGCGGAATTTGGCGATTACTCACGCTGTTACGGTTTATCCCGGCCCCGATCAAGGATTTCCTCTATCACCGTATCGCGCGCAACCGGTATGCGATTTTCGGGCGCTACGATACCTGCCTTGTGCCAACACCGGGCCTCCGCGCGCGCTTTATCGAAGGGGGTTTTTGATGGACCCGTTTGAACAAGCGCTTGGAGATCATTTCACTATTCTTCCCCAGGCCGTGCAGAACTTTCACCGCGCCGGCAATCGCCGTTTCCACGGGGAAACAAACATTACCCGCGGCGATACCCTGCTCGGCCGTCTGATGTTACGCGCCGGCGGATTTCCCCCTGCCGGCAACAACATCCCCGTACATGTGCAGGTCGATCAACTGGCGGATAAAGAAGTCTGGACGCGTAATTTTGCTGGCCACATCATGCAGTCCTGCCTGCGCTTTACCGGCACCGATGGAGAGCTGGAAGAGAGCTTCGGCCCGCTGACACTTCACCTACGGCTGACAGCCACGCCAGAGGCCCTGTGCATCGGCATCGCCAAAATCACCCTGTTCAAATATCTGCATGCCCCGCGGTTTTTACTACCCGACAGCCAATCAAACGAGAGCAGTGATCCACAGGGCCGCTTCCGTTTCAACATCACCGCCACAGCGCCATTCGCCGGTTTCCTAATCCGCTATAGCGGACATCTGGTGGCTGAATGAAAACAGTTGTGATCGTCGGGGCTACGGGCCTGTTTGGCGGACATCTGGCGCGCCAATTGATTGATGCGGGACGTTTCCACGTAGTTTGTGCAGGGCGTTCCCAGAGCCGGATTAAGGCGTTCACCACGCGCTACGGCGGGAAACCGTTGGTGTTTGATCGCAATCAACCGGACGCCACATTACAGCAGTTACGCCCCTTTGCCGTGGTCGATGTGGCCGGCCCATTTCAGGAATACGGCGATGCGCCTTATCGGTTTGCCACGGCCTGTCTGAACTGCGGGGCGCATTACGTCGATATCGCCGATGATCCGGCGTTTGTTGGCGGAATTTCCACCTTGAATGCATTGGCGTTATCGCGCGGGCTTACCGCGCTCTCGGGTGCCAGCACCACCCCCGCGCTGACCTCCGCTGTGGTCACCATGCTGAGCGCGCAAATGGATCACATCAGCAAAATAGAAACTACCATTCTGCCCGGAAATAAAACCCCGCGTGGTCTGTCGGTGATGCGGGCAATTTTAGGACAGGTCGGACAGCGCTTTGACATGTGGGAGAACCAACGCCCACAACAGGTCATCGGCTGGAGCCGCCTTGCCCACACTCGTTTACAGGTTGGTGGCACGCAGTTGTCCAATCGCCCAGCCTCGCTTGTGAACACACCGGATATTTTGCTGGCCAAACATTTCAACGCCGACACCGTGATCGCACGCGCCGGTTTGGAATTGGGCCTGTTCCATCACAGCCTGCGGCTCTCGCGTTTTTTGGTGCAATCCGGCTTGATCGGCTCACTGGCACCTTTGGCAAAACCGGCATTCCATCTGGCATCGCTGTTTCAAAAGCTGGGGTCGGACGCCGGCGGCATGCGGGTGCGGGTCATCGGCAAGCAGAACGGTAAAACCCTGCAACGGGAATGGGATTTGATCGCGCCGGACGGTCATGGGCCAAAAATACCGGTGCAACCGATTGCTGTGGTGCTGGATAAATACGCAGAGGCAACCGTATTTGCCGGCGCGCGACCATGTATCGCCGAAATTCCCTTGTCCGAACTGGAAGCCGCCATGGCGAAATTCGGGTCCAAAAGCGAAATCCGTTAGCCCCTTATGGTTCCAAACACAAAAGCAGCGGGGCCGCGCTGTGTTCCAACTGACGTAGAACAACAGAACGGCCCCGACCGTAGGTTATCGCTTAATGCACCTCGCCTTAAACCGGAATCACCAAGTTAAAGGCGAGAAACCCTAATTATCACCGAGCTTCTTGATCCGGCCTTCGATTTTGGCATTCACTGTACCGTTGGCCATGATGTAGTCCACCACATCATTCGCCATCAAATGCGCATTGCCTTTGTTGATCAGCATACGCCCCCCCGAAAGCGACGTATACCCGTCACCGCCGCCCATGATGTAGTCATTGGTCGCCAGCGAATACAGTTTATCCTTGTCCAGCGGTTCTCCGTTAATCGTCACAGAGGACACCCGTGACATGGCCGGAGCACTCGGGTCATACACAACACGCATATTTGCAGAAACATGGATAAACCGGCCAGCCCCTTTTTCCACTTGACTGTAACCATTCTCCAGCGCGGTCAGGATCTGGCTGCCTGGCAATTCGGTCATCACGGTCGCGTTGCCAAAGGGCAGTTCGGTCAGGATATCCTTGCGCGTCAAAACCGTGCCGGCATCATAGGTACGATCCGCACGAATGCCGCCACCGTTGGTAATCGCAATATCCGCCCCCGTCGCCGCCTGCATGGCATCCACAATCAGGTTCGCCATTGCGGATTCCTGCGACCGCACAATATTGCGACGTGAATCCAGAGCATTTTCTGTTTTTCCGATCTCCATGCCCAGTTCATCGTCCAGCTTCTTGGCCAGAGCATCCACCATTGCCTGCGTTTCCGGATCCGGTGTCACCGATTTTGTATCGATAAACCGGAAATTCGGCGTCCATTTGATCCGGCGCTTACCGCGTTTTTCTCCGATGGTGACATCCAGATCAACCGGTGTCAAAAAACGCCCGTCAATCGAGGTTTCTACATAAGCGGTGACGCCGTCATAGGCAGTCGCATAAGAGTGGTCATCCCCGGAAATGATCACATCAAAACTGTGACTGGCCATAATAGCGCGGTCATTTTCCATATCGGTTTGAATAACCCCGATCACCAAATCCGCCCCTTCTTTGCGCGCGGCCTTGGCGGCGGCAATGGCAGATTTAACCGTTGGGCCGAATTTCAAATCTTCGGTCGAAGACACAATCGGGGACGTGTCCTGCGCCACCGGAATCAATGCGATTTTCAGGCCTTCGATTTCCTTCCACATCACACCGCCAAGCCCTTTGACCGGCGATCCGTCCCCGTTGGTGACGTTGATTGCGGCCCAAGGATATTTGGACTTGCCCATTTTATCGAGAAAGTTATCCACCCCGAAATCAAATTCATGGTTTCCCGGCACCGCAATATCAAAGGGAACTAGGTTCGTCAGATCAATGGTGTTCTGGCCTTTGTCCACGCCGGACATGATCGACGGGGACAACATATCGCCGTCAAACACATACAACGTATTCGGATTATTGGCCCGTTCTGCCTTGGCAACCGCATTGAGGCGCGCAAAACCGCCTGCGCCTTTGTGGCCGGCAAATTCATACACATCGCCGACGCCCAGAATTGTCAATTTCACATGTACATCTTCGGCTATCCCCGGTGACGCCAGTGTCAGAGCGAGCGCTGTGCCGCCAAGTATATTTCGAAGCAGTGAATTTGCTTTTTTCATTCTGTAAAGTCTCCCTGTTTTATTCTACAGGATACTATTGCAGCGCAGAGGAAAAGAGTCAAAGCACAAACAAATGTTCAACCTGTTTACATTGGACCTATGAAATTTCCTTAAGACCCGCCTGCAACTTTTTCATAGAAGAGATCGCTGTTTGTGATTGCGCCCGATTTAGCTGAAGAACTGTTTTGCAAGACGGGTTTTTGCAGATCAATTTACCCTCCACCAATAACGCATGAAAAGTAACCGGGATCGCCTCTGAACAATTGGGGCACATCATTTGACCACTTTTTTTCCCTTGGTCATGAGACGTGAGCGTCGTATGCTTCATTTGATCACCTTTCTTGGCTTTTTCGTGATTATCTTTTCCGGTCTTTTGCGGGAAATGCGACGCTGTAATACAATTGAATGTGTAAATTGCGCCGCTTCTTTACCATCGATTTCTGCGCTGACTAATATCAACAACTTAACTTTTGTTGATGCTTTGTATTCGTCGATGCGGGGCGACGTCAGGAATTTGATCTTGAAGTCTTCCCTGTCATTTATAACCTGCTTATCTTGTCCCTCAAACGACAAAGCGCCTTTGGGGTGCGATGAAAGGGTTAGGCTGACTTTTGCATCGTATTTTTTCAACCCTTCCACAAAGCTGGGGCGGATCACGGTTGCGTAATCCTGACCGGGTGCAATCACTTTGGCAGATTTTTCCAAAACCTCAAAATCAATAAATTTGTCGGGCAATTCAACAGGCACGTCAACAGGGGGGGCGGGCTCTTCCTTGGGCATGGGGACCTCTCGTACTCCACTGCTTGAGGCTTGTAACAGAGACATGACCCCTTGTGGCATATCAACTTGCTTTAGCTGAATTTCAATATTCAAATTGCCACTGAGTGGCGTGTTGCTTTCTACTGTTTCTGCCAGCCGGCCCAACATTTTAAGCCTTCCCGAGGCTTTTTCCGTGGATGGGTTTATTTTCAAAGCGTAGTTAAGTTTTGCTGTTTCGATGGAAACACCGCTAATGGGCAAAAATTGCACCAAGGGGATTTCCACATTTTGCAATTGGGCCGTTCCGTCTGGTTCGGCACGCATATATGAAAACGACAATGTCGATAGCTTTCTTATACCGCCGGCCTTTGCTGGCTCGAACGCATATTCCTCAAGCAACTCCACATAGCGCGCTGAATTTTGCGCCTCGGCCTCATTCATTGCCAGAATGGGTGCGGCTAACAATTCATGAAGATCAAAGTCCGCCATATGTTCCCTCATTATAAATCAATTCGACATCAACAGTGCTTTCGCCATTGGCAGTGTATCGATATCTAAGTTTTGCAGCCGATTCTGATTTTGTAAAATCAAAGCCACCCGCCTTTGAATCGGAAATTCCCAACTCAAATGTCATAGTGAGTGTGGATACTTGAACCCGCGCAACCCCTGTCATGTGATCGTCAACATGCGTTAATGTCCGTGCCATTACGGTATCAAGAACATCTTTAAGCTGCTTCGCCACAAAATTGCGCGGGTTGAATGTGTTTCCCACTAGGCAGTAATGCGCAAGCTGATTGGACGCGAGAGCGTGGCCACGTCGTTATCCGTCGTCACTGTGATCAACAGTTCGTCAACCAATTCATCCCCCGCGGCAAGAGAGCTTGGTAAACTTGTGCCTGCTGCCAAGGTGATTTTGTAAACGCCGTCTTCGGTATCATCACCATCGTCAACCCCGGACGGATTTGCTAATTGGACATACCCGTTATTTGAAACAACGCTGATTTCACTATCTGTGATCGGTTGATTGTTTGCGTCATTCACAATCAGATAGAACGTTGGCGCAACTGTAAACGAACCAGACGAAGGCAATTGATAATTCTTCAATAGGCCATTCACCTTGGCTTGCAAAGCCAACGGTAATTCATGGGTGCCTTGCTGCAAAAAACCAAGCACGGCTTCCATCCCTGCCGGAAGCCCCGACTGAGACGCATTAACCTGCACATCCATTGTGTATTCAACCGAATATTTCGATTCCTGCGAGGCTTTGCTGTCTTTTTTCGCGGAATAACCCGCATTTAGGCTGGCGCGAAATCGTGTGCCCTTGTAGCCCGCAGAAACATTAACATAACCAGATTGGGATTTTGATGAGCTAGATTGAGCCGACGCCGACGCGGTGATTTTCGCTTTGAAAGCGATGCTCACATTATCAATAACGATAAACGGAATTGGAACAATTGCCAGAATAGGAACAGTAATACGCCGCGCCTGACCGGAACTGTCTTCGTATACAAATTGAACATTAATCGCTTCTTTTACGCCGTTGACCTCATGCATACCAACACTCTGGATAAAATCCACGGTGGTTTCTGCGGCTTGGGCCTGCGCTTGGATGGCTGCATTAAGGGGGCCACCAATGATGTTTTCAAAGGGAAGGTTGTTAAGTTGATTTAGGGCTTGATTGCCAGCGGCTGAAGATAATGGCATTATTTTGCCTTTCTGTAAAAATGTTTTAATATAGTCGGATCACACCTCTAAATAAGGCTTTCACATAGAAAACGTAGCACAACCTTACGAAAGCGCAAGCAATAAGTGTGCGCTTGGTGGGTGGATACGACCCAAGACTGTCTCAACTTAAATATTTTCAAAGCTCCCCTAGGGGCTGTTGATGTTCAGGATTCACAAACGGGATAATCTGTGATTCAATGTTGCAAACGATAGGAGAGCAGCCTTGACCAGACGAGTTTTGAGCGACGCCCAGTGGGCAACATTGAATCAGAGATTATCCCGTTTGTGAATCCTGAACGTCAACAGCCCCTAGGGGAGCTTTGAAAATATTTAAGTTGAGACAGTC